>JAZOSR010000050.1:0-15691 GCA_045657225.1 Eubacteriales bacterium | reverse complement strand
CAACCCAGCCAAGCATGCGCTTTGACTTTGCGGGGTCTGCATAGCAGGTCGCAATGTCGCCGGGACGGCGCTCTGCGATGCGGTAAGGAACGGGAACGCCGTTCACCTTCACGAACGCATTGACCATATCAAGCACGCTGTAGCCCGTGCCCGTGCCGAGGTTGAAGACCTCCGCACCCTTTTCGTTGTAATTAAGAGCCGCCACGTGACCGCGCGCGAGGTCCACCACGTGGATAAAGTCACGCACGCCCGTGCCGTCGTGGGTCGGGTAATCGTTGCCAAATACCGCAAGCTCCTTGCGCTTGCCAACCGCAACCTGCGTGATAAAGGGCATGAGGTTATTGGGGATGCCATTGGGCATCTCACCGATCATACCGCTCTTGTGCGCGCCAACGGGGTTGAAATAGCGCAGCAGCACGACCTGCATATCGGGATCGGAAACGCAGTAATCCTTGAGAATTACCTCGATCATATATTTGGTCCAGCCGTAGGGGTTCGAGCAGTTGCCCGTCTTGCTATCCTCGGTAATGGGGCACTTATCAGGGGTGCCGTAAACGGTTGCGGAGGAGCTGAAGATCAGCTTCTTCACGCCCGCCTTCTTCATGGAGCGAAGAAGCGTTAAGGTAGAGCCGATATTGTTCTCGTAATATTCGATCGGCTTGCTGACCGACTCGCCAACTGCCTTGTAGCCTGCAAAATGCACCACGGCGTCGATCTTGTGCTCGCTGAAAATGCGGTCCATTGCCGCCTCGTCGGCGACGTCTGCCTCGTAAACGGGAATCTTTTTGCCGATGATCTCCTCCACACGTCCGATCGATTTCGGGGAGCTGTTGGAATAGTTATCAACCACCACCACGTCGTGTCCCGCAGCGTTCATTTCCACGATCGTATGGCTGCCGATATAGCCGGCACCGCCCGTCAATAATACCTTCATTTCAAAACCTCTTTCTAATATAAATAAATCTATTAATTAATAGTATATCTGCTTTCCTCTTCAATGTCAACGCATTTTTTAAAAAAACAAGGAAATTCTTTTACTTTTCCATGCGGCGCTCAACGACCTCGCCCGCCTTTTTATAGATCGTGCGGGGCGGCACGAAGCCGCGCACGGAGGAAAGCGTATAGACAATCGCTTCTTTGCCGATCACCGTACCTGGGTTAAGCACCGATCCCGCGCCGATCTCTGCGCGGTCGCCGATCATTGCACCCACCTTTTGCATACCCGTTGCAATGGCAATTCCCTCGGCTCTCACCGTAATAAGCCCGTGGTCACTGCGGAAGTTCGACAAAAGCACACCACCGCCAAGATGCGCGTAATAGCCGAGGACGGAATCGCCCACATAATTGTAGTGGGGCACCTGCACGCCGTCAAACAAAATGGCGTTTTTGATCTCGGTGGAGTTGCCGATCACCGCATCCTCGCCGATGAGGGCATTGCCTCTGATATACGCGCAGTGGCGCACCTCGGTGCGCGCACCGATGATGGCAGGCGCCTCGATCAGCGCGCTCTTGGCAACCACGGCGCTTTTCGCCACCCACACCTCGGGTGCGATCTCGTCGTATTCGTTGGGATCAAGCGATCTGCCGATCTCCTTTATCCATTCACCGATAAAGGGGAGCGCCTCCCACGCATATTCAAACGCGGCAAGACGTGTGCCCGCGAGGGAATGAGAAAGATCAAACAAGCTTTTCGTTGTCAACATAAGGGTCCTTCCTTTCGGTCATCATGTTATTACCACTATTATAATATATGTTTCCCCAAAAAACAAGCATTTTCCCCCTTGTGTTAAAATTTTTTGGCGGCTTGCATAAACACGCCAAAAAGGGGGAATGATGACAACACAAGAAAGGAGTGTCACCATGAAAAAATGCATCTTGATCTCTATGGCGTTGATTTTGACGATCAGCGCAGTAATGATATTACCGATACACGGTGAAAATGAAATTTACGACAGCGTCATACGCCTGCACGTGCTTGCAAACGACAACAGCGAAAAGGAGCAGGCTCTGAAGCTCCACGTGCGCGACGCCGTGCTTGCCGCCGCGAAGCCCCTGCTTGCAAGTGCCAAAACCAAAGATGAGGCAGAGGAAATTTTATCCCGCTCACTTGACACCTTACAGGGTGCCGCCCAAAGCGCCATTCGCCGCGCGGGCAGGAACGATACCGTCAAGGTCACACTGACAAACGAGGTCTATCCCACCAAAAAATATGAAGCGCTTGCCTTCCCCGCGGGCGAATATCTCTCGCTTCGCGTGATGATCGGCGAGGCGCGGGGTAAAAATTGGTGGTGCGTGCTCTTCCCTCCCCTTTGCCTTTCCGCCGCCACTGACAAAAGCACGGCAGAAGCCGCCTTCCTTGCCGCAGGGCTCACCGAGGAGCAATACCGCATCATCACCGACACCGAAAAGCCGAAATACAAGCTTCGTTTTAAAATCCTTGAATTTGCAAGCGCCCTGTTTTCATAGAAAAAGGGGCTAATTCATTAGTGCCGAACAAAAACACACACGAAAAGCACAATAAAAAAACCGCTTTCCTTTATACCTTTTAGGGGTAAGGGAAAGCGGCTTCGCTTTTTTATGTTAGATTTCAAGGTAGAATTTCGTGCCGAAATTCATTAATGTGTGTTTTTTAGTCGCGCTCTTGGTGTTCGACGTATGAAATACGCCTATCACACCAAGATCACACCTTCTGCATCTAATGACTCAGCCCCTTGGGGTTTAAAGAAAAATAAATCCAAGCACTGTAAGAATCAAGCACACGATGATCGAGGGGTCGCGAAGTGCGTCAAGGATCGTGTGATATTGCACCTCGTAAGGTACGGCGCGGCGGGGATCACCGATGCCGTATTCGTCACGTGCGCGATATATGGCGGCAACAATCATCAGCATTGCGAAAAGTGAAAGCAAAAATCCGAGAATCAGCAAGAAGAGCATAAGCCTGAGATTCCCCGTGAAATCGAACAGCACCTTGAGGTACGTGCCGCCGAAATAAAGCGCAAGGTTAAAGAGCGCGTGCAAAATAACCGTGGCGAGCAAGGAATCGGTCGCGTAGAGCACCAGCATCAGCAAAACGCCGACAAACAAATGCACGAGAAAATTTGAGAGATCGAAATGCACGGCGGCATACAAAAGAGCGCTCATTAAGACCGCGCGAACGGCACCGCGGCGCTCGTATTCAAGTGCCGCCACGCCGCGAAAAAAGAATCCCTCAATTACCGCAGGCAGGATTGCGAACAGAAGCGGCGCCAATATTTTATCAAGAAGCCCCGCATCGGCACTGATCGCAAGCGGTGTCAGTACACTGTCGACAGCTTCCGTGTCACCAACCAGCAAAACGAGCAAAAATCCGCCAAACAGTAAAACAAAAAAAGCGGCAATCAAAAAGGGCGTATGCGTCACGCGCGGCATTTTGATGCGCAATGCCTTGCCGTATCCCTTACCGCGTAATATCGCAAATGTGACAAACGGAACGATGATCGCAAGGACCTCTGCCAACACAAAATACGGCATATCCCCCAAAACGGGCAAGAAAAGGAAGAGCAAACGCGCGGCAAAAGCCAAAAGGAATACCGCAAGCACCGCAACGCCAACCGTATGCTTTTCGGGCTTATAGGGGGGGCGGGGCGGAATCAGTTTAGACATGTAAGCTCTCTCCTTTCTCTGTTATGATGCACGCGACGGGACAGTCCGTCGGCTCGGCGGGCAGGTGCTCCACCAAAAGGGCGCTGTATAGCGGAAATATCACTTTACCCGCAAAACGGGGCAAAAAACGGTCGTAAAATCCACCGCCGTAGCCAAGACGTACGCCACCCTTATCCGCTGAAAGTCCCGGCAAAATACAAAGGGTCTCGGCGGTTGGCTTTGCCGTGTCGCCTTTCGGCGCGGGAGAGGGGACACGCACCTCATCGGACACCAGCACCTCACCCTCAAGATAACGGTAAAAGGTCATTTCCCCCTCCGTAATGCGCGGAAGATACACGGGCACGCCCCTTGCCATTGCCATGCGGTAAAGCGGGGTAAGATCCGGCTCTCCCCTCACAGGATAAAATCCAAGGATCGCATCTGCATTCAAGAAATAACGATGCGCGGCAATATGACCGATCAGCGCCGCGTCAAGTGCCTCGCGCTCGCTTTCCCCAATGGCGCGGCGGCGCGCCAAAAGCTCTTTTCGGAGCGCCGCCTTTTCTTCCTTACACATCAGGGAGCGATCACGGCGCGGGCAAGTGCCTCACGCTTTTCCTTGCCGCAAAGCGCCTCGACAAGCGCAAGACCAAACTCAAGCGCCGCGCCCATACCAACGGCGGTAATGATATTACCGTCGCGCACGACACGCGCGTTTTCAACCGTCGCACCCGTCAGCTCCCCTTCAAAGCCGGGATAGCACGTCGCGCGCTTACCCGCAAGAAGCCCGCGGTGACCGAGGACCATGGGGGCGGCGCAAATGGCGGCAATAAATGCCCCCTTGCGCGAAGCGGCACGAAGTGCCATATCGACCACACGACTCTCGTCAAGATTTTTCGAGCCGGGCATACCGCCGGGCAAAATGATCATATCGGGCGCGGCATCGGCATACATTCCCTCGGGAATATCCGCCGCCACGGTAATGCCGTGCGAGCCCGCGATCATCTCGCCGCCAACACCGACGGTCGTGACCTCAAGCCCCGCGCGGCGCAAAAGATCAAGCGGACAAAGTGCCTCGATCTCCTCAAAGCCGTTTGCAAGAAACATATAGATCATAGAAAACCTCTTACTTTTTCAATACGAAATAGGCAACAACGCCAAACACCGCGACACCCGCAACAACAAACGCAAAATCACAGGAAAGCAGCTCCAAGGTCTGCGGCAGCCACAGTTTTTTCCTCACGGGTGGCAAGGTTTTTCACCTTGACCGTGCCGTTTGCAAGCTCGTCACCGCCCATGATCACCACGTGGGTGTAGTGCGACTTGGCGGCATAATCGATCTGCTTACCAAACTTCTTGCTGCCAAGGTAAAGCGAGGAGCGAACGCCACATGCCTGCATGCGGTCAACAAGCGAAACGTATGCTTCAAGGGGCACGTCGTCAAAGCGCGTGACAAGCACCTTAGTGCCCTCCTTGTCAAAATCGGGAACAAGTCCGTGCGTTTTGAGGAAGTTTTCAAGCGTCACGTCACCCATGCCGTAGCCAACGCCCGAGATCTTGGCGTTCTTAACAAAGAGCCCGACGAGGTTGTCGTATCTGCCGCCGCCGAACATGGCGCGGTTATTTTCGGGTGCGTTATCAAAAACCTCGAAAACCGTACCCGTATAGTAGTCAAGTCCTCTGATGATACCGAAATCAAAGACGCAGTATTTGGCAAGACCCGTCTTGTCAAGCGCGTCAAAGAGGGCGTTTAGCTCCGCCGCGCCAACGGAATCGGGGCAAATGGCGGTCGCCTCCTTCACGCTCATGCCGTAAAGCGCGTCAATTTTTGCGATCTGCTCGTCGTTAAGTCCAAGCGCACGAAGATCCGCCTCGTAATTCTCGCGCGGCACCTTATTTTTGCGGTCAACCACCTTGGAAACCTTGCGGCTTCCCTCCTCGTCCGTGCCCGCAATGGCGGCGATCACGTCGTTGAAGAAGCGGCGGTTATTGATGTGCACGGTAAACATGCTTTCATCCGCGCCAAACGCGCGCATAACGAGCACCGCACTCGAAATAACGTCAAGGTCTGCCTCAAAGGTATCACAGCCGAAAATATCAACGTTCACCTGCCAGAACTCGCGCAAGCGTCCGCGCTGGGGGCGCTCATAGCGGTACATATTGCCGATGCTGAACCATTTGAGCGGATAGTTGAGCTCGCCCATCTTGGCGGCAACCATGCGCGCGACGGTCGGCGTCATCTCGGGACGAATGGCAAGCATACGGTCACCGCGGTCGGTGAAATTGTAGGTCTGCTCCTTCGCGAGCTCCTCACCGCTCTTGGCGGCGTAGAGGTCAAGCGACTCAAGCATCGGACCGTTATAGTCCTCAAAGCAAGCGGTCTCAAGTGCCTCGCGCACCTTGCCGAAAAACCAGTTACGGAGCTTCATATCCTCGGGGTAAAAATCACGTGTTCCCTTATAGGGCTGTGTGGAAAGTTTAAAATCCATTTGTTTGTCCTCGCAATAGTATATAGTTAAAAAATATTATACCATAATTTTACGTGCTTGTCTACCGTTTGACGGAATTTTTTTAAGGTGCCAAGAGGTATCTAACAAAAAAAGCTTTCCCTTATCCAAGAAGAATAAGGGAAAGCGGTTATTGATTTTATTTATCGGTGTACCTTGGATCTGCGCGAATGAATCAGAAGAATACTTCCTTTGCCTTTTGCTTGATCTCCTGCGAAGCAATAAAGGGAATTCTTGTCGTATAGCCGTTCTTGGCTGCAACGATCTGCTTTGTGGGCCAAGCAAAAATATCCTTGTTCCACTCATTGATGGTGTCGTTATAAAGCTCTCTTGCCGCGGTGATCTCTCTTTGCAGATACATATTCTGCTGCATCGCATCCGCGATCTCCTTGTGTGCCTTCAAATCGGGATAATTTTCAATCGCAACGTTAATGTCTCTTGAAATCGTGTCAACGCGACCGCCAAGCTCATTGCGCGCCGCATCGTTATCAGCCACATTGCCGGAGCGGTATCTTGCAATGTTCTCAAACGTGCTCTTGTCAAGATCGATCGCCTTATCAAGCAGACGTGCGCAGTTCTGAAGCACGACAACGCGCTGCTCAAGGTAGTTGTCGATCTGAGATGCGTTTCTCTGGATCTTTTGCTGCAGCTGGTCAAAATGCTTTTGTGCACTGATCTTCATAAACAAAAAGATCACACCGGGAATAATACCGCATACCCACAGCAAAATCTCAAACACCTTTGAGCCGACTCCCACCTCTGATGGAAGCTTTTTTGCGATTACGTTCGTGTCAAGTCCTTCTTCTCTGATCTCGGGATTCAGTTCGTCTAATTGGTTTGCCATTTTCTCATTCTCCTTTTTATGTTTTATTTTTCATTGAAAATACAAAGATTACTGCGCCGCCCGATCACGTGGCAATTCTCCGCACGCTCTTTGGTCGTCACAAAGAACCGGTTGCTTTGCTCAAGCGGAATGTACTCAGTCCACGGCACGGGAACGTTATGCCACCTGCCGTCACCGCCAAAAACCGGAATCAGATCAAGACGCGCAGCCTTATCGTAAGAATATGCGGTAACAGAGATCTTGTCCATGCCACTCTCCGCCCCCACAAAATCCGATTTTAAAATCGCCTTGGTCTTTGTGCTCGGGTGTACAACGTATTTTTCGTTCACCTTATTTAAAAGCGCCTCGCACTCCTTGTAGGAATAATTCTGCGCATAATCGGAAATCGGTTGCAATGAATGTACGGGTCTTTCCTGGTAAAGCGGTATCGCCCAAAGCGGGGCAAAATCAAAGTAGACCTGCTTAAAATACTCCGTATTCTTACCAACAAAGCTTTCCCTTATCACGTCAAACGAATACGAGGTATACTCCGACGGGGAAAGGGTGATCGCTCTGCCTTGGCTGTGCTGTGTGATAATACGGTTGGTTCGCCTTTGCTTGATAAAATGAAAATCGTCACCGTATCCCGACTGCGAGCGAATCAGATCGACCATATTTGTTTGCGCGAGCGGTGTAAAAAGCGTTCTGAATTGCACCTCGTTGGTTCGGTCAAGTGCGTCAAAAAGCACCTCGAAATCAGCGTTTGACATACTCACGAAGTCCTTGTTTTGCTTAATCGCCCGATCGGTCATCTTTTTGAGCTTTTTCTCACCCCTTTTGACATAACGCTCGATTTCCCTGTCGTTTTTCCTGTCAAGATTCGTCGCATCTCGGGTAAAGGATAGCTCGGGACCGCCCTGTGCGCAATAATTCAGAGCCACCCGGGTGGAATAAAAGGGCTTCGGCTTTGTTACGGAGGCATGAAGGGTTTGCGTTCGCACACGGGTATGCTGCTTGCCGTCACTGCCGCGATATCTTTCCGTCCAGGTAATGATCTTGGTGCCGTGATATATTTGCGTACCCATTTCGTGTATCAGCTTTTTTTCAAACACAAACGGATTTTCGTTATAATGTCCCGCCAGAACGTCAAGCGTTGATTGCTCAATATCACTGTAATCCTTAAAATCATAATTGATCGCCATATTTTTTTCTTGATCAACCGAAAACGAGGAGGCAAAGGAGATCATCGGTATGGTGGATTCTATAATTTTAAGGGCATCACGGTCGGTAAACAGGCTGTTAAGCGGTGCCATCTGACGCTCGGCTAGCATAAGCAGCTCCGCGATTTTTTTGTCAAGCTCGGAAAGCTCCCCGCGCAACGCCTTGATTTTCGGCGTGATCTTCACGATGACCAGCGGGATCAAAATCAACGTGATGATCATCAGCACGCGCAAGAAACGCCAAAGGTTGAGCTTTTTCTTGATTTTGGCAAACGTTTCCTTCAGGCTGTGATATTCCTTTACGGTTTTTCTGTTTTCCTCAATATTTATTCCCGATTGCTGCACAAGCCCATCAAGATACTGTTTTGTGTGATGCAAGTGGAGATTTTTGAATTTACTGTCAAACTCCTCCAGGGGATTATATATCATCTCGTCCATCTTTCTCACCACCTCTTACTGCCATTATACTACATATTTCGCCAAAAGTAAAGTAATACGTTAGAATTCACAGAATTTGTGCACTGCTCTTGCCTTTTGCGCACCCATATGCTATAATAAAAGCGACTTGTATAATCCTAAAACAGAAAGGGCTTGATTACCATGGAAATGTTTTTTGATCACTCCGCCTCGGGGGGCACGCAAAGCAACGCGAGCATGACCAACGAGGAGCGCTTTATTTCGATTTTTAAGGAAAAGATCCGCCGCGACGGCTCGGAAAAGCTGCTTGATTATCTTTGCTCGGATAACTGCGATTTCTTTACCGCACCCGCCAGCACCCGCTACCACGGCGCGTACCCCGGTGGGCTTCTTGAGCATAGCCTCAACGTCTACGACTGCCTTTGCGACTATCTTGCAAGACCGCGTGTGCGCGAGGTCTACGGGCTTGACTACTCCGAGGAAAGCATCGCCATTGCCGCCCTTCTGCACGACCTTTGCAAGATCAATTTTTACAAAGAAAGCACCCGCAACGTCAAGGAGAACGGCGTGTGGAAATCGGTGCCCTACTACACCATTGAGGACGATCTGCCCTACGGGCACGGCGAGAAATCGGTCTACATCATTTCGGGCTTTATGCGCCTGACGCGTGACGAGGCATTTGCCATTCGCTACCACATGGGCTTCTCGGGCACAGAGGATAACAACACCGTCGGTAACGCCTTCGCGCGCTTCCCCCTCGCTATGGCACTTGCCACGGCGGACATGGAGGCGGCATACTTTGTAGAGGGGCAGCCAAAGACGTAATGAACGATCAAAAAAAGCCTCTCAACCCAAAGGAGCTCCCCCTCCCGCTTTGCCGCAAGCTGGTGATCCTGCGCTACACGCTGCCCCTTTTCTCCATTTTAGTCTTTCTCATCAGCGGTCTTTGCCACTCGGTCTTTGCCCTGCAGGGCAAAATAGGACTTTGGGTATCCCCCATTCAACTCTGCTTCAACACACTCAAAAGCGCGCGCCTGCACTTTTTGTCGGGCGGCGGCACGCAGGGCTCGCTCTACGGTTTTTTCATGGCAGGCGGCATTATCGCGATCCTTTGCTTTTTGGCGGCACTTGCCTTCTCGGTTTTTTCCGTTTCGCAGCTGTACATTGTCATGACAACCACCGACCCCGACGCGGCGCGCCGCGCAAAGATCCGCCACAAAACCGTATTTCCCAACCGCGTGTGCCTGTTTTTATCTCACCTACTGCTCCTCGCGCCCGCTTTGTTCCCTGAATACGTGTCGCTCATCAGCCGTCGTTATCTTGGGGGCGGCGCCATGTCCCTTTCGGTCAAATGCAATATCCCGCTCATACTTCTCACCCTCATTTTAATTGCGACGTTTATCCTCGCGCGCTTGCTTGCGCCGCAGGAAAAGGCCTGCTCGCTTGACCTCTTTGACACAAAGGAAGACGCAAAAAATGACGCAAATTCTCCCTTCGTGGAAAGCTGATACCGAAATAAATCATAAAAAAGCACCTCTTTTTGAAGCGAAGAGGTGCTTTTTTGGTTTTCTTGTCAAAAAAGTGGGCAAATTTCACATATTTTTTAAAAAAGTTTTCAAAAACCTATTTATTTTTCACAAACAATATGATATAATGAAACTGTACCAAGTGACAAAACCAATCACGGTACGGAAAGGCGGAAGCTTATATGAAGATTACAATCAGTGGTAAGCAAATGACCGTTCGTCCATCCCTGAAGGAGCTGACCGAAAAGAAGCTCGCTCGCTTTGAGCGCTTTTTCGGTGACGAGGCTGAGGCAATCGTCTTGTACAGCTGCAGACATGAGTTACAATACGTTGAAATTACCATATATTACGGTGGCACCATCTTCCGCTGTGAGGAGGGTGCGGAAACCTTCCAAAACGCCATTGACGAAGCGCTTGAATCGCTTGAGCGTCAGATCCGCAAGAACAAAACGCGCCTTGAAAAGCGCCTGAAGAGCGGCGCCTTTGCGGTAAGCGAGCCGGGTGACCTTGACGAGGAGGAAGAGGGCGAATTTCAGATCCGCACCAAATACATTCCCGTCAAGCCCATGTCGGTTGAGGAGGCAATCCTGCAAATGAACCTGCTTGAGCACCAGTTCTTTGTGTTCCGCGATGCCGAAACCGAAAAGCCCTCGGTGGTCTACCGCCGCAAGGATGGCAACTACGGCCTCATTACCGAAGAATAAGAAAATCAAAAGGGCGACCTCGATCTTCGAGGTCGCCCTTCACTTTTTATAACGGAGGTCAGGTTAGGCGAGAAGCGCCAAATCCGACAGCCCTCACAGCTCGCGTGCCCAGCGGATCGCAAGGTCGATCCATCCGGAAACAGATGCTTCATACCCCGTGGCACTGCCCCTGTTGGTCTGCTCGTTCGCGAGCGAAAGACCGTGATGGCCCGCGGGGAAAATGTGCATTTCAAGCGACACGCCCGCTCTTACCATTGCATCCGCAAAAAGCAACGCGTTTCGCACGGGTACGACCTTATCGGTAAAGGTATGCCACAAAAACGCGGGCGGTGTCGTTGCGTCCACATGCTTTTCAAGCGAAAAGGCGTCAAGCTCAGCTTCGGTCGGCGTTTCGGTGCCGCAAAGGTGATAAAACGAGCCCTTATGCGCGTATTCACCGCCCGTAATGACGGGATAAGACAAGATCATACCCGTCGGGCGCGCGATGCCCTCGGGTGCGCCCGCCACGACCTCGGCAAGTGCGGGAGAGCTCCAAAGCACACCCGCAGATGCCGCAAGGTGACCGCCCGCAGAAAAGCCGCAGGTAAAAACGTAATTGGGATCGACGTTATAGTCAGCCGCATTCTCGCGCACAAAGCGCACCGCGCTTGCGACCTCCTTTAAGGGCGTGTAATTTGCCGCGTCATCGCCCACACTGTAATTGAGAATAAAGGTAGCGAAGCCGGCGGCAAGAAACTGCAGAGCGATCGGCTCCGCCTCGCGATCGGAGCGGAAGCGGTAGCCACCGCCGGGACAAACGATCACGGCGCGGCGCGGTGTCATTTTCAGCTCGTCGGTATTAGAGATGCAAATGGGTGTGAGAGTTGCCTTTACAAGCGGCAGCTTAATGTGCTCAAAAATCATAAAAAATCCCCCTTTTTGAAAAGAACTAAAAAAATTCTACCATAGCCTCCAAGGATTGTCAAGAATAACTATTGACAATCTCCTCAACAATGTTTATAATAAATTTATCTTGAAGAGTAAGAATGGTGGCGTTAAGTGCCGATGGGACGGGGAGTTGCCGGTCGGACGAAGGGGAACCACGGTCACCGTTCTGCATCCCGCTTCGTTTGAACAAGTGCGATTTTTTCGCCTCCTTTCTTCGAATGAATTTCGGGAAAGGAGGTTTTTCTGTGAAGCAAGAAAAAAATAACGCGCAAGCACCGCAAAAAAGCAGGAAATTCACACACCGTATTGCCGTATTCGGCAACACGCGCGCGCTTTGCTTTGCCGCGATCCTTGCCGCCATGAGCATTGTACTCGGCAAGTTTTTGCAAATTCCAAATCCCTTTGGGGAATTCATACGCATCAGCTTTGAAAACCTACCCGTGCTGCTTGCGGGGCTTACGATGGGGCCCGTTTCGGCTATGATCATTGCCATCGTCGCCGATCTCCTTGGGTGCGTGCTCTACGGCTATTCCATCAACCCCATCGTTACCCTCGGTGCCGCTGCCGTGGGGCTTGTGGCAGGACTGATCGGATATTTTTTAAAGGGAAGACCCCTTTTACTCCGTGTCATTTTCGCCACCGTTATGGCACATCTTTGCGGCTCTGTGCTGATAAAATCGGCGGGACTTGCCGCTTGGTATCTTACGAAATACGAGCTTGGCTACCTTGAATTCGTTGCGTGGCGCGGCGTCAATTACGCCATCGTCGCCACGGCGGAAATACTCTTGCTTTACGCCTTACTGCGCAACCGCGCTTTGCAAAAGCAATTTGAAAGGATGTGTTGATCATGACCTACGAGGAAGCGCTTTCTTATATCCACTCCGTCGTTTGGAAGGGCAGTCGCCCCGGGCTTTCACGCATCACGGAGCTGCTGAAAAGGCTGAATAACCCCCAAGACGGTCTTCGTTTTATTCATATTGCCGGCACAAACGGCAAGGGCTCGACCTCCGCTATGACCGAGGCAATCCTGCGCGCCGCAGGCTACAAAACGGGACTCTTTGTGTCCCCCTACATCAAGCACTTTAACGAGCGCATCTGTCTTTCGGGCAAGCCGATCGAAAACGAGGCGCTCGCCGACGTCACCGCGCGGGTAAAGCCGCACGCAGACGCGATGGAGGATGCGCCCACCGAGTTTGAGCTCATTACCGCCATCGGACTTTTGTATTTTAAAGAAATGAACTGCGACGTCGTGGTGCTGGAAACCGGCATGGGCGGACGGCTTGATTCCACCAACATCATCAAGGATCCGCTTGCCACCGTCATTACGGGCATTGCGCTCGATCACACCGAATATCTCGGTGACACGGTTGAAAAGATCGCCGCTGAAAAGGCGGGCATCATCAAAAAAGGCGCCCCCATGGTATGGGGCGGCTATGACAAAAAGGCGCGTAACGTGATCGAAAACGCCGCCAAAGCGGCAGGTGTTCCCTTCCTTGCCGCCGAAGACACGCCCCTTACCGTCACCGCCTTCTCGCTTGACGGCACCACGATCAGCTATGGCGATCGGCACGATCTCCGCCTTTCCCTGCTCGGCTCGTATCAACCGCAAAACGCCGCCACGGTCCTCACACTTATTGAGGCATTAAAGAATCGCGGTCTTTCAATCCCCGAGGAAGCGGTGCGCGAGGGACTTGCAAGCACGCGCTGGCGCGGCAGATTTGAAAGGCTCTCAAAATCCCCCCTTATCATTTCGGACGGTGCGCACAATCCCGAGGGCATTGCCGCCGCCAAGCAGTCACTTATCACCTATTTTGGCGAGGATAAGGTGCTAATGCTCACAGGCGTTATGGCGGATAAGGACTACCCTGCCATGGCGGCGTCTCTCGCGCCCCACGCCGCCGCCGTCTTTACTCTCACACCTAACAATCCGCGCTCGCTTGACGCCGATCGTTACGCCGACACCTTCCGCGCGCTTGGCGTTGCCGCCACGGGCTACAGGACCGTTGGTGAAGCCGTTGCCGCAGCAGTTGCCGCCGCAAAAAAGCATGGTATCCCCCTCGTTTGCCTTGGCTCGCTTTATATGTATGCCGAGGTGACCGACGAGATGGAAAAGCAAGGGATCATTGATCCGTAATTTCTTCCCTGTTATTTAGCCGCAAGGCTTAATAAAATAACGGTGAGTTCGAAACCATCCTCACCTAAAACAAAACTAAGGAGAACCAAAAAATGAAAAACCGCACAGCCAAAAACGTACGATTTCTCACCCACGCGGGCGTGATCGCCGCACTTTACGTGGCCCTCACCATGCTCTCGGCACTCTTCGGGCTTTCGGGCACCAACGCCATACAGATTCGCATTTCCGAGGCGTTATGCGTGCTGCCCTTCTTTACCGCGGCGGCGATCCCCGGGCTCACCATCGGGTGTCTGCTTGCCAACATCGCCACATCCGCCATGCTGCCCGACATCATTTTCGGTACACTTGCAACCCTCGTTGGAGCAATCGGCACCTACTTACTGCGGCGCTTCCATTACCTTTTCGCATCGCTCCCCCCGATCCTCGCCAACACCGTTATCATTCCCTTTGTCATTCGTTACGCCTATATGGACGTGGATGCCTCCCTGCCCTTCCTCTTTTTCACGGTAGGACTTGGCGAGATCATTTCGGTCGGCGTGCTCGGCACGGTGCTGCTGCTTTCCCTGAAACCGCATGGGCATAGAATTTTTAAGAATAGTAAATAAAAAAAGGCGGCACTACGCCGCCTTTTTGTTTACAAAAAATCCACGTTCAATAGCTCGCGGGTGGACACCGCGAGAACGCGGCTATTTCTTTCGACCACGCGGTGCATGCGGCACATAGTGCCGCCCTTAGCTCTCCTTTCGTGTCCTCGCGCCCTGATCACGCCGAAGGCGTGCATATCATCAAGGCACAGCCTTGCATATCATCAAAACGAAGTTTTGTATATCATCATTGCGAAAGTTTTTTATACACGCTGCGCGTGATGATATACAGTCCTAATGGACTGATGAGATACAAGGGCGACTTGTCGCCCTTGATGATATACCATTGCTTTCGCAATGGATAAAACAAATAAGGACTTGCGAAAGCAAGTCCTTATTTGTTTGGTGGGAGCGGGTGGATTCGGACCACCGAAGGCATTGCCAGCAGATTTACAGTCTGTCCCCTTTGGCCACTCGGGAACGCTCCCATATTTTGTTTTTTCGGCGGCGTTTGCCGCCGAATTTCACTGGAGCTGGTGATCGGAGTCGAACCAACAACCTGCTGATTACAAATCAGCTGCTCTGCCATTGAGCCACACCAGCGATTTTCGGAACATGCAAGATTATATCACGTTTCTTTCCGCTTGTCAACCCCTTTTTGAAAAAAATATTTTACTTTTTAAAAATCTCGTCATTTTGTCATATTCTCCAACAAAAAGCCGCCTAAAACACAAAAAATCGTTTTTCTTGCTCTTGGCAAATTATAAATTTTATGATATAATAAAATGTTGTTTGTAAATTTATGTTGAGAGGTATTGTTATGATTAGAACCGATTTGCGAAACGTTGCCATCATTGCCCACGTTGACCACGGCAAGACCACACTGGTGGATCAGCTGTTAAAGCAGGGCGGCATCTACCGCGAAAATCAAGAAACCGTCACCCGCGTCATGGACTCGGGCGATATTGAGAAGGAACGCGGCATTACCATTCTTGCCAAGAACACCGCCGTGCACTATAAGGACGTTAAAATCAACATTGTGGATACCCCCGGACACGCCGATTTTGGTGGCGAGGTCGAGCGTATCCTTAAGATGGTCAACGGCGTTATTTTGCTTGTTGACGCAGCCGAGGGTCCCATGCCTCAGACACGCTTCGTGCTGCAGCGCGCGCTTGAACTGAATCACCGCGTGATCGTCGTCATCAACAAAATAGACAAGCCCGACGCG
>JAZOSR010000049.1:0-27944 GCA_045657225.1 Eubacteriales bacterium | reverse complement strand
AACTACCAGGGCATCACGGTTGAGGACGACACTGCCATGCGTAAGGCTCTGCGTGAAGCAGGCGTTAAGTACATGGTTGTGAAGAACACCCTCACGGGCCGTGCTTGCGATCAGGTTGGATACAGCGACATGAAGCAGTATCTGAACGGCATGACCGCTATCGCGATCAGCGAGAACGACGCCGTTGCTCCTGCAAAGGTTCTGAAGAAGTACGCCGATAAGGTAGAGTCCTTCAAGATCCTCGCAGGTTACCTTGACGGTGCAGTCATCGACGAGAAGACCGTCAATGCACTCGCAGACATTCCCAACAAGGAGACCCTTATTGCCAAGTTCCTTGGCAGCATCCAGTCCCCTGTTTACGGTCTGGCTCGCGCACTGCAGGCAGTTGCAGAGAAGCAGGAAGCTCCTGCAGCAGAATAATCTGTCAAACGCTCCCTGCCGCGTTGATGGCAGGAACCGCCGCGTAAACGGTTTTTACGCAAAAAATCTATTAAAATTATCCATTTCAGGAGGTATATGAAAATGGCTAGCGAAAAGATTATCGCATTGGTAGAAGAGATTAAGGGTCTTACCCTTCTTGAGCTTAACGATCTCGTTAAGGCTGTTGAAGAGGAGTTCGGCGTATCCGCTGCTGCTCCCGTTGCTGTTGCCGGCGCAGCTGCTGCTGCTCCTGCTGCTGAGGAGAAGACTGAGTTCGACGTAATTCTTGCTTCCTTCGGCGCAAACAAGCTCGCTGTTATCAAGGCTGTTCGTGAGATCACCGGCCTTGGTCTTAAGGACGCTAAGGACCTCGTTGAGGCTGCTCCTAAGGCAATCAAAGAGGGCGTTTCCAAGGACGAGTGCGACAACCTCAAGAAGGCTCTTGAGGAAGCAGGCGCAACGGTTGAAATTAAGTAATTTTTCACCGTACCCTAAAAACTGCTGTACACAAAAAGCGGATGCAACTGCATCCGCTTTTTTGTTTTTTGAAGCGCTGCCGCAAAGAGCCTCCCTCCGGGAGGGAGGGGGACCACGGAGTGGTGGAAGGAGAGTGCGGCAGCCGTGTGTGTAGGTCGTAGATAACCCTCTTTGTAGCGTTTGGCGCCACCTCTCCCATAAGGGCGAGACGAAAGGTAGTTGCAATGCCACAAAGAGCTACCCCTTGATGGCATCTCCCCGCGCGGGCCTCGCACCAACGTGGGGGTAAGTTTGCTTTGCAAGCATTGCGAATTTTTCCATTTTTATTTTCATTTTTTCCAATTTTTATTCTATTGTAATTTATATTTTTCTAAATTCAAGCCTTTTTGCCGTACCAGGCTCACCAAAAAGCGAAATCTGTTGACAACCCTTCTTTTATATGTTAATATTATTATATATGTCAAAATTCCGTCATAATCGCAGACTAATCTGCGCACATTAACACTAAAAGCATTCAAAAACGGGAGAAATTATGTTTAACGTAAAATTGCTGGACTGCACTCTGCGGGACGGCGGATATATTAACGATTGGAAATTCGGCCATGACAATATGGTCAGTATATTTGAGCGCTTGGTAGACGCAGGCACGGACATCATCGAGATCGGCTTTCTTGACGAGCGCCGCCCCTTTGATATGGATCGCAGCATCATGCCCGACACCAAAAGCGTTGAGAAAATCTACGGCAAGCTTGACCGCAAGCACGCCATGGTCGTTGGCATGATCGACTACGGCACCTGCTCCATTGAGCACGTACAGCCCGCAAGCGAGAGCTTCCTTGACGGCATTCGCGTCATTTTCAAAAAGCACCTGCGCGAGGAGGCACTTCACTTTTGCGGCGAATTAAAGGCGCTTGGCTACAAGGTCTTCGCACAGCTCGTGTCGGTCACCAGCTACGACGATGAGGAAATGCTTGATCTCGTACGTCTTGCCAACGAGGTAATGCCCTTTGCCGTGTCGATCGTCGACACCTACGGACTTCTTCACCAAGACAACCTCGTGCATTATTTTGACCTGTTAAACAACAATCTTGACCCCGCCATCGGTCTTGGCTATCACGCGCACAACAACTTCCAAATGGCGTACGCCAACTGCATTGCCGTGCTTGAAAAGGCGATCTCGGGCGAGGCGAAGCGCGACATGGTGGTTGACGGCACGATATACGGCATGGGCAAGAGTGCGGGAAATGCCCCTCTTGAGCTTCTTGCCATGTATATGAATCAGCGCATGGGCACCGATTATCGCATTGCGCAGATCCTTGAGGCGATCGACTCCAACGTCACGCAATTCTTCACCACGCCGACGTGGGGCTACAACATGTTTTATTTTCTCTCCGCCTCAAACGACTGTCACCCGAGCTACGTGTCGTACCTGACGGACAAGCAAACCCTTTCCGTCAAATCAATCTACGATATTCTCGGCAAGCTGGAGGGCGAGAAAAAGCTGCTCTTTGACCAAAAGTATATCGAGGCACTTTACTACGACTACCAGAAAAACGAAGTAAACGACGAGAAGGACATGGCGGCACTGCGCGCGCAGCTGAAGGGCAAAAAGCTCCTCATTGTCGGCCCCGGCAAGACCGTGCACTCGCAAAGCGAGATCATCAAGGATTTCATCGCAAAGGAAGCCCCCACCGTGATCTCGATCAACCGCATCCCCTGCAACGTCACCCCCGATTATATTTTCCTGAGCAACGCGAAGCGCTACGTGCAGCTTGCCACGCGCCTGAGCCAAGAAAAGCACACCATCATCGCGACCTCCAACGTCACGGCAACCACCGAAAACGCCTTCTCGTTCGTGCTCAATTACAGCACGCTCATTGATACTAAAACCGAGATCATTGACAACTCGCTCGCCATGCTCCTGCGCGTGCTGAACTCCTTTGGCGTTCGCGAGGTGACGCTTGCGGGCTTTGACGGTTATTCCCCCCGCCGCACCAATTATTACGAAAGCGAGCTTGAATACGATTTCGTGCGTAAAAAAGCGGATTACCTCAACACCTATATGACCGATTTTCTAAAAGAGATCGGCAAAACCATGCAGGTGCGGTTCCTGACCGAAACGCGCTACACCCCAGCCCTCCTGCCCGTATGAAAAACCGCTACGATCTTGTAATATTTGACCTTGACGGCACGCTGCTTGACACATCAAGCGGCTTGCTTTGCGCCATCAAGCACACGATTGAGGTCATGGGCTTCGCGCCACTTGACGAAAAAAAGCTCGACACCTTTATCGGTCCCCCCATTCAGGATTCCTTTGCCCGCGCCTATGGACTTTCGGGTCCTATTTTGCAGGAGATCGCGGGTGTGTTCCGCGACCGATACAGCACCGTTGATCTGCTTGGTGCCACCGCCTACGAGGGCATCTTCGAGCTGTTCGACACCCTGCGTGCGCGCGGTGTCAAAACCGCCGTTGCCACCTACAAGCGCGAGGATTACGCCCTCAAGCTTCTGTGCCATTTCGGCTTTGACCGCTACACCGAGATCCTGCACGGCGGCGATCACGAAAACAAGCTGAAAAAGAAGGATATTATCGACATTTGCATTAAGGAAAGCGGCGTTTTTGACAAGCGCCGTGTCGTCATGGTGGGCGACACCGCGCACGACGCCGTGGGTGCCGCCGAAATGGGCGTTGATTTCATCGGCGTGACCTTCGGCTTTGGCTTCAAGACCGCGAAGGACGCGAAGCCTCACGCCCCTGTGGGTATTGCAAATACACCGCTTGAAATTTTAGATTTCATAGGAGATTGATCATGCAAATTAAGGTTGCCAAATATATTGCTGAATTTTTGGTAAAAAACGGCATACGTGACTGCTTTATGGTCACGGGCGGAGGTGCTATGCACCTTGACGACGCGCTCGGCCACGAGGCGGGGCTCCACTGCGTTTTTAACCACCACGAGCAGGCATGCTCGATCGCTGCGGAGGGCTATACGCGCCTGACGGGCAAGCTTGCGGCGGTCTGCGTCACGAGCGGTCCCGGCGGCACCAACGCCATCACGGGCGTGATGGGCGGCTGGCTTGATTCGATCCCGATGTTCGTTTTGTCGGGTCAGGTCAAGCGCGAAACGACCACGTGGAGCTGCAAGGACCTCGGACTCCGCCAGCTCGGCGACCAGGAGTTTGACATCATCGGTTCAGTTTCCAACATGACCAAATACGCCGTCATGGTCACCGAGCCAAACGATATTGCCTACCATCTTGAAAAGGCGCTTTATCTTGCAACGAACGGTCGAGGCGGCCCCGTGTGGCTCGATATTCCGCTTGACGTGCAGGGCGCGAAGGTCGACACCGATCAGCTCCGTCACTTTGATCCCAAGGAATGTGAAAAGGAGCACGCTCCCACCGTTACCCCCGAAACGGCACGCGAAATTCTTGAAAAGATCAAGCAGGCAAAGGCACCCTTGGTGCTCGTCGGCACGGGCATTCGCCTTGGTGACGCCGAGGCAGAGCTGCTGGCGCTCCTTGACAAGCTCCACATCCCCGTCGTTACCGCGTGGAACGCGGGCGACGCGGTGGCGTTTGATAATGTGCATTTTGCAGGAATGCCCGGTACCGTTGGTACGCGTCCCGGTAATTTCGCCGTACAAAACTGCGATCTTTTGCTCTCGCTCGGTTGCCGCCTTAATATCAGAATGATCGGCTACAACCGCTTCGATTTTGCGAAAAACGCGTATAAGATCATCGTGGATATCGACGAAAAGGAGCTGAAAAAGCCCACCGTCATGGCAGATATGCCGATCCACGCAGACGTGAAGGACCTGCTCGGCGCACTTCTTTCGGAGGATTACGAGGCACCCGCCGCGCACGCCACTTGGCTTTCGTGGTGCCGCGCGCTCGTTTCGCGCTTCCCCGCAACGCTTCCCGAATACAAAAACGGCGGAAACGGGGCGCTGAATCCTTACGTTTGCCTCGATACGCTCTTTGACACGTTTGACAAGGACGAGCGCATCATTTGCGGCAACGGCAGTGCCTGCGTCATTACCTTCCAGGCGGCAAAAATCAAACAGGGACAGCGTATGTTCACCAACTCGGGCTGTGCCGCCATGGGCTACGGTCTTCCCGCCGCGCTCGGTGTCGCCGTTGCCGACAACACGTGCCGCACCGTCTGCATTGACGGCGATGGCAGTATTATGATGAATCTGCAGGAGCTTGCAACGATCGCACACAATAAGCTGAACGTCAAGATCATGCTCCTCAACAATAACGGCTACCATTCGATCAGACAAACGCAAACCAACCTTTTTCAGCCCCCGTTTATCGGCATTGACGGTGACAGCGGCGTCGGCTTCCCCGATTTTTCGCTGATCGCCAAGGCGTTTGGTATTGGCTATTACCGTGCCGACAGTGAAACGAACTGTGCCGACACGGTCAGGGCAGCGCTTGAGAGTGACGGTGCCTGTATTTGCGAGCTGATCGTTGACCCCACGCAGAATTTCGCGCCCAAATCCTCCTCGAAGGTACTGCCCGACGGCAGGATCGTATCCCCCTCGCTTGACGATATGGCACCTTTCCTTGACCGCGAGGAGTTTGCCACCATCAAATATGAGAAATAAGGCGTAACGGTATGCGAAAAATCATCATTTCGGGCGCTACGGGCGCCATTGGCACGGCACTCACGCGCCATCTGCTCGATAGGGGTGACGAGGTACTGATCCTCACCCGTCGGGGCGGCAGGGTCGACCGCATCCCTCAGCATCCGCGCCTTTCGGTAAAATATTGTGAGCTCGGCGACCTCGCCACGCTTGCAAACGACACGGGGCACGATTTTGACGTCTTCTACCACTTTGCTTGGGCGGGCACGTCGGGAGCGGCAAGAAACGATACCGCACTGCAAAGCGACAATATCCGCTATGCACTTGACGCCGTAGCGCTTGCCGAACGCTTTGGCTGTCACACCTTTATTGGTGCGGGCAGTCAGGCGGAGTACGGTCGCTTTGAGGGCGCGCTCACCCCGAGGACCCCCACCTTCCCCGAAACGGGCTACGGCATCGCGAAGCTCGCGGCAGGAGCACTGACGAGAATGGAGGCTTCACAGCGCGGTATGCGCCACATTTGGGTGCGTATTCTCAGCGTTTACGGTGTTTATGACGGCGAGAACAGCATGGTCGTATCGGCGCTTCGCAAGCTGCTTGCGGGAGAGCGCCCCGCCTTTACCAAGGGCGAGCAGCTATGGGATTATCTCTTTGCCGACGATGCGGCAAGTGCCCTTTCCCTGCTTGCCGATAAGGGCAAGGACGGCGCCGTTTACGTGCTCGGCAGTGGCGATGCAAGACCGCTTTCGGAATACATCTTGGAGCTTTTCCGCCAAGCCGCGCCGCAAATTTCCCCCGTGCTCGGCGAGGTCCCCTACGCCAAGGGTCAAGTGATGCACCTTTGTGCCGACACCAGCGACCTGAGAAGAGACACGGGCTGGCAGCCGAAAACATCTTTTGCCGAGGGTATCGCCCAAACGATCGAGTGGCTGAAAAGTGATATAAAAGGAAAATAAACAACGGTTTAAAATCTGCCACGACCAACACGGCGGCACGTTTGTGACAAAAGGGAGGGCTTGCACCTCCCTTTTATATATCAGGGGGCTTGTGCCGCGTTGCAAAACACCAAACGCAAAACGACAATATAAATTTGTAGGGACAGGCGTCCTCGACTGTCCGTTATCCCCAAACAACCTTAAGGCGGTATGTCATTATAAAAAAACGTAACGGGTACACCTTGATTTTATCGGTTGTGAATGCGGACAGTCGAGGACGCCTGTCCCTACGGATAAAGACAAATCCCCTCCTCGCAAAATTTTTTTATTTTTTTCAAAAAAGGGGTTGACAAGCCTTTTTCTTTGTGCTATAATACTATCCGTTGCAAAGAAATACGGAAGCATAGCTCAGTTGGGAGAGCATCTGCCTTACAAGCAGAGGGTCATAGGTTCGAGCCCTATTGTTTCCACCAAAATGACACCGCCCTCAATTCGTTGAGGGCGGTTGCATTCAAAAAAGGCCCGGTAGTTCAGTTGGTTAGAACGCTAGCCTGTCACGCTAGAGGTCGTGGGTTCGAGTCCCATCCGGGTCGCCACCCATTTCCCCTTCCCCACCTGCGGATTTAGCTCATTTGGTAGAGCGCGACCTTGCCAAGGTCGAGGTGGCGGGTTCGAGCCCCGTAATCCGCTCCATAATGGGGCAACAATTTTGCACCCTAACACAAAAGTCCTTGATTTTCAAGGGCTTTTCGTGTTTTTAGGGGTAAAAAGTACATCCCATTCACCATTGCACCTTTTCTTGAACCTTATGGACTTGAACCTGCGACTTTATAAAAGCATATTGAAAATATAGCTTTTTTGTGCTATAATAATGTTAGGAAAGGCGGTGATTCAATGGAAATCGTTCAATATGGTGAATGGGAAATTGCCGTAGATGTGGAGAAAACCAAAGAATATTACAAAAATTATATTTCAAAGAAAAATCAAGCTAATCGAAATTTTGCAGAGTACTGTAAAGTAATGCCTGCGGATGAAAAAGCCTTTTTTGAATCATTTGGAATTTTGCCCGAATGCTGTGAAATTGAGCACATTGGCGTTAATAAAAAGAAAGAGTTTCCTTGTGGCGGATATTATTTTATTTGTGGTGAATATTTGAAATATCCCAAAGAGGAACTGATTTCTGTAGATGAGCTTGCCGAAAATGATTTTGAGGACGATCGGGATGATCCGAGAATCAATATAGGTCTTTTTGAATTTGATTTTCAATGCGAAGAGCATATTATCAAAAATATTCCCGAGGATATGCCCGAAGGCTATATTTGTATCAGATTCTGGTGTGAAGATATGCGATGGTTACTCGATGAAAAGCCGGGCGCGGATATGATCATGTATGAACCCCCGAAATTTTGGGAGTTAGGTAAGGTAATTGTAGAAAAAAGAGAGGCAAAAAAGCAACAAGCGCTTGGGTTAGAAGAAAGCAAGCAAAAGTTCAAAACGACTTTTGAAAGATTGGGTGTAAATTATTCCGAATTAAACAAAAAAGAAATTGAAAACTACAAGCAAAATTGGGTAGCGACATTTTCTCCGTGTGGGGCAAACAAAAAGGAAATCAAAAAACTTTGTTTATCGAAGAGAAAATACACACCATTGTTGTGGCATATATTCAGCTTTGATTTTTTAACTTCTGAAGAAGATCCCTCAGTGTGCTATAATAATGCCGATAAAACGAAATGCGTACTTATAAGTAATGTTGATGAAATCGGATTTGTTTTATGTGATGCAGAAAAGCTTACAGCTGAGATATTAAATGACTTTATTGATGTAACAATTTCGGATAAAGCTTTTTCTTGGACTTATTGCAAAACACATGAAAGCATGTGTGGTCCATATTATTATAAAAAATAGGGGTTCGAAATTGTTGGGGTAACACAACAAAAAGAAGACTCCCACATCCGTGGGGGTCTTCTTTTTGCTTCGGGCAGACCACGGGTGCGAACAACCCGACGCTTGATTTTTAAATCAAGCGCGGGAAGAACGCCTGAACCGCTCGCGGCGGCGGTGCCAAACCGCCGAGGCGTTCTGTTTTACTCGGGCGGCTCGCCCGAGTTGATCGAGCACCCGTAATCCGCCCATTCAGGGGCAAGTTCTCCGCTTTTGCGTAGCAAATGAAGGCGTTTAGCCCTCAAGGAGAACTTAGCTTTTCAAGGCGTATGCGCCTTGAAAATGACGAGCCCCCATAATCTACTCCGCGTTCCGTGACTTACCTGCCGCGGTGTTTACAAAATACTATGACTGTGATATAATGATTAAAAGGAGTAAAGAGGTGATGGAATGGCAGAATTAAGATATAACAGAACCTTTAAAGAGGGAATGACCGCTCTCTTGTTTTGTGTCTTGCTGTTTAGTTCCGTTATTGCCTTTTTCATTGTTTCAACGATCCAATATAATTATCTTGTAGAGGGTATGGATTCATTGGAGGCAACCATTATCGATATTGACCTTGATATTCATCATAAGGGACCCGACGAGCAAGAGATTTACATTGAATATGAGGTAAAGGGGGTCACTTATCAAAGAGAGCTTGAAACGGATACCGCAATATCCTTTTCGGCGGGAACAAGTGCGCGTTATTCGGTTGGAGATAAAATCCAAATTTTTTATGACCCTCAAAACCCGGAGATAATTGCCGTTCCGCGTTCTGTTCGCGTGGGATACTTTTGGTTGGCATTTGCCTCGTTTTTCTTGATATTGACATTGTATCTGCTGGCTGTTGTGTTAAAGAAGCGCCAAAAATTTTTAGTAACCGAGGAGGAATACAAAGAAGAGGGCGAAGAGCGAAAAAGGGCAAAGCAGGCGAGAAAGGAACAGAAAAGAAAGGCAAAGCTGAAACGAAAAAAGAAACGTAATAAAGAATAGATCATGAAAGCAACTCGATCGGTGGCTTTTTGCTTACCTATTTGCTTTTACCTGATTTTGGTGACGTCGGCGGAGCTTATTTGTTGTTCCGCTTGATCAAAAACGATACCGTTGCCAACCTAATGATGTATGTAGCCCCCGTTCTTTTTGTTGCAAACGTCGCTATTTTGATTTTGGAGTGTATAGAGCTGAGAAAAGGTAAATCTCGGTAGCGCGTGTTGCCCCCACCCTGTCAGGCACCGCTTGCCAAATGGCAAACGGAATTTGCCTTGCTCAAAAATATGATGCAATAAAGAAAAAAGGAGGGCGAAGCCGCGATTTCGGGTGAAAATATATCAAAACCGAAAATTTTAAAAGTAAAAAAGCTCACCGCAAGGTGAGCTTTTTTGCACTTCGCTGCCATTACTCCCTTTCCACACAATCACGCTGCAGTACGTTCAAAAATCCCGTGACGTACGCGCCGCGCTATTGCCGCGTGCAAAGAGTTGAATTTGATGAAAGCGGGTTCTCCGTTATGGGCAAACCCATTGGGAGCATGGAAATGATAGCGCCGCCTGCGGGAGAGTTAAAATAAGGGAAAGACTTTTTAATTGCTTGACTAAAATAATTATCAGCCGTTTGCTCGGTAAAAGGAAAAAGAACTTGCAAAGCAAGTACTTTTTTCAATGAATATAATCGAAAGTACTTGACTTTCCGTAGAAAAACTGTCATAATAAATGAAATGTTATACTTGCTAAGATATAAGGAGGTCGTTATGATAGATATTAGCCAATATGGCATTGTGCCCTTTGGTGCTACGCCGAGCGAGCGTCAGATCGAGCATTATAAAATAGGTAAAAAAGCATTTTTTCACTTTGGTGTCAACACCTTTTCGGATAAGGAATGGGGAAACGGTACCGAGCTGGAAACTCTTTTCGTGCCGAGTGAGCTTGACACCGATCAATGGATCAGAGTGGCAAAGGAGGCGGGCTTTGGGCTTGCGCTCATTACAGCCAAGCATCACGACGGATTTTGTCTGTGGCCCTCAAAATACACCGAGCATTCGGTTAAAAATAGTCCCTATAAGAACGGACAGGGTGACGTGATCAGAGAATTTACCGATTCTTGCCGCAAATACGGGGTCAAGGCAGGCATTTATCTCTCGCCTTGGGACAGAAATTCACCGTATTGGGGCAAGGATGAGTATAGTGATTATTATGCCAAGCAGCTGACCGAGCTGATGACCGAGTACGGTGAGATACACGAGGTGTGGTGGGACGGTGCCGGCAGTGGCGAGACGCGTTATGATTGGGAGATGTGGCAAGGCATTGTCAGAAAATATCAGCCTAAAGCGGCGATCTTCGGTTCGATCGGTGCGGCAGAGGTCGTTGACATGCGCTGGGTCGGCAACGAGCGCGGCTTTGCGGGTGAAACGCATTACGCCTCGATCGATCCCGAATATTTGTTGCACGAAACACCTGCGGTATTAAACGTGGGTCAGATCGGTGCAAGGAAATATATCCCCTCCGAAACAGACGTTTCGATCAGACCCGGTTGGTTTTATCACGAAAATCAAGAGGATCTTGTAAAAACGCCATCGCAAATCAGCAAGATCTGGTTTCAATCCGTCGGACGCAATTCTATGATGCTGTTAAATTTCCCGCCCGATCGCCGTGGCCTTGTGTGCGATAAGGATGCCGAAAGCGCCATCCGCTCTCACCGGTGTATTGACAAAATGCTCTCAAAAAACTACGCGGATCATGCAACGTTTAAGTCACAGTCACAGGCTTTCTCCGTGGAGGATCACGCAGACGGCAAGGTGTTTTCGGTGTATCCGTGCGAGGTCGTTGAGATAGAGCTGCCGATTGGCGAGCGATTGAACGTGTTTGCCGTATCGGAGCTTGTGGAGGCGGGTGAGCGCGTGACGGAATTCGTGCTTGAGGGCGTTGACGAGCATGGGAACGAGTCTGTTTTGTATGAAGGGACCTCCATTGGCTTTTACAGAGCGATAGAATTCAAGGAGGGTGTGTATCGGCGCTTCCGCTTTACGGTGAAGAATGCGCTTGCGGCACCGCTTTTGATGAATTTCGGCTTGCATTATTTTGAGGACGACCTTGAGCCCGTGGGTGTAAAAGACGACCGATCGGCGCAAAACATCGTGAAGCGTGTTGATCCCAAAAATGAGGGAAAATCTGTTGTGGCTGCTTTTGAGGGTATTTTTGATTTTAATCACGTTTCATTTTGCGTAAAGCAGGGCAGTGCGTATCATGTATATGCCTTCGACGGTTCAAGCTTTTATGAGATTGCGCAAGGTGTCGCGCAAGTGGAATGTGTGAAGCTTGATCTGCCCGCCACGGTGGAGGGGAGCTATCAGATCAAAATTGAGGCGGACACCACCATTTCCGACGTTGTCGCTTTGAATAAACGGTGATATTGCTAAAACGGTATGGAGTATAACAATAAGCAGCCCCCGATCGTGCCATTGTACGATCGGGGGCTGTGGTGTCTTAATCCCTTTCCACACAATCCCTTGTCAGTGCGTTTAAAAATCCCGTGGCGTTAAAGATGCGATAGTCGCCGACGCGCACGCCCGTGTCGATGGGGCGGTTCCAATGCTCGTTACCCGCGCAGATCTCCTTCGGGACGGGTAGCACAAGGCAGATCTTGTGGTTTTCGCTGTCAAAATCAAAGTGGTAGATCGTGGTGTAGCTGAAAAACTCCACGCGGCGAAAGCGGAAGGCGTGGCGCGAGCGACAGACGCCCTTTTCGTCAAAAAACAGCTCGAAGTGGCGCCGAAGTGCGCCAAAGAGCTTGCAGTCATAGGCTTTTCCGTTCGCGTGTATGGTGAAATTAATGCCGTCATGGTAGCGGAAAAGCGAGAGGTAAAGGCGACGCTTGCCGCAAACCTCATATCCGTTCTCGCGGCAAAGCACCTTCAGGTTTTTGAAAAAGCGGCGGCGAATGCGAAGAGCGCGCAAGAGGAAAAAACCCCAAAAGCCGCCGAAGAGCAGAGCAAGGATAATGAGGGGGATCCACCAGCGGATCTCGTGAAGCGCCCCCGCAATGTTGATGGTGCCGATCAAAACAGGCAGGGCAAAGCGGAGTAAAATGCCGCCAAGACCGTAGATGCCGAGCAGAGCAAGCACACGAAGCGGCAAAAGGCGCGGCTTTTTCCCCTCGCGGCGCAGATAAGCGCGTCCTGCGGCAGTGATGGTGCCCGTTGGCTCGTTGACGGGTGCGTCGTAACCGAGCTCATGCGCAAGCATACTGCCTTGGTAGTGCGTGGCGATGGGAGCGGTCGTTTGACCCTCTCCCGAAAGATAGACCCCCATACCGTCAACGTAGTGTTGCCAAGCGGAAAGCCGTGCCCAAAAGAGCAAAAACGCCGTGAGGGGGAGCGATGCGCCCACGACCGCGAGGCGCGCGCCAAAGGAGGAAAAGCCACTTTCGCCAAACCACAGTACAGTCAGTGCGTAATGGCTTGCCTCAAGCGGTAATACCAACAAAAACGCGACGGCAATACCAAGCCCCGCGAGAAATGGGCGTGAGCGGAGCACGATGGGTGCGCGCTCGCGAAGGGTAGTGGCGTTCGTTTCTGCAAAGGCGCGATTGGTGTCAAGATCGTTTTCGGCAAACACGCGCGCTACGCTGAATAATACCAAAAAGGAGAAGACCGTCGCAACGACAAGGGTGGGCAGATCGGCCGTTTTGTAGACGTTTTGCGTCAGCATGCAGGCGGCATTCACCAGCGCGAAGGTGGGGTAAAGCAGCAAAAAGCGCATAAAAGAAAAATATTGTGGCAGATAGCGCAAGACCGTTTCTTTCAAGTGTAGTCCCCCCTTCCTTTTTTTCAGTATAACATAAATTGTATTTTTTGTATAGTGTCAAGTGAAGAAAAAGCAAAATCCCCATTGACAAGCGCGTGCTTTTGTGATAATATTTTAATATAATCTAACTGTGAAGGAGATGCTTCTCATGAAAAGAATTACGACTATCGAAACCAAGGATATTGCGAACACCGTAAAGAATGGCGGTTGCGGCGAGTGCCAGACCTCCTGCCAGTCTGCTTGCAAAACCTCTTGCGGCGTTGCAAATCAGCAGTGCGAGAACAAGTAATTGTTATCTGCCATAAAACGCTGCCGCCAGGCAGCGTTTTATATTTAAAATAAGGAATGTAGAAAAATGGTACATCAATATAAACTGAACGGATATAACATTGTCCTTGATACCTGCAGCGGCTCGGTCCATGCGGTTGACGAGGTGGCGTACGACATCATTGCCATGTACGAGGCACACAGTGCAGAGGAGATCGTCGAGCGTGTTATGGCAACCTACGGTGACCGTGCTGACGTGACACGCGAGGAGGTGCTCGAGTGCATCGAGGATATTGCGGCACTAAAAAAGGCGGGCAAGCTCTTTTCCGCTGACCCTTATGAGGAGCTTGCGCAAAATTACAAAAACAACAGCCACGTCATAAAGGCGCTTTGTCTGCACGTCGCACATGCCTGCAACCTTTGCTGTGATTATTGCTTTGCGGGGCAGGGCAAATATCAGGGCAAGGATGCCCTGATGAGCTTTGAGGTTGGTAAGCAGGCGTTTGATTTCCTCATCGCCAATTCGGGCACGCGCCGCAACCTTGAGGTTGACTTTTTCGGCGGCGAGCCGATGATGAATTTCGACGTGGTGAAAAAGCTGGTTGCCTATGCGCGCGAGATCGAAAAGGAAAAGGGCAAGAACTTCCGCTTTACCTTTACCACCAACGGCGTCGCGCTTGATGAGGAGGCAATGGAATTCCTCAACCGCGAGATGAGCAACGTGGTGCTCTCTCTTGACGGCAGACGAGAGGTCAATGACCGCTTCCGCAAAAACGCGGCGGGCAAGGGCAGCTACGATACCATCGTGCCGAAGTTCCAAGAGCTCGTTGAGAAGCGCGGCGGCAAGAATTACTACGTGCGCGGCACATTCACGCACAACAACGTCGATTTCACCAACGATATCTTCCACATGGCTGACCTCGGCTTTACCGAGCTGAGCATGGAGCCCGTCGTCTGTCCCCCCGGTGACCCTTATGCCCTTACCGACGAGGATCTGCCAAAGCTTTTCGAGCAGTACGAGATCCTTGCTGTGGAAATGTTAAAGCGCGAAAGGGAGGGTAGACCCTTTACCTTTTATCACTACATGCTTGATCTCAAAAACGGTCCTTGCATTTATAAGCGCATCACGGGCTGCGGATCGGGCACCGAATATATGGCGGTGACCCCCGCGGGCGAGCTTTACCCCTGCCACCAATTTGTGGGTGACGAGAAATATAAGCTCGGCGACGTGTGGCAGGGTGTTACGAACACCGAAACACAGGACGAGTTCCGCCATTGTAACGCCTACTCGCGCCCCGAATGTAAGGAGTGCTGGGCACGCCTTTATTGCTCGGGCGGATGCGCCGCCAACTCCTACCACGCAACAGGTAGCGTGAGGGGCGTTTACGCCTACGGCTGTGAGCTTTTCAAAAAGCGTATTGAGTGTGCCGTGATGATGCAGGTCGCGAAATCGGAGCAGGTATGACGACACCGATCGTAGATTTCGTGCGTGCTTATGCTGAAAGTGACATCGCGCGCTTCCATATGCCGGGGCACAAGGGCAAGGCGCATCTTGGCGTGGAAGCTCTTGATATTACCGAGGTAGCGGGTGCTGACGTGCTTTACAGTGCCGAGGGCATTATTGCCGAAAGCGAGGCAAACGCCACCGCGCTTTTTGGCACGGCACACACCTTTTATAGCACCGAGGGCTCGACCCTTGCCATCAAGGCAATGCTCTTTTTGGCGGCAAGCGGCGCGCCAAGGGGCGAGCGCCCCCTCGTTTTCGCGGGGCGAAACGCGCACAAGGCGTTTCTTTACGGCTGTGCACTGCTTGATATTGACGTGCGCTGGTTATCTGCTGACGAGGCAGAGCACCTTTGCGCCTGTACACTGACAGCAAGCGATGTGGAGCATGCCCTTGCGGCAAGCGAGCGACTCCCTGAGGCGGTCTATCTTACCTCTCCCGATTATCTTGGCAACATTGCCGACATTGAGGGGATCGCGGCGGTCTGCCACCGCTTTGGCGTGCCGCTGCTTGTTGATAACGCGCACGGCGCTTATTTGCGCTTTTTGTCGCCCTCAAGGCATCCGATCGACCTTGGTGCCGATATGACTGCGGATTCCGCGCACAAGACCCTGCCCGTTCTGACAGGCGGCGCATATCTGCATATTTCAAAAAAAGCCCCCGAACGGTATCTTGAAAACGCAAGATCCGCGCTTTCTTTGTTTGCGTCCACCAGCCCCTCTTACTTGATATTACAGTCGCTTGATCTTGCCAATCGTACGCTTGCCGAGGGGTACGCCGTGGCAATCGGCGCACGTGCACAAGAGGCGCTTGCCCTTCGCGCGCGCCTTGAGGCACAGGGACTTTATACGATGGGGGACGAGCCCCTGAAGCTGACGGTGAATACACATTCGCTTGGCTACACGGGCAGGGAGCTTACGGATCTTTTGCGAAAAGAGAAGATCGAGGTGGAATTTGCCGATCCCACCACCGTGGTGATGATGGTGTCTGCCGATCACACGGGTGAGGAGCTTGCGGCGCTTGAGCGATCGCTCACGTCACTGCCGCCGCGCCCCGTGCTTCGCCCGCAAGCACTGCCTAAAACGAACCCCGTTCGCGTGCTTTCTCCCCGAGAGGCGCTTTTTGCCCCCCGTGAGGAGGTCCCGATCGAGCAAGCGCTCGGGCGCATCTGTGCCGAGGTGGCGGTATCGTGTCCGCCCGCCGTGCCGCCCGTCATGTGCGGTGAATGTATCGATGATGCCACCGTCGCGATTTGCCGTTATTATGGGATCAAAACAATCATGGTAGTTAAAAGATAAAAAACGCTCGCAAGAATTTCTTGCGAGCATTTTTTTTATTTGTTCAGCATATCAATCAGCTGTGGCAGCACCTTTTCAAATTTGGTGCCGTACCAATGGGTGTCATCACCCTGTGTTGCCTTCATGCCTGCCAGTGTGAAATCACCTGCGATCTTGGCAGCCTCGATCGGCGTTTTGCCGCGAATGACCGCACCGACAAAGGAGGCGGCGAAAATATCACCCGTGCCGTGGCTGTTCTTCGGCATACGCTCGTGGAAGTAATAGGAGATCTTTTCCTCGCCCTTCGAGAGCACCGCAATGCCAAGCTCGCCCGCGCGGTAGGAAATGCCGGTGAGAACGACGGTTTTCGCGCCAAGCGCGAGAACGCGGCGCATCAGCTCCTCAATATATGCCTCGTCATATCCCTCGGCATAAAAGGGCATATCTACCATCATAGCGGCTTCCGTAATGTTGGGAATGGTAATATCTGCCTCGGCACAAAGTGTTGCCATTTGCTTGGCAAACTCGGGGGTGAAGCCCCAGTAAAGCTTGCCGTGATCCGCCATGGCGGGGTCAACGATGCGGCAGCAGTCGGCAGTACCGACGCGTCTGAACATATCCTTTGCCAGCTCGATCTGGCGAGCCGAGCCAAGATAACCCGTGTAGATCGCATCAAACGCGATCTTTTCTTTTTCCCAATGCGTGATAATGGGGTCAATATCGTCGGTGAGATCTCTTACCGTGTAACCCTGAAAGCCCGCCGTGTGCGTGGAGAGCACCGCGGAGGGGAGAATGGCGGTCTCAATGCCGCAAGCCGAAATGATCGGCAGGGCGACCGTGAGTGAGCATTGACCGAAGCAGGAAATGTCCTGCAGTGTTAAAACCTTTTTGTCCTTTTCGTGTGTCATGATAACACCTCCCTTGATACAGTTATTGTAGCATATATCTGATATGCAAGAAATAACCAAAACGATATATTTTTATCATACCAGATTTTTTGGAATTTGTAAAGAGGGACGAGCGTTCTATTTTGTCCGCCCGTGGCATAGGCTTACAAAAAAGGAGGTGGAGAGATGCAAAGCATTATGCTTGGCGCGTGCTCGTTTTTGCCAAGGTCGGTGATGGCGGTTTTGCCTCCCATGCTGGTGGAGGAGATCGCGGAGCGCCTTTTGCCCGGTACCGTGCCCGAGGAGATACGCCTGCGGCGCGGACACGCGGCGTCCCTGACGGTGGGCGGCAGGAATCTCCGTCTATCGACCGTCCTTGACGGCGGTGCGATGGATCGTGTGCTTTATTTGATGTGCGAGGGGTCGGTCTACGCGCACGCCGATACGATCAAAGAGGGGTATTTATTGCTTGACGGCGGCATACGTGTTGGCGTTTGCGGCCGCGCGGCAGTCAGTGAGGGGCGCATTACAGGGGTGGACGAGATCATGTCGCTTTCGCTTCGTATCCCCTCACCGGTCCTGCATATCGGTGCGCCCATAGAGGCGCTTTTGCGAGAGTGCGACATGCGCGCGGGGGTGTTGGTCTATGCCCCCGCCGGCGTTGGCAAAACCACGCTTCTGCGTGCGGTCGCCGCACGCATGGCAGGGGGAGAGGAGCCGCTTCGCGTGGCGCTGGTAGACACGCGCGGGGAGCTTGGCGCGGGTATGGATGCACCCTCGCTTTTGCTTGATGTTCTCACGGGGTATCCGCGCGGCGTTGGCGTGTCGGTTGCCGCGCGCACGCTTGCGGCACAGCTTATTGTCTGTGACGAGATCGGCGATCTTGCCGAGGCAAAGGAGATCGTTGCGGCACATATCGGCGGTGTTGCCCTGCTTGCCTCCGCGCACGCAGGGAGCGTTCCCGAGCTGCTGGCGCGCCCCGGTATGAGGCTCTTGCACGAGGCGAAATGCTTTGGCGCGTACGTTGGCATTACACGCACTGCGGGGGGCGTTGATTTTCATTACCGCGTGACGAAAAGGGAAGAGGCAGATGACGATCTTTAAGGCGGCGGGGGTTATGTTATTACTTCTTGTCGGCGCGGGGGTTGGCTGGTCGCTTGTTCTTCTTGAGCGGTTCCGCTACCGTCAGCTTGCGGGGTTTGTGGCGCTCCTAAGACAAATGCGTATGCGCATTGATTGCTTCGCCGCGCCGCTTGCCGATATTTTTGACTCTCTTGACGGTGAGGTGCGCGAGGCGTGTGGCGTTGTGGGCACACCGAGTGATTTCGGAGCTCTGCTTCGGTCGGCAAGGCTTTATGTGCCGCGCGAGGCAAGGGGACTCCTTTTTGAGATGGCTACACTGCTCGGCGGCGGCGACAAGAGTGAGCAGGTGCGGTGCTGTGATTATTATATCGGTGCTCTGTTGCCTATGCTTGATACGGCAAGAAAGGAGCTTCCAAGGCGCGAGCGCATGGCATTTTTGTTTCCCCTGTTTTGTGCGGCGGTGTTGGTGCTGTTATTACTTTGATGCGGAGAGAAAAGAATGGATGTAGGATTGATCTTAAAGGTAGCGGGCGTGGGGATCATGGTGGCAGTGGCGGCGCAGATCCTTTCAAAAAGCGGCAGGGACGAGCAGGCAACGCTTGTGACTGTGGCAGGGCTTATCGTTGTCTTTTTTATGCTGGTGCGCGAGATCGGGACACTCTTTGATACCGTGCGCGATATTTTTGGCTTTTAATGGGTGCGGTCGAGCTGTCGGGTGTAGCGATCCTCTCGGTCATGATGATACTCCTGCTGCGCGAATGGCGCCCCGGCATGGCGGCACCTCTGCGGCTCGGCGTTGTGTTGTTGCTTGCGGGTGCGGCGGTGGCATTGCTTGTGCCTGTCGTGTCGCGTGTCAAAACACTGCTATCCTTTTCGTCGGAGGGTGAGCTTGCCGCACCCATCATGCGTGCGGCGGGTGTTGCGCTCATTACCGAGCTGGCAGCGGGCTTTTGTCGCGATCTTGGCGAAAACAGCGTTGCCGAGGGATTGCTTCTTTTTGGGCGAGTCGAGATCCTTTTGCTTTGTCTTCCCTTGGTGGACACGCTCATTGACATTGCGGGAGAGCTTTTGGCATGAAAAAAAGAAGATTTTTAACAGCTGCACTTTGCTTCTTGCTGCTTTGCTTTTTCGCCCTGCCCGTGTCCGCCGTTGCCGAGGGGCGCGGCGTGGAGGCGGAAGGGGAGGCGATCGGTGAGGATTGGGAGCGCTTTCTTGATACAGTGCCCGACGAGGTGCGGGAATTGCTCCCGGCGGATTTTTTCGGGAGCGACATGGAGGCAGTGGGGGAAAGTGTGCGCGAGGCAGGCGCTTTTTCCTCGATTTTGCGTACCGTCCTGCGTCTTTGCGGTATTGCGATCAAGGAAAATCTTGCCCTGCTTGCCTCCATCACGGGCGTTTTGATATTGGCGGCGACCCTCGGTGCCTTTTTTGAAAAAAAGGGCGGCGTGTCGCGCACGTTTGAGTTTGCGGTGAGTCTTACGACCGCGGTACTGTTTTTCACGCTTTGCGCCACGCGCTTCGGGGATATTGCGGCGTATTTTAAGACCGTAGGCGCGATCTCCTTGGCGATCCTTCCGCTGATGGGCGTGCTTTACGCCATGGGCGGCAATATTGCGGCGGCGGTGGCAAATCACGGTGTGATGAGTGCGTTTTTGGTGGTGCTTGAAAAGGTGTTTGCCACCTCTGTCGTGCCCGTTGCCGCACTTTGTCTCGTGCTTGCCCTTGTCGAGGCGGTTTCGGGCAACATCTCGCTTCGGGCGCTCACAACACTTGTGCGTCGGACGTTTACGTGGGGCATCTCGCTGTTAATGCTGATCCTTTCCTTTGTGCTCGGTGTACAGCAAACGCTCGCCAAGGGCGCGGATACGCTGGCGCTCCGCACCGTGCGCTTTGCCGCGGGTAGCTTTTTGCCGGTGGTCGGTGGGTCGGTGGGGGAGAGCTTGCGCACCGTGGCGGGGAGTGTTGAATATTTGCGCGCAACGGTTGGTATGGGCGGTGTGCTTGTTTTGTTTTTCGCGTTTTTGCCCATGTTTTTATCGGTGCTTTTCACACGCATCACGCTTTTGCTCGGCGGCGCTGTGGCGGGTATGCTGTCCCTGCCGCGCGAGGAGCGCTTGCTTGGTGAATTTGCGTCTGTTTTCGGTTATTTTCTTGCCATTATTGCCGCCCTTTTTGTCATGACCTTTGTGTCGCTGACACTGATGGCGCATTGTGCGGCGGCTGTGGGGTGATGTGATGCTTGGACTTTTCGGTGTTTGTGTGGCGGCGGCAATACTTGAATTGACAGTGCCGGGTGAGGCGCGCGGCGGCACGAAAACGATGCTGCGGTTATTGGTGGTCTTCACAGTTCTTGTCATGATCCTCACGCCTCTTTTTTCCTTTCTTCGCGGGAACGACCTTGAGGAAATAGCCTCTCTTTTTGAAGAAAAAGAGGAGCTTGCGCAAAAGTATGAGGAGATTTTTGAGGAAACGCTGGCAAGCGGTAGCGCGGCGGATCTTTCGGTGTTGCTCTCGGAGCTTCTTGCGCGAGAATACGGTATTGCAAGAGAGGACGCACGCGTTGTTGTTTCACTGGATGAGGGGGGAGAGCTTCGCCTTGTGTCGGTATATTTGTCGGGCAAGGCGCTTTTGGTTGATCCGCAAGAAATACAGGAAATGCTTGCGGCAAAGCTTGGATGCGAGGTCGAGGTGCGGTAAAAACCACCCCGTATCGGCACATTTTTAAAACGGAGGGATCTATGGAAGCAAGAGAAAAGGGAGATGTTACACAAAAGGGCGGCATTTTGTCGCGCCTTGGCGGCAAGCGGCGCTTGCCGCTTCTTGTCGCAGGCGCGGTGCTCGGCGTGCTGTTGCTGTTGCTTGGCAGTATGGGAGATAAGACAGAGGGGGAAGGGGAGGCGGATATGCTTTCTTTGCGTGTCGCGGAGCTTGATACGTACGAAGCGACGCTTGAGGAGGAGATCATGGCGCTTTGCGATGCGGTAAAGGGGGTGTCGCACGTGCGGGTGTTTGTCAGCTTTGAGGCGGGCTATACCGTGCAGTATACCGTAAACGGTGACGGCGATCCCGTCACCGTTGGTAGCGGTAGCAGTGAAGAGGCGCTATACGGGACCTTGTTGCCGCCGCGTATTGCGGGTGTCGGTATCGTTTGTGCGGGGGGTGATCGCGCGGCGGTAAGAGGGGAGCTCACGGCGCTTGTTTCCGCCGCGCTCGGTATTTCAAGTAACCGAATTTACGTAACGGGTACGTAGTTTTTGCAAAAAAACTGCCCCAACGCATTTTGGCGTTGGGGCAGCTGCTTTTTTAAATCAAGTTGATAAGCATGGTAATGATGCCTAAAACAAAACCAATTACACCGCCGAGATAAATGACGGCGTTTAGCTCCTTTTTCATTACGGTAAGGATCAGGTTTTCAAGATCCTGCGGTTGCATGGCACATACGCGCTTTTCAACGATCCCCGCAATATGAATGCGGGAAACGATCGCGTCGGCGTGCTCGTTAACAAGCCGCAAATAGACTGCGCGGATCAGCTTTTCCGCCTCCTCGCGCTCACCGAACATTTCACCGATCGGCTTGCCCTCCAGCTTTTCAAGCTCGTTTTCAAGGATCTCTCTGATCTTAACTCTGCCGTCACCCTCAAGATAAAGCAGCACGCGCTCGGCAAGGGGTGCCGCGATCGAGCCGATCGTGGATTCATTGACGAACATGGCAAGCAGGGGATTGCGCGGTGTCATGCTGTTGATGGCGGCAATGCCCTCGCGCTTAAAGATCTCGGCAAGATCAAGCGAGCCGATTCCCTCGACAATGCGACCCGTCAGGGCGTTCAGCGCACGGTCACGCCCAACGGCGTAGGAGTCACCCGCAAGCGCCGTGCCCGCGCGGTGTATGGGGGGCAGGGAAAGAATGGCGTTTGCCACGGTTGCCGCAACCTCGTCGGAGAGAAGCGCTCCTTTTAAGTCTTCCTTGCGCACCAGTGTTTCGTCCACCATGCGCCCGAGTGCCGCGCCAAGCGCCGCCTGCCTCCTCGGAATAATACCGGGGGTGAAGGGTATGCGCCATTTGCCGATGCGCTTTTCGCGGTAGGGGCGAAAGAGCATCTTTACGGCGATGTAGTTGGTAAAAATGCCAATGACGGCACCGATCAGCGGTCCCGATAGCATTGCAAGGATATTCCAAAACTGTTCCATATAGCGTTTTGCTCCCTTTTGTGGTTTATCATCTTTATTTTACCATAAATAATTGAAGTAATCAAGAGCGCCTCGCAAATTTTTGCTTGCACGCGCGCGGCGAATATGATATAATTTAATTAATTTAAGTTATTTTACGAAGGGAGTATTGCTATGCTGAAGATCCTGCATATGGGAGATCTGCATCTTTGCAGTACGCAAAGCGCATTTTCGCCGCGCGTGGCGGCAATGCGGCGCGAGCATCAGCTTGCCGCATTTGAGGCAATGCTGCGAGAGGGTGTGTCGCGCGGTGCGTCGCTTGTGTTGCTTGCGGGTGATGTTTTTGATACCGTGAGCCCCGATCGCAATACGCTTGAGCGCGTTTTCGCCACACTCGGTGCAACACCCTTGCCCGTGGTGATCGTGCCGGGCAATCACGATTACTATACTGCAGGCGGCTTTTGGGATAGCCTGCCGCTACCCTCAAATGTCACGCTTATTAAAAGCACGTCGCTTGAGGAGGTCGATTTCGAGGCGCTCGGCGTGACGGTATTCGGCTATGCGTTTTGTGGGGAAAATGCCGTCGCACCCGAGATCACGCCGAGTGTGCGTGAGGGGCGTGTGGCAATTTTGCTCGCGCACAGCGATATCACTGCACCCACCTCGCCTTACGCGCCGCTTGTCGCGGGGCAGTTTGAAGCATCGCCCTTCGTTTATGCGGCGTTGGGGCATATCCACAAGCCGATCGCACCCTGCCGTTACGGCAATACCGTGGTCGCGTATAGCGGCTTCCTTTGCGGGCGCGGCTTTGACGAAACGGGAAAGGGACACGCCAATTTTGTAGAGATCGACGATGTGGGTGTGCGTGTTTTGCCAATTGAGAGCGAGGCGGATACCTTTGAAATTTTAACGGTGGATTGCACGGGGGCTCGCTCGGGCGAGGCACTGCGCCAAATGCTACACGCGGCGCTTGAAAAAGAAAGCCTGCCGCACGGTACGGCAATTCGCGCCGTGCTGGTCGGCGAGGTAGGTGCCGCTTGTCATGCTGATGAGGCGGCGCTCCGCGCGCTTGGCGAGCAATATGCCTTGTTTGAAATAAAAGACACCACGCTACCCCTCTTTGACAGTGATGTACTCTTGAAGGATCCGGGGCTTCGCGGTGCTTTATACCGCGTGCTGTTGCCGAGGCTGACGTCCTCCGACGCGGGGGAGCGTAAGGTTGCCACGGAGGCATTGCGCATGGGCCTTGCGGCATTGTCGGGCAGGGAGGTGTGATATGAAAATACTTGAACTGTACGCCGAGGAATTCGGTTGTCTTGTCGAGCGGCGCTTTGCCTTTTCAGACGGTCTTTCGGTCGTCGAGGGCGAAAACGAGTCGGGTAAAAGCACCCTGCAGGCACTATTTCGCTTTTTGTTCTACGGTTTTCCGCGCCGTGCGGGTGTTGATGCCGAGGAGCGCGATAAGCGCTTATCTCACAAAGGTCGTCGCGCGGCGGGCACTGTTCGCTTTTTTTATGAGGGTGAAGAATATCTCTTGCGCCGACAGGTGATCCTGCGCGGCAGCGCGAAGCGCGAGCTCGTGAGCGAGGAGGTTTCAGTCACCAGACTTTCCGACGGCTCGTCGGTCGATCTTGGCGATCGCTCGGCAGGGGAATATTTCCTCGGTATGCCGTGGGAGCTTTATCAAAGCAGCTTTTGCGCGCGCCAAACCGAGCTTGCAAGCGTTAGCGCGCCTGAAGCAGGCGGCGCGCTTGGCGATTTCTTGTTTCAAGGAGATGAGAGCGCGCGCATTGACAAGGCAAGAGATAGTCTGATAAGGGCGCGCCGCGAGCTCCAATATCAGCGTGGCAGGGGTGGTCGTATTGCCGAGCTTGAGGACGAGCTTTCCGTGGTGAAAAAAGCGATCATCGATACCTCCGCTCACGCGGTCACCTTGCACGAAAAACGCGCCGCTATGACGAAATACGCAAGGCATGAGTCAGAGCTTGCGCACGAAATGGCACAATTAAAGAAAAAAATAAAGTCAGCGGAGGCTGACGAGATGATCGCGCGCTTTGATGCGTGGCACGCGGCAAAAAAGGAAGAGGATGAGGCGCGCCGCTCCCTTGCCGATGCCGAAGGAGAAAAGCAGAGCGAGAACGGTATAAATGAGGCGTTTTTCGCTACCGTTCACGGAGATATTGATGCGTGCGAGCGCGCCGTCGGCATTTGTTTTCTGCAAGAAAGCGAGCGCGAGCGTGTGGAGCGCTCGCTCGCGACTATCCCAATGCCCGAAAAGTCAGAGGAGATCGAGGCGGCGGGAGGCACGATCGGCGTGAAGGCAAGATTCTCGGAATTTTGCCGCCGTGTGCGTATTTTCATCACATGTGGGGCTGTTTTGGCTACGGTAGCCGCCGTTTTGGTCGTTTTGGCAGTCTTGCTTGCGCCCTTATTGTTCGCGGTTGGCGCGCTTTTCGTGGGGCTTTCGATCGGTGCTTTTGTCAGTGCCGATTCTGTTCGCCAAAAAAAGCAAGCGTTTCTTTGCTCGATCGGCATTGCCGACGCATCTGCCTTGGAAGTCGTGCTTGACCGCTACGAGCGAGGCGTTGAGGCAAGAAAGGTGCTGCAATGCGAGCTTGACGACCGCTCCCACAGTGTAAACGAGGCAAAGAATGCGTGTGCTCTTGCCGAGCATACACTCTTTGCGCATATTGAGGAGGCGGGGTTGCCCCGTCCCGATAGCCTTGCACAGGCAAAGCGCACAATCGCCGCGCTTGAGGCAAAGTGGCATAACGGTATCGATCTTAACGCACAAAGGCGAAGTGATCTTGAAAATGCCATCACCAAGCGAAAGGCGTATGAAAACGGACTTGATATTGAAAGCGAAAATGAGTGGCGCGCACTGCGCGCTACGTTGCCGAATGCAGAAAAAGATCGCATGACGCTTGTGCGCGAGCTTGAGTTTAAGCAGGGCGCTTATGAAAACGTTGCAAGCGCATACGCAAGCGCAAAGACTGACGTCGCGGTCATGGCGGCATCGGCGGCAGATCCTGCTGTGTTGCGCTCAAGAGAGCGCGAGATCGAAAAGGAGCTTGAAGCCGCGCGCCTGCGCTATGCGGCGGTCACGCTTGCTGAGGAAGCGCTCCTTGAAGCCGGTGTGCAAATGAAGGAGAGCGTGATCCCGCGCGTGGCAAGGACGGCTTCGGCTTTGTTCTCAAACATGGTGGGCGAGGAGGATCGCTCCCTGCTCCTTGAAAATGATTTTTCGGTAAAAGTCATGACACGTGATGGTGTGTATCCGCTTTCGCATTTCAGTGTGGGCTGCCGTGACGCCGCTCTGCTTGCCATTCGCCTCGCGCTGTCCGAGGCGATCAGCGAAGCGTCCTTGCCCCTTCTCTTTGACGAGGTGACGGCGCATCTTGACGACACGCGCGCCGCGCGCTTTCTTCACGCACTAAGTGATTACTGCGCGGGAGAAAGGCAGGGCATTTTGTTCACCTGCCATAAGCGCGATGCAATGCTTCTTGCGGACAAGCCCCATCACCGTATTTCGCTGTAATGCCTTGACAAGTGGGCGGCGTTTGCGCTATACTGAATAAAAATCATAGGAAACGGAATCAAACAACATGGAGCTTTCTTCGATCAGCACGGCGGCACTTGCCTATCTTGGCGATGCGGTGCTTGAGTTATTGGTGCGTGAGCATCTGGTAAAAGAGGGATATTCTTCCTCCAAATCATTAAACGCCCATGCACGTACCTTCGTCAGCGCTCCCGCGCAGGCGGCGGCAATGGAGCGCCTGCTCCCGATCTTAAGCGAGGAGGAGGATGCGATCTTTCGCCGCGGAAGGAATATCGGACATACCAATACGCCAAAAAACGCAACCGTTGCACAGTACCGCGCCGCTACGGGCATGGAGGCGCTTTTCGGATACTTACATTGCCTTGGACAGACCGACAGGGTCAGAGAATTGTTTGTCAAGGCGTATTTAGAGGGAGGAAAAAATGAAGATCAGATTTGATTATTACAAAAATGCCAAGAAAAAGGCACTGACCATGAGCTATGACGACGGGCGAGATTTTGATCTGCGCCTTGCGCATCTGTTTGACCTGCACGGCATCAGAGGCACCTTCCACCTCAACGGCGGTAAGCTCGATGCCGAAAAATACCTGACGTTGGCAGACGTGCGTGATAAATTCACCCATCACGAGATCTCCTGCCACTCGCTCACGCACCCCTTCCTTGAGCGTATTTCCGATATGGAGGTCACGCACGAGATTTTGGAGGATAAAAGGGTGCTGGAGGGGATCTGCGGCTACCCCGTGCGCGGCATGTCCTATCCTCAAGGCACGTATAGTGACAAGCTGATCGCGCAGCTGCGCGTGCTTGGTATGCGATATTCCCGCACCACCAAGGCGACGGAAAAATTTTCGATTCCCGAGGATTTTATGGAGTGGCACCCGACCTGTCATCACAAAAGTCCCATGCTTTTTGAGTTGCTTGAAAAATTCAAGGCGTACAAATACCCCATGCCGCTTTTTTACGTGTGGGGCCACAGCTACGAGTTTGACCGTGACGACAACTGGGAGCTGATTGAGAAATTCTGCCGTGAGGCGGGCGGGCTTGACGACGTGTGGTACGCGACCAATATCGAAATCTATGATTATGTGATGGCACTTCGTGCGCTTGAATTTTCGGCAGATCGCACCATGGTGCATAACCCCACCGCCACGGACGTTTGGATCTCGGTGGATAAGGAGCCTGTCATGATTGCGGCAGGTGCCACGGTCCGCCTTGATACGTAATATTTAATTGATATAAAAAAGAAAGGATATACACCATGAACAAGCCTATTGTAAAAATTCACGTAAAAAATTTCGGCACCATGACCGCCGAGCTTTATCCCGATATGGCACCGCTTACCGTTGCCAACTTCCTCTCTCTTGCGGAAAAGGGATTTTATGAGGGACTTATTTTCCACCGCGTGATCCCCGGCTTTATGATCCAGGGCGGTGGCTATACCGCAGATATGCAGGAAAGAGAAACGAAGAGCATTAAAGGCGAGTTCGCAATGAACGGCTGCCGCACCAATACTCTCAAGCACACACGCGGTGTTTTGTCGATGGCGCGCACCTCCATCCCCGACTCGGCATCCTCGCAGTTCTTCGTGATGCACGAGAACTCTCCCCACCTTGACGGTCAGTATGCTGCCTTCGGCAAGGTGATCGAGGGACTTGAGGTGATTGACAAAATTGCAAACGTGGAAACCGGCAACTACGGTTGGTATATGCAGGATGTGCCCGTAAATACGGTAGAAATAGAAAAAGTCGAGATCGTTTCCGAGTAAATTGGAAAAATCTATACTAAAATTGGAAAATTATATTTAGAAATTAGAAATCCCAACAGGCGGTCGGTTGAGGCTGCTTGTTGGGATTTTTGTTATTTTGCTCCGAAAATGGTGGAGATGGGCAGGGGCTTAAGAGGCTTTTTTTGAGGAGCATTTCAGTTTTTTTACTTTCTTACTATTATACTCTTGACAAATTATAATGTCAAATATATAATAGTTATTGAAACGATAATTGTGAGGTTATAAAATGGAATTAACACAGTTACAGTATTTTATGGAGGTTGCCGAG
>JAZOSR010000048.1:0-20428 GCA_045657225.1 Eubacteriales bacterium | reverse complement strand
GCACACGTCCTCGCAACGGTGTGCAAGACAGCCGCGGCAGGAATGCGTGACCTCGTATCCCGCGGCGGGGCATTCGTCGCAGGCAAGCTCAATGACCTCAATGACGTTGGGGTTTTCGGGATCGCCGCCCATGGCAAGCTTCACGCGCTCCGCCACGTCCGCGCGCTCCTTGTAAACGCAACAGCGCATGGAGGGCGTTTTGCCCGGGATGATGCGCTTCGGAATATCGAGCACGTGCTCGGCGAGGGTATCGGCAAATGCCTCCTTTGCGACCTCTCGAAGCACCTGATATTTCAAATATTGAACCTTTGTATCAAATTTACGCATATTTGCTCCTGTTTTTTGTAATCAACAAAATTATAACATACTATCGGGTGTTTTTCAAGTTTATGTGCAAAAAATGCGAGCTTAAATTTATGGCAGATCTGCAAAGATCTCCTGTGCCGCGCGCACGGCGCCCATTGCGTCCTTTGCGTAACGGTCTGCGCCGATTTCGGCGGCATACTCTGCGGTCAGCACGGCGCCTCCCACCATCACGCGCACGTGGGGGAGGGCATCGTGGAGCATGGCGACGGTTTTTGCCATTGCGGGCACGGTCGTTGTCATCAGGGCGCTAAGACCGACAAGGCGCGCGCTTTCGCGCTTTGCCGCATCGACTATCACCTCGGGCGCGACGTCGCGACCAAGGTCGATCACACGAAAGCCGTAGTTCTCAAGCAGGAGCCGCACGATGTTTTTGCCAATATCGTGAATATCGCCTTGCACGGTGGCAAGCACCACGGTTTTGTCGTGAGATGCCTGCTTTTCGCCCCCCATTGCCGCCTTAATCACGTCAAATGCGGCACCTGCCGCCTCCGCGCTCATCAAAAGCTGGGGGAGATAAACGGTTTTTTCTTCAAATCCGCGTCCAACGGCATTGAGGGCGGGAATGATCTCTTTTTCAATGAGGTCAAGCGGTGAGGCGGTAGCAAGTGCCTCCTTTGCAAGGTGCGCTGCGTGATCGCGTCTGCCGCGCTCAATGGCACCGCGAAGATCGCGGTCGGCGGGCTCTGCCGCCGCGGTAGCGCTTTTGACGGTGCTTTCGGTGATAAGGGTTGACGCAAAGTCAATGTATTGCGTGCAGTTTTCATCAAATCCGTGCAAAACGCACCATGCGCGGTATGCCTTTTGCATTTCAACCGAGTGCGGATTCATAATGGCGGCGGAAAGTCCCGCCTCCATGGCGGCGGTAAAGAATGCGCTGTTTAAAAGGTCGCGATTCGGCAACCCGAAGGAAACGTTCGATACCCCAAGCGAGGTGTGACAGCCGAGTCTTTGTTTGATATACGAGAGTGCCTCTATGGTGGTGAGTGCCGCGCGAGAGTCGGTGCTCACGGTCATGGTGAGAGTGTCAAAAACAATGTCTTTTTTATCGATGCCGTAGGTGGCGGCGACCTTAAGGATGCGCTTGGCAATGGCAATACGCCCCTTTACGGTATCGGGAATTCCGTTTTCGTCAAGCGTTAGGGCGACAACGACACCGCCGTATTTTTTTGCCAGCGGGAAAATGGCATCCATGCTTGCTCTTTTGCCGCTCACCGAGTTGATCATTGCTTTGCCGTTGTAGCGGCGGAGTGCCTTTTCCATGGCAACGGGATCGGCGGTATCGATCTGCAGGGGGAGGGCAGTGATCGCTTGCAGCTCGCAAACGGTGCGTGTAAGGAGCGCGGGCTCGTCAATTTCGGGTATGCCGACGTTGACGTCAAGGATCTCGGCACCCGCCTCCTCTTCCTTAATGCCTTCTTTTAGAATGTAATCGATATCCCCCTCAACGAGTGCTTGCTTAAAGCGCTTTTTGCCCGTCGGATTGATGCGCTCGCCGATAAGGATCGGCTTTTGACCGAACACCACGGCGTGCGTGTAGGAGGATACGAGAGTGTCGTTTTTTGGCGCGATCGGCAAGGGCAACAGATGCGCCGTTTGTTCGGTCAGTGCCCTGATATGGGCGGGAGTCGTGCCACAGCAGCCGCCCGCAATACGCACGCCCCTTTTGATGGCATCTGCCATCAATTCGGCAAAGCGATTGGCGTCAATATCGTATACCGTGTTGCCGTTTTCCACGCGCGGAAGCCCTGCGTTTGGCTTTAAAAGCACGGGCACGGAGGCGTAGTGAAGCAGCTCCTCCACCACGCCCGTCAGCCGATCGGGTCCCTGCGAGCAGTTGGCACCGATCGCGTCGGCACCCATACCCTCAAGCATCGCGACCATCGCGGCAGGGGTGGCACCCGTCATCAGCTTGCCGTCAGCGCCGTAGGCGTTTGATACGAACACGGGCAGGTCGCTGTTTTCCTTGGCGGCAAGCAGTGCCGCCTTGGTTTCGTAGGCATCTGTCATGGTTTCGATCAGGATGAGGTCCGCGCCGTGTCGCACACCGCATCTGACGGTTTCGGCAAACAGGGCTACGGCATCCTCAAAATCAAGATCGCCAAGGGGCGACAGCAGCTTGCCGCTCGGACCGATATCGAGCGCGACGAAGCGCGGTGCGTTACCGTCTGCCTGCGCGGCGGCTTCTCTTGCCAATTTGATGGCGGCGCCGATTATCTCGTCAAGCTCCTCGGCAGAAAACTTCAAGAGGTTTGCGCCAAAGGTATTGGCACATACCACATTGCTACCCGCGTTATAGTAATCAAGATGGATGCCCCTTACCGTTTCGGGGTGTGTGAGGCACCAGCGCTCTGGGTGCTCGCCTGCGGCAAGCCCCGCCTTTTGCAGGAGTGTACCCATGCCACCGTCAAGATAGAGCATGTGATCGATCATATATTCCTTGAGTGTCATTTTTATCCTCGTCTTTTGGGCGTCATTGAAAGGAGGGCAGCCCCCCGATGGCGCCGTTTTTTATTATTATACTATGCTTTTTGCATCAAATCAATAGTAAAGCGATAATTATAGATTTATAACAATATTTGATAATACTTAATAGTTTGAAAACTTTCTTGACTTTTGACTTTTGAGGGGGTATAATAATCGTATTATACGACATTTTACGGGGGATTGTTATGAGTAGCCACGCAGAGTCGCACAAACAGAATATTTTTATGCCCTGCATTGTCTATGCGGGTATCGTCGGTGTGATCACGGGCGCGATCGTGTTTTTGTTCCGTCTGATTTCGGAGTATGTGATCGAGCTTTCGCATTGGATCTTTTCGTCCGTCCACGCGCATCCGCAATTTCTTCCTTTACTGATCATCGGGGCGGTTCTTGCGGGCTTGCTGGTTGCCCTTTGCCTTACTTATTCACCGCATTCGCGCGGCGGCGGCATTCCCACCGCGGTGGCGCTTTTGCGCGGCATTATCACGTTCCATTGGCTGCGAAATATCATTTTCGTCTTTACCTCGGCGCTCTTTTCCTATCTTTGCGGTATTCCGCTCGGTAACGACGAGGGTCCTGCCGTTCAGATGGGTACCGCTGTCGGTAGCGGCGTGACGAACTTGTTTGCCAAGAAGCACCGCGCGTGGGAGCGCTACCTGATGACGGGCGGCGCAACCTCGGGCTTTGCGACCGCAACGGGCGCACCCGTTTCGGCAATTTTGTTCGGGCTTGAGGAGGCGCACCGTCGCTTTTCGCCCCTGCTGATCATGTCGTCTGCCAGCAGTGTTCTTTGCGGCATGGGCGTGCTTGAATTGCTTTGCGGTCTTACGGGTCGCAGCAGCGCACTCTTTCATTTTGAGGAGGTTATCGGTAAGCTTCCGCTCACGCTTATTTGGGTGGCGGTTCCGATCGGGCTTCTGTGTGGCGGATTCGCCTACGTATATGCGGCATTTTGCCATTTCGTCCGTCATGTCATGCATAAGCACCTCAAAAAGGTACATCCCTTCTTTAAGGTCGCACCCGTTTTCGTGGTGGTCGTTTTGGTCGGTGCCGTCTGGTACGACTGTGTTGGTACGGGTCATCATCTGATCGAGGCGCTTCTTGAGCACCACGTCGAATGGTACATTGCGCTTGCGTTCTTGTTTATTCGTGCCATTCTTGTGACCTTCTCCAATGACGTAGGCGCCACGGGCGGTCTGTTTACGCCCCTTTTGGTATTCGGCGCACTGATCGGCTCGCTTTCGGCGGAAGCAATGATCGCGCTTGGCTGGCTTGAGCCGCAGTATTTCATGCTCATGGTGATTATTGGCATGACGTCGTTTTTCGGTGCCTCCGTGCGTACACCTCTTACGGCAATGGTCTTCTCGGTCGAGGTGTTTGCCGGTGCTTATAACATTTTGCCGATCCTGCTTGCTACCGTTATCGCATATGTGATCGTTGAATTGATCGGCGTGACCTCCATCAACGAGATCGCCATGGAGCGCGAGATCCACAACGAGCGCCGCGGCAAGCTGATGCACGTGGTTGACGTTAAGGTCACCGCGCGCCCCGGCTCGTTTGCCGTCGGAAAGGAGCCGCGCGACATTCTTTGGCCAACGACGTGTACCGTTCTTGCCTTGCGTGACGAGGAGAATGCAAATAATTACGTGGGCGGTCACATCAAGGAAAACGATATTTTGCGCATCAACTTTACCACCTTCGACCCTGCAAGGACCGAGAGGGAGCTTTGTGCCATTCTCGGTGAGCAGATCATTTATGACGAGGATGTCATTCGTTACGAAACCTACTCGGACCACGCACATAAGCATTAAATTTATATGATATCCTTTGCCGCCCCGCAAAATCGTGGGGCGGCTTCTTTTTTGCTTTTCCGTCGCATAAAATGACAGGGAATACGTACAAAAAGGGGGCACGGATAGTGAAAAGAGCGGGGAATGAGAGAAACAGGGGGCTTTCGCCCGAGGAGGTTGAGCGCTCCCGCCGCGAGCACGGTGCAAACGTACTGAAAAGGCAGAAAAGGAAAAGCTTTTTCGGAATGTTTTTCGCCAATCTCGGCGATCCCGTCATTAAGGTGCTTTTGGCGGCGCTTTTCATCAATTTGCTGTTTTTGTTTCGTAGCGGTGACCTTATCGAAACGGTGGGCATTGCCGCCTCGGTTTTTCTTGCCACCTTTATTTCCACCGTGTCGGAGTATCGGAGCGAGGCGGCGTTCTCGCGCCTTTCCGATGCGTGCGGCACGGCGCTTTGCCGTGTGCGGCGCGGGGAGATCGTTGAAATAGATGCCGCCGAGGTCGTGGTGGGCGATATTTTACTGCTATCGGCAGGCGAGCGCGTGGCGGCGGACGGTGAGTTGATTGGAGGTGCCCTTTCGGTCGATCAATCTGCTCTGACAGGCGAAAGCTGTGAGGTGGAAAAGTGCGTGGATGGGGAAAAAGCGGGCGAGAAAAAAACGCCTGCTTCACCCGATGCGGTCTTTGCGGGATGTACGGTCTTGTCGGGGGAGGGGGAGATGCGTGTCAGCGCAGTCGGCGACCGCACCTTTCTTGGTGGCATATCGGGCGAGCTGCAATCGGGCGGCAGAGAAAGCCCTCTTAAAGAAAAGCTTACACAGCTGGCGCATCAGATCAGCCGTATCGGCTACGTGGCGGCAATTGTTTGCGCCCTTGCCTTTTTGGTGCGCAGATTGGCGGTTGATACAGGTTTTACACGCGATGTGTTGCTTTTTCACATAAAAGATGCTTCCTATATGACGCAGCTGCTTTTACGGACACTGATGATAGGGCTCACGGTCGTGGTGGTTGCCGTGCCGGAGGGGCTACCTATGATGATCGCGGTCGTGCTTTCCTCTAATATTCGGCGCATGGCGAGGGACGGCGTGCTGGTTCGCAAGCCTGCGGGGCTGGAGGCGGCGGGCGGTATGAATATTCTCTTTACCGATAAAACGGGAACGCTCACGGGCGGCAAAATGTCGGTTGGAACGATCCTTACGGCAAAGGACAGCTTTCGCAGTGTTGCGGCACTCAAAAAACGCGAAGCGGCACTGTACCAGAAATTGCTTTTGTCGGTGCATGCTAACACGGGCGCTGTGCGCGGCACGAGGGAAGGGAGGGAAGCGGCACTTGGCGGAAATGCTACCGACCGCGCACTGCTTTCCCCATTTTTGGAAAGCGCCGCACCGTCATTTTCCGTGCGGGAGCGCCTCGCGTTTGACAGCTCAAGAAAATACGCGGCGGTCGCGCTGTCGGGCGGCACGTGCTTTTTTACAGGTGCGCCCGAGCTTTTAATGCCGCACGTCACACGCGCGTTTAGCGGAGAGGGCGTGCTCGATAAAGCGGGGCTCCTAGAGGAGATCCGCTCGCATACCGCAAAGGGTGAGCGGGTGATACTGCTTTGTGAGGGGCGGGGTAATTCTTGTACCTTGCCTCATGATTTGACGTTGCTTGCCGCAATATGCCTTTGTGACCCGATCCGCGCGGGTGCCCCCGCGGCGGTGCGCACGTTAAGGCGAGCGGGTGTGCAGGTGGTGATGATGACGGGTGACGGTATGGAAACCGCCACGCGTATTGCAAGGGACGTGGGGATCCTTGACAGTCATGGGATATGCCTTGACGGAGGAGCACTTGCTGCTATGAGTGATGCGGAGGTGGGCGAGATTCTCCCTCACCTCGCCGTGATCTCGCGCGCCCTGCCCGCGGACAAAAGCCGTCTTGTCAGAATATCTGCGGCGAGGGGGCTTGTGGTCGGCATGACGGGAGACGGTATTAACGATGCGCCTGCCTTGAAGGCGGCGGACGTTGGCTTTGCGATGGGGAGTGGCACGCAGGTGGCAAAGGAGGCGGGCGACGTGGTGATACTTGATGACGATCTCGCGTCGATCGCGCGAGCCGTGCTTTACGGGCGCACGATCTTTAAGAGCATTCGTAAATTCATCACGCTCCAGCTTGTGATGAATTTTTGCGCCGTCGGCATTTCGATCATCGGTCCGTTTATCGGCTTTGACGCGCCCGTTACGGTCGTGCAGATGCTGTGGATCAACCTTATTATGGATACACTTGGCGGTCTTGCCTTTGCGGGCGAGGCACCGATGCCGCATTATATGAAGGAGCCACCCAAGCGCCGCTCCGAGCCGATCCTCACACGTGCGATCGCGGCGCGAATTGCGTTTTTGTCGATTGCCACCGTGGCGCTGTCGGTCGTTTTTCTCAAATCGAGCGCGGTGCGCGCGCTTTATCGCGAGAGCGAGGGGAACGTCTGCCTTCTTACCGCGTTTTTTGCGCTTTTTATCTTTGCGGGTGTGCTGAATTGCCTCAACGCCCGTACCGACCGCGTGTCGTTTTTTGCGGGGCTTGGCAAAAATCGCGCCTTTTTGTTGATCATGACGGCGGTGGCGGCGGTGCAGGTGCTCTTTATTTATCTTGGCGGCGCGGTGCTGCGCACCGTGCCCTTAACGCCAAGCGAGCTTGGCGCAACGCTCCTGCTCTCGCTGCTTGTCTTGCCGATCGGTTGGCTCCACCTCCTTCACCGCCGCTTGTCGGGCAAGGGCGGGCTTTATTGACCGCTTTTGTGACGAAGCGCGGATAGCCGACTGACCGTGTGGTGAAATTTGACTTTGTTATCGCTTGTATCTTGACAGGTGGTTTTTGAAATGCTATACTAAAAACAGTAGTATGAGATTACACCCGAAAGGAGATAGAGTATGGAATATTTATGGATCGTAGTATTGGTGCTCTCGCTCTTGACCGAGGCGATCACGACCGACCTTGTGGCGGTGTGGTTTTTCCCCTCATCGGTCGTTGCCGTGATTCTTGCGATCTGCGGTGTGCCGTGGTACGTGCAGTTGCCCGTATTCCTTGTAATCGGTATTGCCCTGCTCGTCGCAACGCGTCCCATTTGCAAAAAGTGGCTTGACGGCAAAAAGATCAAAACAGGCACGGACCTCTTGCTTGGTCAAACCGCGCTTGTGACCGAGGAGATCTGCAACGTGGAGGAGCGCGGAGAGGTGAAGCTGAACGGCCTTTGCTGGTCGGCGCGCGCCGAGGATCCCACCACGGTGATCGCCGTTGGTGAGCAGGTATCAGTGCTTGAAATTCAGGGTGTTAAGGTCATCGTTCGCCCCAATGCCGACAGAACATAAAGTAAAGGAGAGAAAACATGGCAGCAATCGTAATCGTTTGTATTATTTTGTTCGTATGCTTGGTGGTTTTGATCGCCAACATTCACATCGTTCCCCAGGCGCATGCCTACGTGGTGGAGCGCCTTGGCTCTTACCGCACCACGTGGAGTAACGGTCTGCATTTCAAGTGGCCCTTTTTTGAGAAGATCAGCAAAAAGGTCAACCTGATGGAGCAGGTCGTGGATTTCCCGCCGCAGTCGGTTATCACCAAGGATAACGTCCGTATGCAGATTGACACCGTGGTGTACTATCAGATCACCGATTGCAAGCTTTATGCTTACGGTGTGACCAACCCCATCTTCGCAATTGAGAATCTCACGGCAACCACGCTTCGTAACATGATCGGCGAGCTTGACCTTGACGGCACGCTGACCTCGCGTGATACCATCAACACAAAAATGCGTGCCATTCTTGACCAGGCAACCGATGCTTGGGGTATCAAGGTCAACCGCGTGGAGCTGTAAAACATCATTCCGCCGCGTGAGATTCAGGACGCGATGGAAAAGCAAATGAAGGCAGAGCGCGAGCGCCGCGAGGCGATCCTGCGCGCCGAGGGTGAGAAGAACTCCGCCATTCTCGTGGCAGAGGGTCGCAAGCAGTCCGCCATCCTCGAGGCAGAAGCAGAAAAGCAGGCAGCGATCCTGCGTGCCGAGGCAGAGCGCGAGGTTAAGATCCGCGAGGCAGAGGGTGAAGCCGAGGCGATTCTGAAGGTCCAGGAGGCAACCGCCGCAGGCCTTAAGATGTTAAAGGACGTAGAGCCCGGCAAGGAGGTCCTCACTCTCAAGAGCTTTGAGGCGCTTGCCAAGGTCGCTGACGGCAAGGCAACCAAGATCATTATCCCCTCCGATCTGCAATCAATGGCAGGACTTGCCACCACACTCGCCGAGGTCGTCAAAGAGGACAAATAATTTCGTGGGCGCCACATTCATCATTGAATGCGGCGCCCCTTGACATATAAGGAAAAATATGTTAAAATAAAGATAAGAACGAGAACGTGGCTCACGCCACGCGCGAGCACACGGCATTCGGCGTGTGCCAAAGTCATGCCAAATTAAAAAGCACACGTCGGGAAATACCCTGCGTGTGCTTTTTGCTTCGTGTGCCGAGTTTAACCTGCGCGTGAAGGGGTATTGATACAGAGAAAAGAACGAAAGGAGAAAACATCATGACGTACCGAATTGTAATATTTATTTTGGCACTTTGCTTGGTGTTTGCTTTTGCTTCGTGTAAAAAAGGTCCCATGACGGAAGCTGAATACATTGCCCACTATGTAGATTATGTGGAGTTTGATTACGAGGGGTACGAAAAAGAAAAAGAAAGGATAATTAGCAACGACAGCATACACGGCTTTGTTCCTTACGAAAAAATCGGCTTGATCGGAGAATATTATTCTTTCCATTATTTTTACATTTCGCAAAGAGAAACAGGGGAATATACCACGGATGCATGGGGCAAAACCATTCCCTGTGTTGTTACCAGATATGATCACACCGGATATGTTTGCCGCGATGAGGCAGATCAATATGTGGAGGTACATATTTTCTACACAGAGCAGCATACCATGCCAAGTACCGAGATTGCGTATGAGGGAATGACACGGCTGGATGCTTCTGCGATCGATCCCGATTCGTGCATGAGGCGTTTGTTACCGGGATACAACGGTGGCTTCGTAGACGTTGGCAACGTTCGCTATATTTATACGCACGGAAAGCTGCAGGGTATCAAGTGGGTATACGGTGGATATGAGTTTATGTTAGACCGCATTTACGGTTACCCCACCGAGGTGGCGGGTACCTTTGTGGCAAGGATGCTTGACCCTGCGTTAGCATCTGCTGCACTTGGCGATTTTGTCACTTGCTTTGAGAATGCGGGGGTGTGATGCGATGAAGAAACGGATATTGGCTTTGTTTTTGGTCGTTTCATTACTTGGCGTGTGCTTGGTGTCATGTGAGGATGAGAAATACGGCCTTCTTCGCTATCCTCCCGGTTCTGATGATTCAACATATTTAATGATGAGGGATTATGAGAATTACAAAACCTACGTAAATGAATGTAAGCCGTTGCCGAGCTGGTTTGTTACCTATGAACAGCTTTCGTTTGTGGGAGAGTTTCAATCTTATGAGATGCATTATTCCCTCGATGCTTATAACGCGGGATATCGCTTGATTGACGATACTCAAGTGAATGTTAGGGTGCACTATGTCCATTGGTATTTGGTTTTATATACTTATTCCGAGGAAAGCCTTCAAATGTTTCAAGATGAGCACGCGACAAAGGAAATGGACGATGCTTGGTTGGTTGGAAGCAGCTTTAAAAATATAAAAACCAACGAGTCGCAGGGGGCATCCCTGGCGGGACGATACGATCGAAACGGCGTGGTGTTAACTTATAATGAAAATGGAGTTTTAGAAGAGATCTCATGGTTTTATCATGGTACCGAATTCAAATTTTCCGGGCTGGAGGACTACCCCGAAGATGCCGAAGGCACCTTTGTGTCGCGGCTACTGAATCCCGACACCGTTGACGCGGCAGTTGCCGAATTTAACTTGCGTGTGAAGGGGTATTGATCTTTTGTAAAATTAATGAAAGGAGAAAACATCATGAAAAAACGCATTATTGTTCTTATTTTAGCGCTTTGCTTGGCGTTTTCTCTTGTTTCCTGCAAACAGGAGGTTGAGCCCGCGCCAAATGACCCTAATGTTTATTTTAGCAAAGACAGTCGCTATCAAGCATATCTTGAGCATTATCAGAAATCTATAGAGTATAGCTTGCCCGGATTTGTAAAATATGAAGCAATCAGCATTGTCGGTGAATTTGTTTCCTTTGAAAATTACATTGGCAGTGTGTTTTCCGAGTATATATATATCGCGTATACGTGTATGGATGCTACGGGGCAAACGGTGGATTTACATATTCGACACACGGGTGCAGAAGCAATGCCGGCAAATGAAAAAGTTTTTCCGGGAATGAGGCAAATCGGTGTGGCAGAGGTTGATCCTATTTCTAATATGAAGCGACTTTTGGCAGAGGATCAAGGCGGATTTGTTGACATTGGAGAGGTGCGCTACATCTACACTCACGGCAAACTGTACGGTGTGAAATGGGTGCACGCGGGATATGAGTTTATGATTACCGATATAACAAATTATTCCATTACGCAAGCCTCCACCTTCACGGCAAGATTGCTTGATGTGGCGCAATATAACGGTGCAGTTTTGGATTTTAAGACTGCGTTTGATGCGGTGATCGGAGGCTGATATGAAACGAGTATTGTGTTTAACGCTAATGTTGTTGCTGCTGTTTTTGCTTGTGGCTTGTCAAGACGAGCCGCAGTATTGGTGCGGTACGGCGCTTGAACAGATGACAAGAGTGGAATTGAAATCCTATGAGGAGTATTGCGCATTTATTGATGTTTTTTCGCCCGTTCCAACAGGTTTTGTTCCATACGAGTGTATATCCTTTTTAGGAGAATTTAAAGGCTTTAGCTGTAATTTGGCGTATATGTCAAGCCTTGTACATTTGGGCGGATATGAATTGATCGACGGCAGCAAAACGGATTTCAATCTTCGGTATGTGCATTTGTATGAGTATGATGAAGTGCTTCAAAATGAGTATCTTGAAATTTTTGAGATTAAAAACACGTTTGATGAGGTCGAGCATAAGGAAAATAGTATTCAAGTGATAAGACCCTTGCCGGACACTTCTTCGGTGATGTCAAAAATGGCAACCTCTTATAAGAGAAATGATATTGTGTTTCAGTATAAAGAGAGGGAGTTGTTGACGAGTAACGGTGAGCCATATATTGCATTGGTATTGTTTTCCGTTACTTGGGTATATAACGGGACGTTGTTTGAAATTTCAAATATAAGCTCATATCCGTCAATGGCGACGGGCACCTTTGTGTCGCGGCTCTTAAACCCCGACACCGTCGACGCGGCAGTCGTCGAGTTTAACCTGCGTGTGAAGGGGTATTGATGCTGAGAAAAACGAAAGGAGAAAACGTTAAAAATTGCAGCACCTATACGGTGAAAATCTTGAAACTGTCCCAGTTAACACGTTATGCACGGTATGTGCAAATGTTTTGGAGGAAAATGCTTCTAAATATGAGTAAACTTGCAAAAAAATTTTCCAAGCACAGTCTTGTTTTTCTTTTGAGTTTGGTAGTGCTTATTTCTTTTGTTTCTTGCGAAAAGGAAAAGGAGGACGATGACTTTTCGCAAAGTATGAAAATATATGCGAGAAGTTTTTCGCGTGTATCAGATTGTTTGCGGACAAAGAATTATTATGCATATATTGCACTGATACCTCGAATTAAAGACGAATCAAGCTCGGAGATTGAAATATCGTATACAAACGATCAATATGCGGTCATTCACACGGGAAAAATTAAGGATTATTTTGTGACTTATGAAGATATATCAATAGTAGGGAATTTTGTGGGATATGGAGAAATAGCGTACGAGGAGCATGGATTGGTCAGAGATCATTATCTTGCTTACATTTTGCAAGATACTTTATTTTCCAAGGTGGAGCTTCATATTATCCATACGAAGCAAGAAGGTCTTGGCGAAGAGGAGTACACGCTATACGGCTTATCTCGGCTCGCCCCCTCGTGCGTGGCGCCCGACTCAAAAATGCGAACACTTCTTCCGGAATACGTAGGGGGATATGTTGACGTTGGCGACGTGCGCTATCTTTATACGCACGGTAAGCTGCAGGGTATTAAGTGGGTGCACGCAGGCTTTGAATTTATACTGCGTGAATTTGAGAATTATCCCGCCGATTGTACACATACCTTTATTGGCAAGCTGCTTGACCCCACGCTCGTCGGTGATGCGGTGACGCTCTTCAATCAGCAGTTTGATGTGAGAAGGGAGGCGCGGCAATGAAAAGGATTTTATCAATACTGTTTGCCTTAATGCTGCTTGGCTCGCTTTGCGCGTGTGATAAAGAAGATAAATTACCGTTCCCAAACAATTATTATGCGCCTTTCATAGTACCCACGCATGATGAATATGTTGCTTATCTTGAAAACTATTCGCCGCTTCCCGCGTGGTTTGTTTCCTATGATGACATCTCGTTTCTTGGAGAATACGTTAGCTTTGAAGAAATCGCTAAAGAAGGGGAAGAACCGCCGTCTTGTGCGAATGTCGTTTACACCTTGCAGGACACGCATGGTAGCTTTCATTTGCAAAGCGATCACTGGAATCTTTACAAAGAAGACTTCGCGGTATACGAAGGCGTGCAATACACAAAGGACGGCGAAAAAATCACCCATGTTTTATGGGTCTATAAGGGCACGGAATTTATTTTCTCAGGGCTTGAGGACTATCCTGAAAATGCCGAGGGCACCTTCGTGTCACGGCTCCTCAACCCCGATACCGTCGACGCGGCAGTCGCCGAGTTTAACCTTCGCGTGAAGGGGTATTAAAAACAAAAACAGAGCCGATGCGGCATAGCGTGATGCTCCAAGCGGAGCACTCACGCTAAACGATGTTTGCCCTTGTGGGCAAGTGATGTTGCCTTTGGCAGTGATGTTCACTGCGTGAATGATGTTGTGCCTTTGGCACAGTGAGCAAACATCACATCACTGCGAGCATTTGCGAGCAACATCATTATGCGTAGCATAGCATCACTTTTGCGTCAGCAAAAACATCACTAACAAAAAAAGAGCAGACACACAAGATTTTTCGTCTTGCGTGGTTGCTCTTTTTTGTGTGTTATCCCTGCCGTTTTGCCATGGCTCCCACTTCGGGGGAGCTCCTGCGTAGCAGGTGAGAGGGAGAGGATGCGGAGCATCCGCATCGGCTCTTTCTTTTTACTGATAATACCGCATGGTGTCGCTGAAGGTGTTTTTGATGATCTCTCGCGCACCCGCAAGGGTGAGCGCGGGGTCAAGGTAGATGAGCTGCGAGAGAAGATTGCCTGCGGCGGTGCATTCAACAGGGCCTGCCGACACGCGCTTGCCCGTGTACTTGGCGGTCAGGCGGTTGAGGTACTCGTCCTTGCAGCCGCCGCCGACGATTGAGATTGCTTCCACCGTCTTGCCCGAGATCGCCTCGATCTCCTTTACCGTCGTGGTGTAGCTGGCGGCAAGGGAATGGTAGACAGAAGAGAGCACGTCACCGATCGGAAGCCCCGGTTTGCCAAGATAGGTGCGCACCGCCTCGATCATGCTCTTCGGGGCAAGGAACGCGGCATCGGTCGGGTCGATCTTTTCGGTAAAACCGCTCGCTTCTGCCATGTGCATCATTTCGTCATAGGTGTATTTTTTATCAAGGTTCTTGCGGATGCTCTGGAACAGCCACATGCCCATGATGTTTTTGAGGAAGCGGAATCGGTAGTCAATGCCGCCCTCGTTTGCAAAGTTTGCCTGCATGGCGGCAGCGGTCGTGACGGGAGAAAGATTTTCCGTGCCGACAAGGCTCCACGTACCCGAGGAAATGAACACGCTCTTCTCGTCGGTGGGGCAAGCGGCGACGGCAGCTGCCGTGTCGTGCGCGGGGCAGAAGACCACCTCGGCGTCAAACCCAACGCGTGCCTTGATCTCCTCGGAGAAACGACCGACCAAGGTAGAGGGCGGGCAGAGCTCGCCAAACAGTGCCTTCGGTAGGTCAAGGCGTTCGATCACGTCCATATCCCACGTCTTTGCCTCGGCATTCAGGAGATTGGAGGTCGAGCAGATGGTGTATTCGTGCTTCACCACGCCCGTCAGCTTAAAGGAGAGATATTCGGGCATGAGGAGCATGTGCGCTGCCTTTTCAAGCTTGCCCGATTTTTTGTCTGCCCAAAGCTGGTAAAGGGTATTGTAATTCTGCTTTTGAATACCCGTCTTGGCATATAACTCCGCCTGCGGAATGATGCCAAAGATCTCTTCGGGCAGTCCCTCGGTGCGCGCGTCGCGGTAGGCAACGCAGGGAAGGATCTCCTTTTTTTGTTCGTCAAGCAGAACGTAGTCAACGCCCCACGTGTCGATCGCGACGGTTGCGGGAATCTTGCCGAGCTCCTTGCATTTTGCAATGCCCGCCACCACGTTTTCCGTGAGAGCATCAATATCCCAAACGAGCGTGTTGCCCTCTTCCTTCATGCCGTTTTCGAAACGGTAGACCTCTTCGGTTATCAGCTTGCCGTCGCGCAGCTCACCAAGCAGGTGTCTGCCGCTTGACGCGCCGATGTCGATCGCCAAACAGTAAGCCATAATGCACTCCTTATTTGTTATAGTGCTTGTAGCCGGGGTGCTTGCCCGTTACGTGATAGTAGTTCTCGCGCAGGTACAGGAGCTTGTCGATCTGCTCACGCTCGATCTCCTTGGCGCCGCCAAGCAGGTGTGCGGTCAGAGAGATCTTGGCAAAGAGCTCAAGCGTTTCCATACGGTAGTAGGCGGTGATAAGGTCGGCACCAACCGTGAGAGCGCCGTGGTTTTGCAGCAACAGCACGTCGTGCTCGGCAAGGTAGGGAGCGATCGCCTCGGGCACCTCGTTGGTGCTGGGCGTGCCGTAGGGGGTAAGCGGGATCGAGCCGATGGCAATGACGGTTTCGATCATGGAGTATTCGTCAAGAGATTTGCCTGCAACGGCAAAGCCCGTGGCGGTGGCGGGGTGTGCGTGCACCACGGCACCGACGTCCTCGCGCTCCTTGTAGCAGCGCAGGTGCATTTTGATCTCGCTCGAGGGCTTGTAGCCGGGCTCGCCCTCAAGAACCTCACCCTTATCGTTGATGATAACGAGCTTCTCGGGGGTGATAAAGCTCTTGCTGATGCCCGTGGGGGTAGCAATAAAATTGCCGTCGGGGAGCTTTACGGATACGTTGCCGTCGTTGGCGGCAACCCAGCCCTGCTGCCACATTTTGTGGCAAACGTCACAGATCTGCTCTCTTAATTCCATGTATTTCATCGTAGTTCTCCTTTGGTGAATATGAATTGATATTTCTATTATACAAGTTAAAGGGTTAGATTGCAAGAACATTTTTTAATGTTCACGCTTTGTTTATTTCTTGTATTTATTTGGCGTATTTTTCGTAGGCGAATGCAATGAGAGGGGTGAGGTCCTCAAGGCCGTGCGGATGGTGGCCGCAGCCGGGCTTGATGATCTCGGTGACGTCAGCGCCTGCGGCGCGGTAGGCGTCCACCAATTGCTTGCCGTTTTCCTCATAGGGCACGGTGTCGTCGCTGTCGCCCGCCACCATCATGACGGGAATTTTTGTTTCGAGCAGGGCAGGGATGCGGTCAAGCGGATGATCGCGGTAGCCGATCAGCTCTGATCTTGTCATGTGGCGGTGCTTGAAGAAATCTCCAAAAAGCTCGTCCTTGCCAACGCCCATGCCCGCGGGGCAGGAGCAGAGGTTAATAACGGGCGCGTCAAGGTAAAGTGCGCCCACGTATTGCGGATATTTGGTGGCAAAATAAACGGCAAGCATGCCGCCACAGCTCATACCAACGGGCATACAGGTGGGGGCGAGGTGGTATTCCTCCCTCAAAAATTCGCAAAAGCGCGCTCTTGCGTCGTCGTCGCGTTCGTCGTGCCAACGCGTGATGTTTTTTAGGTAAGCAAGGTGAAAGCCGCGCTCTACCATTTCAAGCTCAAAGTCCTGAAAGGCACTGAAATACTCGGTCTTAAGGAGCCATTTGCCGTCCTCTCGCGGCTCGTTTGGAAATACAAGGATCGCTTCGCGATCTTCAAAGGTAAAATCAATGCGGCGAAAGCCGTGATAAAGTGTTTCTGCCATGATTATTTTCCCTCCAGAAGTGCCGACACGTGCTGCAAAAGCAGGTCGGCGAGCAGCTCGTAGCCCTCGGCGTGGAAATGCACACCGTCCTTGATGAGATGCTTGTTTTCAAGGCTTGGGGTATAAAAATCAATGACTGGAACGCCAAGCTCAGCGGCAACGCGCTTGCCGATCTCGGTGCGGACTTTCGCGCGCGCTTGCCATGCGGGTTTTTCGGCGTGCGTGGTAAGCACGAAGGCGAGCGGTACGCCCGCAAATTCGTTTTTCAGCCACGTGAGCGTTTTGGCAAGCAAAGGGGCGTATTCCTCCTCGTCCTTCAGGTGCCAGCCGTGAAAGCCGTTGTTAAAGACCACAAGCTCACGGCGCCCCTCTTGTGCCGCCACGTATTTGATGAAGGATCTCAGATAAGGGTTATCAAGTCCCTTTGAGGTGTGACAGCCGTCAAACAGCACCCGTCCAGCGGCTAATTTGTTCACGGTAGACAGGGTTGTCTGTGAGATCGAGTCGCCGATATAGAGCACGCGCGGTGCGGTGGTGTTCTCGGTGTGCTCCAGCCACATGCGGTCCCATTCAAAGGTTTCAAGCGGCGTTTGACAACCGAATTCAAAGGTCATTTCGTTCATGAGCATATCTCCTTTATTAGCAAAGATCGCGCCAAAAAACACATATTAATGAAATCCGTGTTGCGGATTTCTACCTTAAAAAATGGTTAGGTGTCTTTTTGCAACGGACAATTTTGTTTTCTGCCTTTCGTGTGCTTTTGTTCTGCGCAAAATAAAGTGATCTTACGTGACAACGCCTTTTTGCAGCATCACGTTTGCATACAGCGCCGATTCGCCCGTCGCAATGATCGCATAGGCGGTCTTTGCCTCCTCGTAAAAGGCAAAGCGCTCGATCGTGCCAATGGCATCGGCACCGCGCGCATCGGCGTCGGCGACGATTTTTTTATAGTCCTCCCAGATAGGTGTTTCGACGTTGTCACCCTTCATGACCTCCATGAGCTTCACGGGCTTTTCCACGTACGTATCAAGGGGAAATACCTTTAAAATGGCGTCAAGCAGCTCGGCTGTGCCGTGCCCATCGGCGCGAATGACGATGGCGTTTTTACCCATGCTCTCGGCGGGGAAATTGCCGTCGGCAAGCACGATGCGGTCACTGTGACCCATCTCGCAAAGTACTTTTAAGAGTTCGGGGGAGAGAATTTTCGGAATTCCTTTTAACATAGCGTTATCCTTTCTTCATACAGACGAGCACCTTGGCGCTGTGTGGCGGTAGAGCAGGGAACGTGACGATGTCCGTGAATCTGCCGAGCTGCTTATCCTCAAACAAGTCAAGGACATCCACCTCGCCGTTTATTTGCCACGATACGTCCTTTGCCTCTTCGCTGAGGTTGAAGGCGTAAAGAATGGTTTTTTGCTCGTCGATGACGGCGCGCCCCAAGGTGTTCTTGTTGTCGTCAAATTCGGCGGCAACCCCGGTCGGCGGCAGCAGCTTTTTGAGAAGTGCGATATTTTTTGGGGTCAGGTCACCCACGTCGTCACCCGAAAGCACCATGCCACCCGACGCCATCGTGTAAGCGGCGTTAAAGGCAAATTCGTTCTCGGACACGGTTCCCTCGCTGTAGGTGATACTGCCGTCGGGGGCTACGGTTTTGACCATTTTGTTTTTCAAAAGCACGGTGTCGGGGTCATTGATCCAAAGCCTGCCGTGCTGCCAGTTTCTCGGGAAGCACTCGCGCACAAGCCGTGTAAACTTGCTCCAGCTGCGGTAACTGTCGTTTGTCACGCGCATCGCGTGTACCATACCGATTGAGGGCCACATCGGCGAGTTACCGCCGAGGATGAAGCTATCCTCACCAACGGTGTCGATGATCGCCTGCATACCCAGCTTATACGCCTCAATGGCGGTTTTGCTTTTATCGTGGCGCACGCCAAAGGGGAATGCCGCCCACACGATCGAGTCAAGCTTAAAATATCTGATGCCCCACTCGTCGTGCATGGTCTTAAATACGTGCTTGATGTAACCGATCGCCCCCGGATGCGTGAGGTCAAGGATGTACCAGGGGGCACAGCGCCAGCCGCCAAAGCTGACGTCACCCGACGACAGCGGCGCGCCGTTCTCGTCAGCGACGAACCAATCGGGGTGGTCGGTGAGCAGACGCGAGGTCTTTTCGGCAACGAAGGGGGCAAGCCAGATGGCGGGCTCAAAGCCCTTTGCCTTAATGTCAAGGCAGACCTTTTTTACACCGCCCTCAAACTTGTCGGTGAAATCAAACCAGTCGCCCCATTTTGCCTGATAGCCGTCATCGATCTGAATGTATTTGAGATCAAGGCCGTTTGCCTTGATCGCGTCAAGATTGTCGTAAATGTTTTGTGCCGTGACACGTGACCCGTAGATCAGCCACGAGCACCAGCCCGTCGGGATCTCGGGGAAGGGGAGCTGCGGGTGGTGCTTGGCGATCGCGGCGGCAAAATGCCGCAACACGTCGTTTTTCTTACCCGTTTTAAGGTATAGCTCCTCAAGCTCTATCTCCTCGCCTGCGGCAACGGTAATATTTTCGCAGTTGAGGGACACCTGCAACACCTCGGTGTTGAATCTCACGCAGCCGACAAAGCGGCGGCAGGAGGAAAAACCGACAAGAAGATGCTCATCCTCACAGGGCGAAAATATTGCCATGTTAAAGACCTGATTGACACCTGCGGGCTTGTAGATCTTATAGTGATCGACGTCGCAGTAAGAGCCGATCAATTTGCAATCCGCGACAGTGCCTGCGTATTGCGCGAGCATACTGAAGCCCTCGCCGTAGACTTTTGTATCGGCAGAAAAGGGCATTGCCGCTTCAAGGACCGTGAGGTCACCCACGCGCCTTGGCGCACCCGAGATGTTGGTGAGCGTCAAGTGGCAGACGTTATCCTGCCACTTGGCGTCGATGCGAAATCCAGTCGGTGCTTTGGCAACCGACAGCAATTTGCGAAAATCCATAAACAGAACTCCTTTTATTTCTTAAACAACGGGCCGTACGCGGCGCAAGCGCGGTAGTCCGCCCCCTCCTTGTCCATACCAAATGCGTTCCAGCAGGCAGGGCGGTAGATATCCTCCTCGGGGACGTTGTGCATACAAACGGGAATGCGGAGCATCGAGCACATCGTGATCAGATCTGCGCCGATGTGACCGTAGGAGATCGCGCCGTGATTGGCGCCCCAGTTCATCATGACCTCATAAGCGGTCTTGAAGGGGCTGCCCTCCTTGCCGTCGCAACGGGGGGCAAACCACGTGCAGGGCCAAGTGGGATTGGTGCGCTCCATGAGGGTGTCGGAAACCTCGTCGGGGAGATTCACGGTCCAGCCCTCGGCGATCTGCAGCACGGGGCCAAGACCCTTGACGAGATTGAGGCGGATCATGGTGCAGGGCATTTCTGCCTTGGTGGTGTAGTGGCTGGAGAATCCGCCACCGCGGAAGTTGTCAAAGCCTGCCTCGCACCAAACGGTTGCGTCGGTCATCTTCTTGATCTCCTCGTCGGTCACCTCCCACCATCTCTTCATGATGGCGTTGCCGTTCTCATCGGTGCAAACGCCCGAAGCGTCAAGGCACGCGGCGCCGGAGTTAAGCAGGTGAATAATGCCGCTCGATTCCGCCGCCTTGCCCGTGAGCTTGTAGCCCGTAACGCGCTCGGTAGCCTCGCTC
>JAZOSR010000047.1:0-4842 GCA_045657225.1 Eubacteriales bacterium | reverse complement strand
GTCAATGTCACCAACGAGAATGGTGCCCTTGCCGGCGCGTACGCCAACGGGGAATTCATCGGTCGATTTGATGGTGACGGTCTCAACACCGAGCGTTTTCTTAATTCTGCTTGCCAGCTTTTCCATTTGGTCGCGGTTGGTGAGGCTTGCATCAAAAATAATGACACACTCACCGCCGTCGGCAAGCTTAAGGGTGATCTCGTCACCGCTGCACGCCGCGAAAAGCGGCAGGCACATGAGAAGCGCGAGAACGATACATAAAATGCGTTTCATAAGTAAATCTCCTTTTTATTTATTGCGAACACAATTATTATAACAAAAACCTGTGGCCTTGTCAATCAAGAAGTGAAAAGTTTAGGCGGAGAGCTTCGGGGTGTTGGCGGTGAAGCTGATGTCCGCCCAAACGGCGTTGTGGTCGGAGGACAGATAGGCGTAAAGTTCCTTGATGATGTCAACGCGGTTCATTTCAAACGCGCCTGCATCGACCGCCTCGCTGTTTGCGTAGATGTGGTCGATGGCGTTGTCATAGGTGCCCTCTCCGATGAATGCCGTGGTTTCCCAAAGCCCTGTGCTCTTGTTGTAAGTAGGATCGGCGTGGGAGGAGGTGCAGTCGATCTTTTCGTTTGGCTTGGCAAGCTCGTTGAGATTGGTGAAGGGGGCGGGATTCTCGCTCATGGTCTTGTAGCTGCTACGCGTCGTGCGGGAGTTGTAGTCGCCGCCGATAAAGATGGGCAGAGTGCCGTCAAGCCCCGCACCGTCAAGATACGCCTGCGCCTCCTTTGTCAGGAGCTCGCGCATTTCGCGCATTTGCACCACGCGGATCTTATCGTGATAGGTGCCGCTCTTCCACCAAAGGTGGACGGATGCCGCCATAAAGAGCTCGCCGGTTGCCTTTACCTTGAAAATTGCCCAGTTGACGGATTTAGAGCCGTCTGCGCGTGCCTCCTTCAGTGAGGATTTGGCGGATTCCAGCTTTGAGCCCGAAAGCCCCTCCAATATCTCGTTAAGCTCGTCGATGACGGCAAGATTTTGGTAACCGTAGTGGATGAGCTCGAGCACGTCGGTGCGGTAGAAGATGGGGTCACGCGTTTCGGATTCTTGCTTATAAGGAATGAAGCTTGGCGCCAGGGGCACCTCGTGGTAGCCGAGGTTATATAGCCAGTCGCAAAGCCCCGTGTTTCGCATATCGGGGGAGCATTCCTGAAGTCCCAGCACGTCGGGGAGATATTCGCGGTAGACCTCAAAGAGCATTTTGGAGCGCTGTGCCTCGTCACCCGATGTGGAGCCCCAGATGTTGTTGAACATCATACGGATATCGCCGTGGTGCACATACGCGTTGCCGGCCTCGGCGAGAGCGTCGCCCGCAAGGGTGCTTTGCTCGGTGAGGAGCAGGGCATTTTGCGAGAGAAATTGCTCCGCAAAGGAGGTCAGGAGCTTGTCGTATGCGTAAAAGCTTTCAGCCGTTAATTCCAGCGTTGTGCCGTTTTGTGACATTTGAAAGGTATGCGGGTCGCTTGTCGAGGCACTTTTGCAGGCGCCGCCGATGCGGATCTGCTCGACACCGACCTGCTCGTTTTCATTTACGATGGGCAGGAGATAGCCGCTTTTTGTAAGCAGTGCCTGCTGTAAAAAGTGGGCAAAGCGCTGCTCGTTGATATTGGGCTTGCGGGGGAGAACGATCTCGTACGTGTGAATATCAAGACCGCCGATCTTCAGCTCGTCAATGGAATAGCTTGCGGCGTCAAAGAAGCAGTCCTCCTCGCTGAGCGTGAGATCCTTGCCTATCTTGGCGACAGCGGCAAGGCGCTCCTTAAATTGCGTGATCGCGCGGCTGACGGTCTCTGCGGTCTTGCCACCGATGAGAAAAAGATCGTCGGCAAGAGTGAGGATCAGGTCGTTTTGGCGAAGCGCGGTGAGAATATTCTTCGTTTGGTTCGTGACGATATTACCAACGAGGATCGTGCCTGCCTCGGTGCGTATGCTCGCGGTAAAGGAAATGGTGGATTTCGTTGTGACGGTGGCACCTGTGGCGCTCTCGATGGCGGTGGCAAGATCGGCTGCCGCCTCGTCACTGACAAGATCGGAATCGTAAATGAGCGTGCAGACACCCTCCTTTACGACCGTGACGGTGGGTCCCTTCTTGCAAGCGACAAATAGGGGCAGCACGCACAGCGCGGCGAGTAAAATCGATAAAATTCGCTTCATAAATAAACCTCTTCGTGTGGATTTTGTACGGGGTATGGAGCAATATTGTTACAATAAAGATATTATAACAACGATAGTGTATAAAGTCAAGTGAATTTTTTGTGATGAAGAGATGGTGGCGCGGGGATCGGAATGCTGTGATAAATTTTTCTGAAACGTGAGGCGCGCTTGCATTTTTTATCGCATTGTGGTATACTGTTTGCGGCGGATCGGCAATTGCGTATTTTTATGACCGCCATAGAAACGAGGAAATATGAAAATTCTGGTAATCGGTGACATTGTGGGAGAGGGCGCGCTCTCGTATTTGCAGGGCAAGCTGCCGCAAAAGCGGCGTGAGCTCGGCGCTGATCTTGTGATCGCAAATGGCGAGAACGTGTGCGATATTCACGGCATTTCGCCCCGCGCGGCAGAGGTGCTGTTTGATGCGGGTGTGGATTTTATCACTACGGGAAATCACGTGTTTGACCGCCGTGACGTGCATGGGCTATTGAGTGATTCGCGCCGCATCGTGCGCCCCTGTAATTACCCTGCGGAGTGCCCCGGTGAGGGCAGTCACGTGGTGACGAGCGGTGAGGGCTGGCGCGTTTTGGTGATGAACGTGTCGGGATCTGTGTTTATGGACGCGCTTTCCGATCCGTTTCGCGCGGTAGAGAGTGAGCTTGCGCGCCGCGCGCGCTCCTATGATCTTGCTGTGCTTGACGTGCACGCCGAGGCAACCTCCGAGAAGCTGGCACTTGCGCGCTGTTTTGACGGGCGCTTTGCCGCTATTTTCGGCACACACACGCACGTGCCGACTGCGGACGAGCAGATTTTGCCAAACGGCACGGGCTATATTACCGACGTTGGTATGGTGGGTCCCGTTTGCAGCATTCTTGGCGTTAACCCCGCTGACGTGATCGGAAAAATGCGCACGCATATGCCGCGTCGCTTCACGGTTGCAGGCGGTGAGATCCGTGCCGATGCGGTGGTGTTTGACATTGACCCCGTAACGGCGAAAACGCGCACCGTTATGCGGGTAAAATTTTAAAAAGGTGGGGTACGTATGATGGAAAAGGTGAAATTTCGCGGTGGCGCGATGCTGGCGCCGACGCCGCCTGTGATGGTCAGCTGCGGTGATGAGGAGAGCGCGAATATCATTACGGTCGCGTGGACGGGAATTACCAATACCATACCGCCCAAGACCTATATTTCGGTGCGTCCCTCGCGCCATTCCCACAAAATAATCAAGGAACGGGGTGAGTTTGTCCTCAATCTCACGCCGAGTGATCTGGTGCGCGCCGCCGATTATTGCGGCACCTTTACGGGCGCAAAGGTCGATAAATTTGAAAAATGCCGCCTCACCAAGCGCTTTGTTGAGGAGGTAAAGGCGCCACTTATTGACGAGTGTCCGCTCTCGCTTTGCTGCCGTGTCACGGACGTAGTGCCGCTTGGCTCACACGATATGTTTCTTGCCGATATTGTGGCGGTGTACGTGTCGGGCGAGCTCCTTGACGAGAAGGGCAAGCTTCACATGGCAAGGGCAGGGCTTTGCGCCTACGCGCACGGCGAGTATTTTGCGCTCGGCAAGCGCATTGGCACCTTTGGCTTTTCCGCCGCGAAGAAAAAGAAGAAGCCGACGAAGAAATAAGGAGTAGGTATGATTAGTGATAAAGGAATTAGAAGGCTATGCTACGCTTTTATGGTGGTTATCTACATAATCAGCGTGTTTTTCTTGCTTTTGGGGATTTCAAATTTGCTTGATGAGAACGAAACTACTAACGGCTGGATTTTGATTGTTTTCGGAATTGTATTGCCTCTTATAACAACAATATCCTTATATCCAATCTTTACATTGGCCAATATCAATCAAAATTTGGTTTTGTTAAATGAAAAAGTAGACACTGTCATAAAAAATCAAGATCAAAAGCCGAAAGAAGCTTCATTTGCGGAGCAAGCAGAAACTTTGTTTGATGAGCAGACGGAAACAGATTTTGAGGAATGTTATTATGAGTCAGAACAAATTGATGATGGAATGAATGTGAATGACGATTTGATGAGCAAAGAGGAGGTAAATATGACTCCTCTGCAGAGAAAAATCAGTTCTTTAAAATTTAAGTTAGCAAGATTTTTGGATAGGTGATTGGAGAGCGAGTTGTGGAGATCTTAAAGATGGCACCAATATCGCCCCCCTATGGGCGACATCTTGTTACTCAACGTTGCTGGGGCTTCTCCGAAAGGAGAAGCCTTTTTTGTTTGATAGCGTAGCCGTATGTGGGTCGGGGACGCCTTTGGCGGCACCTCATCCACCGCAAGCGGTTCCCCTTCCCCTTAGGGGAAGGCAAGGGTGGTTGCGTCGCTGTTTGTGGAGAGGGGATTGTGTCCCCTACGGATGGTTGCGGTGGCGTTTGTGGTGTCGCGGATCGCATTCTCCTCCACCGCTTTGCGGATGCCCCATGAAGAACGCGTGGCGTTCTTCGTTAAGAAAGCCTGATAGGTTTTTTTCGCTCCCGGAGGGAGCCAAGGGTGGTTGCGTTGCCGTTTTTGCGGTCGGGGATTGCGGGACATTCGTGAACGTCCCCTACGGATGGGAGCGGGGTTGCTGCTGTTTCATATGATCGCGAAAACAAAAGCGGCGTCGCCTTGCGTGGCAAGGCGGCG
>JAZOSR010000046.1:0-6432 GCA_045657225.1 Eubacteriales bacterium | reverse complement strand
GGGGAGGCTCCTGCCCCAAGCAGGTGGTGAGGTGTAGGATGCAACGCATCCGTTTCTTTTAAAGGGGCGCCGCGCGACCTAAACGTAAAAAGCGAAACCGCTTTCCCTTACCGTTTAGACGGTAAGGGAAAGCGGTCGTTTTGTTCAATGATCGCCCGTGTGCTTTCGGTCTGCGCGAATAGCGTAGCCCCCTTTTAAAGCTCAATGTCAATAAACGCGGGCGAATGGTCGGAAAGCGGCAGATAATACTCGGGCGAGAAGCGCTCAAAGCGCTTGACCGCACCCTCGGGCGCGCCGCGCAGGAGGATGTGGTCGATCGCCGTTTCAAAGGGACGGTCAAAATAAAACTTATCGTAGCCCCAGCCAAAGCAATTGTGATAGCCGACTGCCTCGTCGGCGTAATCGGTTGCCACGTCGTGCGCGTGCACAAAGCCGTTTTCAAAGGCACACTTGACGGCAAGGGAGGTGTAATTGGCGTTCAGGTCACCAACGATCACCGCAGGGCAGTCATATTTTTTCTGCAGCTCGTCAATGCGGGCGATCAAAAGCCCCATCTGATACCCTCTTGCCGCGTGAGAGTGAGGCTGATAATTGGGCGAGTTGGGATTTTCGTTTTTCCACCAAAGGTGCGTGGAGGCAAAGATGAAAAGCTTGCCGCTTTCCTTGATGCGGAAAACGCCGATGCTGTAGGACTTTGTTTTACCGTTGTTAAACACACCCTCGTGCCCGGGAAACTCGTCAGGATACAGTGCAAAGTCCGAATCCACCAATTCAAACTTATCCTGCCGATACATGATCGGCGTGTCGCGCCCCCACAAAAGCGCGTATTTCATGCCCTCGTCCGCCGTGCCGCGGATCAGCTCGTCCACCATTTTAGCGGAAACCTCCTGACCGCCCACCATGTCGGGCATCGTATCACGGTACACGCGCACAAAGCCCTTGGCGCGCACGCCGACAGAGCAATCCTCGCCGATCTTTTCCCAATCGGGTCGGTTATCGTCGTTTTTCCATTGGTTGTGTGTCATGAGTCTTAACATGCTCATCAAAATCACCGCCTTTCGTATCCATTATAGCACAAAAAAGAAATTTCACAAGCACAAAAGAAAAGCAATTGCAATTTTTTACAGAAATTTCAAATTATTTTCCCGATTTGTCAATAAGGTGTTGACACACTTACGATACAATATATATAATAAATCAAAGCATTTGCCACGGCATTATCAGCGGAGGTTTTTATGAAAACAAGACAAGATAGCTTTTTTGGCATTCACTGTGACTTTCACGCCATACCCGACTACGGCACGCAGGGCGTGACATTGAAGGAAGAAGATATTCGGAAAATTTGCCACCTGCTAAAGCCCGACTTTTTGCAGATCGACTGCAAGGGGCATCCCGGCTGGGCATCCTATCCCACCAAGCTTGGCAACGCCATGCCCGATTTTGCCACCGACACGCTGGCAATGTGGCGCCGCGTCACGCGCGAGGAGGGTGTGCCGCTTTATATGCACTATTCGGGCATTTACGATATGAAATACTGTGCCGAGCACCCCGAGGAGTGTGTGGTCAATGCCGACGGTACAAGAGTTGCCGAGGTGCCGCGCCCGAACGGCAGATACGTGGACGAGCTCCTGATTCCCCAGCTGCTGGAGCTGGCGGGTGACTACGGCGTTGACGGCGTTTGGATGGACGGCGATTGCTGGAAGGTGCATCTTGACTATCACCCCGACACGCTGGCGGCGTTTGAGCGGGAATACGGCATTTCCCTTGACGGCAAGCCGCCCCGCGCACAGGGCGACCCCTACTATCCCCAATTTTGCGAATACTGCCGCGAGCTGTTCCGCCGCTACGTACGTCACTACACCGACACCGTTCACGCCAAATATCCGCACTTTCAGATCTGCTCCAACTGGGCATACTCCGACCACATGCCCGAGGCGATCTCAGCGAACGTTGACTTTATCTCGGGCGATCTTGCCCCCGGCAACTCCTTTAACTCGGCGCGCTACGCGGGTCGCGCGATCGCGCAACAAACAAAAGCGCCGTGGGACCTCATGTCGTGGAATTTCCGCTTCAAGGCAATGGGGGGTGTCGCTGCCATGCCCAAGCACCCCGTACAGCTGATGCAGGAGGCAGCCTCGGTCGTTGCGCTCGGCGGCGCTTACCAAAACTACGTGCAGCAATTTGAGGACGGCTCACCCAACATGATGGACCTGTGCCGCCTTGTGCCGCTTGCCGAATTTTTGCGCGCGCGCGAGCCCTACTGCTTCCGTGGCAGACCCATTCATCAGGTCGCTATGCTCCTTTCTACCTACGACCGCCACATGATCGAGGACAAAAGAAAGCGGCTTTACAGCCGTGCCAAAAACGAGGGGCTTGTCGGCATGACCGCGCTTCTTTGCGACGCGTCACTGTCCACCGAGATCGTGAGTGAACACACACTCACAGGTCACTGCGGCGATTACCCCGTGATCGTGGTGCCCGAGCTCTTACACGGTCTTGAGAGCACCACCGTAAAGGAGCTGCTTGATTATGTGGAGGCGGGCGGCAATCTTGTTTTGAGCGGTGAGAACACCTGCCGCTTGTTTGCCGAGGCAGGCGCGCCCTTTACCGTAACTACCCTTAACAAAACAAACGATCGCAATGTCTTGATGAACCTTGACACGGGTCACAAGCAAGCCAACACGGGCGCGGAGCAGGCGTATTATTTCACGCTTGACAACGGCGCATTCGGCGCGCTTATTTCCCCTGTTGCGATCAGTGCCGACGACGGCAAGGTGCTGGCAAAGGCAGGCATCAAGCAACGCGAGGTAACGCACCCGCTTGCCTCACTCATTCCCTTTGGTAAGGGAAACATCGTCGCAATCGGCTTTGACATCGGCAAGCAATACACGGTGGCAAGACAATATCTGCACCGCGCGCTGATAAAGGAGGTCGCCGCGCAGATATACGAGCCTATCGCTCGCGTGGAGGCGGCAACAGGCTTGCTTGAGATCATTTGCCTTGAAAAGGACAACAAGCTCATGCTCCAGCTCATCAACGCGAACGGCGCGCACGCCGATGCCGCCACGATGACCGAGGACACGATCCCGCCCGTGCTTGACGTGAAGCTTTCGATCGCCCTTCCCCACAAGCCGAAAAAGCTGGTGCTCCGACCCGAGGGGCGCGAGCTTCCCTTCGCCTACGAGAACGGGCGCGCGTACGTTACCATTGACCGACTTGACCTATACGAGATTATTGAGGTCGTAATATAATAAAAAAGCAGCCGATTTTGATCGGCTGCTTTTTTAAAACGCTTGACAAAGGAATTTGAATGTAGTAAAATTACAAATAGAGTTCGGATTTGTAATAACACTACATCTTATGTAAGGAGCACGATATGTTAGATTATCTGATCGGCATTGACGGCGGCGGCTCACACACCGAGGGCGTGCTTTGCAGCGCGGCGGGCGAGGTGATCTCCACCGTAACGGCAGGTCCCAGCAGCACGGCGGGCACCGATTTTCCCGAAGCAATGGAAAATCTGACCACAGTGATTCGCGGACTGACAGAGGCACTGCCAACAAACGCGCGCGTTGCCTGTCTTTATGCGGGCATCAGCGGATGCGGCATTAAAAAGGATGGGAAGCGTTACCGTGAGGAGCTATGCAGCCGATTCCCCCACATCCAAAAAATGGTGATCGACAGTGACGTTTTCAACCCCGTGTTCGCCACGGGCGTGACCGAGAACGTGGTTGCCGCCGTTTGCGGCACGGGCTCGATTGCCTACGCAATGACAAAAAGCGAGGTCTTTCGCGTGGACGGCTACGGCTATCTGCTCGGTGACGATGCGGGCGGCTTTGCTATCGGCAGACAGGTTTTGAACAGTATTTTACGCCATGCGGACGGCAGAGGTGAATATACCCTACTCACAGAACTCTTTGAGGCAAGAGAGGGTGCGACCATTCTTGAGCGTGCCACTCTCATCAGCGAGGGCGGCAAAATGACGATCGCCTCCTTCGCGCCGCTTGCCTTTGAGGCGGCGAGGGCGGGCGACAAAATCGCCACCGCCATCCTTGACCGCGTGGTCGAGGAGCTTTGCGCGACCGTTTCTGCCGCGGCGAAAAAAATTGACGCCAAGCCCGTTCCCGTGGTGACGGGCGGCAGCATCTGGGGGGCAGACGGCGAGCGCATATTGCGCGCGGTCAAGGAAAAACTGGGCGACGGCTACCTCTGGCTTACCCCCTCTCTCTCCGTCACACTCGGTGCCGTCATTCGCGCGGCAAGCATTGCGGGTATTGAGAGCTTCCAAATCAATGCGTAAATTCGATCATTATTAATAAAAGAAATGAGGATAACATCATGAAATACACCAATACACACGTCATCGACGGCAAGATCATGGTGCTTGGCACCGAGCAACGCAACGAAAAAAGCGTCAACATTGACAAGGTATCCACCGAGGCAATGCTCACGATGATCAACGACGAGGACAGAACCGTGCCCGACAAGGTGCGCGAGGTGATCCCCGAGATCGCGCGCGCCGTTGAGCTGATCTTCCCGCGTCTTGAAAACGGCGGTCGCGTGGTATACGTGGGTGCCGGCACCAGCGCGCGCCTTGGCTTTGTGGACGCGGCGGAATGCCCACCCTCCTATCACGTCGAGGAGGGCGTGTTCAACTGCCTGATGGCAGGCGGGCGCGACTGCGTTTTCCGCGCAAGCGAGGGCAAGGAGGACTCAGAGGAGGACGGCAAGAAGGATCTGATCGAATTTGGTCTTAACGAAAAGGATACCGTCATTGCCGCAGCAGCCAGCGGACGCACACCCTATGGCATCGGTGCCCTTAAATACGCCGCCGAGATCGGCGCCGGTCGCGTATCGATCGCCTGCAACCGCCCCTCCGAGCTTGCCGCCTATGCCGAGGTTGCCATTGACATGGATACGGGCGCTGAGATCGTGATGGGCTCGACGCGCATGAAGGCAGCATCGGCACAAAAGCTGGTGATGAACATGCTCTCGACCGCACTGATGATCAAGCAGGGGCGTACCTATTCAAACCTCATGATCCCACCCCAGCCCGACAACAGTAAGGTGAACAACCGCGCACCGCGCCGCTTTGCCGAGGCAGTGGGCAACCCCGACCTCGCTTATGCAGTAAAGAAGCTGACCGAGGCGGGCGGGTGTCTGCGCTGTGCCATCGTGCATGAGCTGACGGGCTGTGAGATGCCCCTCGTCAAGCAGATCTGCGACAGCTGTGACGGCAGAGTGAAGCGCGCCATCGATATGGCACGTGCCGCCACCGACAAGGCATAATGCCATGAGCAATTCCGTGATCGGTCGTATCTACGACATCTATCACTCCCTCTCGGCAGGCGAGCGTCGCGTTGCCGATTACGTGCTCGCACACGTGAAGGAATTTCCTTACATGACAACGATCGAGGCGCGCGACGCCATCGGTGTCAGCGAGCCGACCATTTTCCGCTTTTGCAAGGCAATGGGCTATAACGGCATCAAGGACCTGCGCATTCAGCTGGCATTCGTTTCAAGCGCCGAGGCACAGGAAAAGCCGACCGCGGTTGAAAAAACACCCAAAAACGAGCTTGAGGATCTCGTTTGTGAGAGCTTTGCCGCCATGAAGCGCGTGGCAGAGATCACGCACCGGATGCTTGACTATGACCTTTTGGTGCGCCTTGCCGATCAGCTGATGCGCGCCCGTCGCATCACGCTTTTTGGCGTTGGCTCCTCTTATCTTGCGTGCTGTGACGCGCGCCGCAAGCTGCAACGCCTTGGCGCGTTTGCCGTTGCCTCGAACTCCATGTCCGACACGCTGGCAACCATCAACCAAATGGGCAAGGATGACGTGCTTGTGGTGGTCTCACACTCGGGCACGACCATGGACGCGGAGCAGGTTATTCGCGTGGGCGCGATGCACGGTGTGATCACCGTTATGATCACCTCCTACCCCGATGCGCCCGCGGCAAAGCACGCACAATATCTTGTGAAGACATACGCCCCCGAAACGCCCTACGGTCGCTCGGGCACTGCCTCGCGCGTCAGTCAATTCGTCGTGCTTGACGCGCTTTACGCGATCCTTACCGCGCAAAACGACCCCGTTTTATATAGCGAGCTTCGGGAGCAACATAGGCGCACACTTGAAGTAAAGGAACAACACTGACATGAACATTTACGCAAAACAAATTTTAATAAACGGCGCACTTATCGCCGATAAGACCGTGTGTATCGAAAACGGCATCATCACCGCCGTTCGGGACGGCAAGGTGTCACCCGACAAAGAGGTCGCGTATCTTGCCCCCGGTCTTGTTGACCTGCACTGCCACGGCGGCGAGGGCTTTAACGCGCGCGACTGCTCGATCGACGGCCTTGCCCCCTTTCTTGACAAAATGCAGGCATCGGGCGTGACCGATTTCCACATGACCGTTTCAACCGGCAGAAAAG
>JAZOSR010000045.1:0-20145 GCA_045657225.1 Eubacteriales bacterium | reverse complement strand
ATCACCTGATCGACCGCGCGCTGCAAAAAGGTTGAATAAACAGCAAAGACAGGATAAAAGCCGCCCGCGGCAAGACCCGCCGCAAAGGTGACGGCGTGCCCCTCGGCAATACCGACATCAAAAAAGCGGTTGGAATGCGCCGCGCGGAAGGGCTCAAGCCCCGTGCCAAAGCTCATTGCGGCAGTAATGGCACAAATTTTTTGATCGGCACACGCCATTTCGGTGAGCATACGCCCACACTCGCCGGAAAAGGTTTTCTCGGGCATTGCCGCGCCCCTTGGTGCCACGCCGTGGTAATGATCGGGCTTTCTTTCAGCCTCAATATCACCCTTGCCCTTTTTGGTCTTGACGTGCAAAATAACACTCGTGTCAAGATGCTTTGCGTGCTCAAGGCAGGCGATCATACCCTCAAGGTCGTTACCGTCAACGGGTCCGAGGTAGCGGATACCCATGTGCTCAAAGAGGTTTTCCTCGTAAAACAGATGCTTGACAAGGCGCTTGATGCGGCGCAAAAGCCGATAGATCGGCTTGCCGATGAGGGGGATATAGCGAAGCGCGCTCGCGGTAAATTCCTTGGTCTTTAAGTAATTTTTCGAGGCACGCATACGCGCAAGGTGCGCGGCAAGGCGCCCTGTGTTCGGCGAGATCGACATCTCGTTTTCATTAATGATGATCAGCAGCTTCAGATCGGGGCGGCAGTTGTTAAGCCCCTCGTAGGCAAGACCGCCCGTGAGCGCGCCGTCGCCGACGACCGCAATGCTAAAGGCATCCATGCCCGCCAGCTGATCCGCCTCTGCCATACCGATGGCGGCGGAGATCGCCGTTGAGCTGTGTCCCGCGCCAAACGCGTCGTATTCGCTCTCCGCGCGCTTGGTAAAGCCCGAAATGCCCCCCGATTTTCGAAGCGTGTCAAAGCGCTCCTTTCTGCCCGTTAAGAGCTTGTGGACGTAGCTTTGATGCCCCACGTCGAAAATGAGATGGTCGCGCGGCAGGTCAAAGACACGGTGTATCGCCATTGTCAGCTCCACCACGCCGAGATTGGAGGCAAGATGACCGCCGTTTTCACGCACACGGAAGGAGAGATAATCTCTGATCTCGCCCGCAAACAGCTGCAGCTGTAGGGGGGACATCTTTTTGATATCCTCGGGTGAGTTCACACCGCTAAGGATCTGCCATTTCGCAAAGCTCTCCATTTCACCGCCTCCTTTCTTGAAATTTCATTATCTTACTTATTATATCATAAAAATATAGTTTTGAAAAGGGGTTACGCGCAAAAAGGACTGCACCGTTTACCGCCAAGCGCGTCAAATGATGCAGTCCCTTGTATTATGCCGTTTTTTTCGCGCGATAGGTGCATATCAGCGAGCGAATTGCCTTGACAACCAACACCACGTCAAGCGCGTAAAGAAGAATGAAGCGGAAGGTGTAGACCTCGGCACCGTTCGGCAGGACAAGTGCCACAAAAGAAAACGTGAAGCCAAAGACGGCGAGTGCCGCCACGCGCCACCAACGAAGCGCACCCGTGCCAAAGCCGTTTGCAAGCTCGCGCAGGAGCAGCAAAAGCGGCAGGAGGAAATATACTGACGTATATTCCCCGCTCCACGCAGGGAAAAACGCCATCACGGCAACGAGAATGAAGCTGCGCTCCCATGTTGCCAGGCGCTTGTCAAAGAACGCCGCGACATTCAAGAGAAGGAACAGGATCTGCAATCCGCTTGCAAGCCACGAGAGCGAGAGGGGGTCACCCGTCATTTGTACAGCTACGCACTGCACCGCCGCCTTGATCGAGGAAAGCGAAATATAGATCTCGCCCTGCACGGCGCTTTGGTTGGCAAAAAAGGCAAGAAAGCCATCAACGCCCCCGAAAAAGGCGAAGGGCAGGAAGAAAAATGCTATACCGTATATCACCAAACGCACCGCCTCGGTGTAGCGTCGCTCCAAAAGATAGAGCGCGCCGAAAAGCGCGGGATAGACCTTGAAGCCCGCCGCCGCGGCAATAAGGATAAGGGCAAGCTCGCGCGACACACGGTCCCCTCGCTCGCGCAGAAGCATGGCGGCAAGCAAAAAGATCACGACAAGGAACACCGAGTTACCGCGCTCGATCATGTCAATAAAAACGTTTGAGCAAAGCAGCAGCAGAGCGACCGCCATACGCGTTGTCGGGGAATATGCCTTTAAGTAACGGTTAACAAGCGCAAAAAGAAGCGCCACGCACACCGCACTCACGATAAAATACGCCACGTAAAGGAGGGGGGACATCAGGTGCGGCGCGTGCATGACCGCCGCGCCCTCAGGGAGAAGAAACGCGATCAGTGCATAAAAAAGATAGGCAAACGCGGGGAAGCAGGCGTGTACCGAGCTACCGTAAACGCCGTTTTCGTGCGAAACGTACCCCACGTGATTGAAGAAATCCATAAACAGATCGTCACCGCCGCGGAAAATGAGATATTCCCACACAATATTGCGGTTGACAACCACGTAAACGAGGGAAAGCACCAGCAAAGCCCCCGCAAAAAGCAGGAAATAATGCGGTGCGCGCAAGCGCCCGAGCCTTTCCTTTACCGCTACCGTTATGGGGGCATTTTTGTTTTTGCGAATCAGCCAAGCAAGCGCCGCCACAAGCATCGCCGCCACGAGCAGCCAGATCCACCACGTACTTGCAAAACTGCTTGTCGTGGGAACGATACCCTCAATGGCGGGCGGCGCCAATACGAAGGACAGTGACACCGTCAGCAATATCGCAAACGATAGCGCAAGGATCGCCAATATCAGCAAAAAAACAGATAATTTTACTTTCATATATACACCTTAAAGATTTTATGTTACGGGTTTATACTTCTATTATACCGCTTTTTGTCGTATTTGGCAATACCCACAAGAAAAAAGACCGTTTCCATTAGAGTTGTACTCTAAAGGACAGTTTTGTAAGAATACGGTATATCTCAAAAGAGGTATGCCGTATTTTGCATTTGTGGACACAAATGCAGTGCTTGTCAAGAAAATTGACAAACTATAGGTGAACATAAAAAGGCTCCCTTGTGTAAAGGGAGCTGTCAGCGAAGCTGACTGAGGGATTGTTCTACGAGGTGATCAATATGTTCACAGACACCCCGAAAGTTTTTATGTATCTCCGTGTTCGGTATTCTGATAACTGTCAAACCATATTCTTCGAGAAAAGCGATTCTTTCTTCATCATGTTGCTTCCCTTCTTCGGTATAATGCCCTGAACCGTCAAGCTCAATAACGAGCTTTGCCTCTGCACAGTAAAAATCTGCAATATATTTGCCAAGTACCTTTTGTCGTGAAAATCGGATGGGATATGTGCGTAAAAAATCATACCAAAGATGTTTTTCTTCTTTGGTCATATTCTTTCGTAGCATTTTTGCGGTTGGTACGATATCTTTATTGTGTTTTCTATGCATTACAATCCCTCCGTCACGGCATACGCCGCGCCACCTCCCTTTACACAAGGGAGACTTTGCAGTGTGGCGCTTAAATGTTTCTCGAAAATTGGAATTTGTTATTTAACACACCAAATGAACAACGGTATATAACAGCTTAATAAAACGAGCCGTTGCCAAAGGCCGCCATATCTCAAAACAGTATTTGCAAACTTTTCTTTTTCGCCCATAATGAAAAAGCAGAAGAATACAAAGGCAAACGCGAAGCAGACAATCGATACTGTTCCAAAAAGCATAGACGAGCTTTGATACTGAAGTATCGCAATAAGTAACGGTACTACGAGCAACGTCATAAATCCGATTGCTGATGTGCCACCGTGGATTTTGGTCAACAAATCTTCATCTTGCCTGTTCTCGTTCAACGGACATAGCCCAGATATAATTTCACAGCCGATACCGTATATGATGAGCAAAACCCACACTGCCATCATCAAGTCAGTGCGGTTTTCTTTATAAAACTCATAAGGAGCGACGCAAAAAATAATTCCGGATATGATGCACCACACATTATATATATATTTCACAGGACTTTGCCGTGATCCAAGTACCGAAAGTGCCATTTCTTTATGCTTATAGTTTGGATAAAAACGTGCAAGTATTAGCGGTAACAGATGATCTGCCACCAAAATAATGATCCATAATATTTTCATATATTTAATTCCGTCAAATTCTTATTTGTCGTTCAGATTTGTCCCAAGTTTCGATTTCGTTTAACAAACGTATCGGTATTTGCTACGCCCCCATTATAACACAAAAACCGCAGAAAATCAATCTGCGGTTTTTGCTTTTTTCTGTCGATAGGTAATGTGTTTTATTGAAATTCAAAACTGTCCTTAAGAGTACGTTCCATTAGAAGCGATCCTTTTTATATGTAAATACTTTATAACGGCTCCCCCTGAGGGAGAGAGAGGGCTTTTCTCCGCGACAGCTTCATGATAGCACAAAATCGGCAGAGGGGCAACCTCTGCCGATTTAAACCTATTATCCCAGCAGCACGTCAAAGGCGAGCATCACGCAAAAGCCAATGAGCAAGGCGTAGGTCGCCCCGCGCTCACTGCCGTGCGCGTGCGTTTCGGGAATCATCTCGTCACTGATGACGTAAAGCATCGTGCCGCCCGCAAAGGCAAGCGCAAAGGGTAGGATCGCCGTGGAAATACTGACCGCAAAATAACCGATAAAGGTGCCGATGATCTCCACCACACCCGTCATCAGCGCGATCGCGAGGGTGCGTGGGGCGCTCACGCCCGAGGCAAGCATCGGGGCAATGATCACCATGCCCTCGGGAATGTTCTGAAGCGCAATGCCGCCCGCCACCGTCAGCGCCTGCGTCACGTTATCGGTGCCAAAGCTCACCCCTGCGGCAATACCCTCGGGAAGATTGTGAATGGCAATGGCAATGACGAACAAAAGAACCTTGCCGAGCTGCTCGGTTTTTTCGGGATGCGCCTCCGCATCCACGCCCGTCAGCTTATGGAGATGCGGCACAAGCTTATCAAGAAGATTGAGGACGATGGCGCCGCAAAAAATGCCCGCCGCGGTCACGAGAAGCGCAAACACGTTGTTCCCGCCGTATTCAAGCGATGGGAGAATAAGACCGATCACCGCCGCCGCGAGCATCACGCCCGCCGCAAAGGAAAGCACGATGTCGTTAAATTTATGAGAAGGCTTTTTCAAAATAAATCCGAGAAGTGCGCCAAGCATGGTGGAGCCGCCAACGCCAAGCGCGGTAAGAAGAACGATTTGCAAAAAGAGCACCCCCCTTTCAGTATATTCAATATTATATCATAAGCGTGTGGCAAAGGCAAGAAAGCACACGAAAAAAACGGAAAACCGCGACTTTTGCGCAATTTTCCGCACCACATACTTTTATTATAACACAGAAAAACGCCCTTGTAAAGAAAATTATCGTCACAATTACCATTTTATGCGTTTTAAATAAATTTTTATTGTCTATTTCTTACAATTTGCCATATTGCAATCCCCGAAAAAATATGATATACTAAAAGCGAAGAAAAGAGGAGGTACAAGCCGATGAAAACCTAAAGCCCGCAACAAGGCACTTCACGTGGCAGGTGGCTGTGTGTGAGGAGGTAAATAAAAAACACGGCGGTGTTACGCTTGAATATAGATTTTGGTGAGTTTTCCACCGCCATTCAAGCGCCGGGTTGCAAGAAAAATTTTTCACCTTTTGTCAACGGAGCATGAAGAACAAAGCGTGTTATTACACAAAAGAAAAAAAGAGTTGTTAAGAGCATGACACGAAAGCACAAAGGGTAGATCAAAGAAAGAGAGGATTACAAAGGATGTTAGATACCAAGAGCGAACAGAAGTGACCCTTGACCGAAGGTAAACAAACGGTCAAGGGTCATTTCTTTTTTTATGCTTTTTATTCTTTCCCCTCTCCCACGTGCTCGCCGCCGCGGCGATATTCACCGGGGGTGACGCCCACCTTTTCCTTAAACATTGACGTGAAATAATGCTCGTCGCAAAAGCCAAGGCTGTCGGCAATCTCTCTTATTTGCATGGAGGTGCTTGAGAGGAGGAGTTTTGCGCGCGCAAGGCGGCGCGAGAGGATATATTCATAGGGCGCCATGCCCGTGTCGCGCCGAAACATACGGTTGATCTGAGAGGGACTGCGAAATGCGCGGGCGGCAAGCTCGCCTACCGTCCATTTGTGCGAAATATCCGCCTCAATGAGATTTTCAAGCGCTCTTGTCTCGCGGTCGTCTTGCCTTTTACTGTGCGCGTAAAGCGCCTGCACCAGCGCGAAAAACGCGCTTGCCGCCGCCCCGTGCTGCCCCTCGGCGTCCGCCACTTCATTTACCACGCCGTGCAAGCGCTCAAAAAAGGGCTTTGCCTCCCACATATTTTCAAATACCACCGCGTCGTGCGGCAGATACGCCGATAACACGCCCTCTATCATGCGCCCACTGGCATTAAACCATATCTTTTGCCAAGGGTCATCGCTATCTGAAAAATATACGTGATCCTGTCCCTGACGCAGCACGTACACATCCCCCGCTTTGGCGGTATAGCGCCTGCCGTTGCAGATCACCGTTCCCCGCCCCCGCTCCACAAACTCCACGCAAAGCAGGGAGGAGGGCGTGCGGCGAATCAGATACGAGCCGTCACAATAGGACCGCCCCGCGAGCAAAATACGGAAGGGTGCGTCCACGGGCGGAGGCAAAAAGGGCAAAAAGTCTTCTCTCATGATTGAAATCCTCACTTTTGGGGCAAAATCCCCTATTTCAATGCAATTATTATAGCATTATAATGAAGATAAGTAAATACCCAAGGAGGAAATTTTTATGAATCATACCATACCGCGTCCCGAGCATCCTCTGCCCCAATGGGAGAGGGCGCTTTGGAAAAACCTCAACGGCGAATGGGAATTTGAATTTGATTTCGGCAAAAGCGCGCTTGAACGCGGCGTGATCGCCAAGGAGCGGCTTGACCGCACCATCACCGTTCCCTTCTGCCCCGAATCAACGCTCTCGGGCATCGGCTACACCGACTTTATCCCCGCCGCCGTTTACCGTCGCAGCTTTGCGCTGACAAAAGAGGAGTGCGCTTCTCGCGTGGTGCTTCACTTCGGTGCCGTTGACTACAAGACGAATGTGTTTGTAAACGGCAAGCAGGTAGGCACACACATCGGCGGCTACACCTCCTTCTCCTTTGACGTTACCAAATACGTAAACGAGGGCGAAAATACCCTGTTCCTTTACGTCGAGGACGACGTCAGGAGCGGCAAGCAGCCGGGCGGTAAGCAATCGTCAAGATATGCCTCCCACGGCTGCGATTACACGCGCACCACGGGCATTTGGCAAACCGTTTGGCTGGAATTTACCCCCCACACGTATATCAAAAGCGCGAAATATTATCCCGATATTGACAACAAGTGCCTCACGGTCGTCGCTGAAGTCAAGGGTCACGGAACGCTTCGCGCCACCGCAAGCTACGAGGGGCGCTTGATGGCAGACGTCAGCGCAAAAGCCGCCTGCGGCACCGTCGTGCTGCAGCTGCCCCTTGCGGAGCTCCATCTTTGGGAAGCAGGCAAGGGTCGCCTTTACGACCTCACCCTTAGCTTCGGCGAGGATACCGTCAACTCCTACTTCGGTATGCGCTCCACGCGCTATGAGGGCAAAAAATGGCTCCTCAACGGCAAGTCCGTGTTCATGCGCTTCGTGCTTGACCAGGGCTTTTACCCAGACGGCATCTACACCGCCCCCACCGAGGAGGCGCTGAAAAAGGATATCGAGCTTTCAATGGCGGCAGGCTTTAACGGTGCGCGTCTGCACGAAAAGGTCTTTGAGGCGCGTTTCCTTTACCACGCTGACAAAATGGGCTATCCCGTCTTTGGCGAATATCCGAACTGGAAGCTGAACCACCACCTGCCCGAGGCAACGGCGATCTATATGAACGAGTGGCAGGAGTCGGTCGAGCGCGACTTCAACAGCCCCGCCATCATCGGCTGGTGCCCCCTCAACGAAAGCTGGGGCTATTGGGAGAATCAGGCATCAAACCGCCTCATCAGCAGTGTTTACTACCTCACCAAGCGCCTTGATCCCACCCGTCCCTGTATTGACATCAGCGGCAATTTCCATATTACACCCGAGGTCTACGACATTCACGATTACGACCAAAACGCCAAGGCGCTCCGCGCGCGTTGGGAAGAATTCTGCCGCGTGGCAAGGGAGCAAAACGATGTCTTAGAGGAAAACGACCCCTTCTTTAGCGATCCCGAAATGCTCCGAAAGGGCGCTCACCACGACGGGTCACCGTTCTTCCACCAGTCCTATCACGGCGAGCCGATCTTCGTCAGCGAATACGGCGGCATTCAATGGAACACGAACGGCAACAGCGGCTGGGGCTACGGCACTGCCCCCCAAAGCGAGGAGGAGTTCCTTGCGCGCTACAAGGCGCTCACCGAGGCGCTCCTTGAAAATCCCGATATTTCGGGCTTCTGCTACACCCAGCTTTATGACATTGAGCAAGAGATCAACGGTCTTTACACCTACGACCGCACGGCGAAATTCGACATTTCGTTTTTCCATGCCGTCAACACGGCGAAGGCGGCAATCGAGGACTAACACACAAAAAAGCACGGCATCCGTCGGATGCCGTGCTTTTTTCAATATGATCGGAACTTAGTTCGGTGTGAGAATACCGCCAACCACCGAAACGCCCCAAGCCTCGCCGGCAACGCGCTCGGGTGTTGCCTGCAATCCCGAGGTGATCACCTTCATGGATAGCTGATAGCCGGGGTGACGCTCACCCACACGCTCATAGGAAAGAATGAGATCGGGTGTTGTGGCGCCTGCCGCAACGGGTCTTGTGTAATACCAATAGCCGTCACTACCCTTTACCCAGCCGTTTGCATTGCCGTAAGCAATCGTGTAATCCACGTTGATCTGCGGCTCGTAGGAGTAATGGGTAGAGGTGGGATTGCCGTTTTCATCAAGCACGATCCAGTCAAACACGATCGCCGCACGCACATACGCGGTGGCTCCACCCGTATTCTGCACGGCAACACCGCCCGATGCCGTGCGCACGGGTGCGCTGTCGACAGAGGTGGGCTCAAAGGTGTTCTCCGAGGAATTGGTTTTCACCACCAGATAGGCAACCGTGCCGCCAACGGTGGCAAGGATCAGCACAAGGCACAGGGCAAGCAGCACTGCCTTTTTCTTACCCATACGTGCAAAGAAATTATGTTTGAGCATCACTTGCCCTCCTTTCTTGTTATTCTATAGGAATCATGATTTGCGTGTAGCCGTTACCGTTCAGCCACTGATCATTGACCTTGCGTTGGTCAAAGACCACGGGACGGGCAAGCAGCTCATTGGAAACCCTTGTGACCTGCGTCGTTTCGTTCGGTTCATAGCGCCAGGACCAGCTGCTTGCCTGCGTCACCTGATAGGAGCCGACACGCAATTGCTCGATCGTAACCGAGCTGTTGCCGTTGATGGCAACCACAATATTCACGCTGGCATTGGAGGCATCCACGCCCTGCACGTGGAAGAGGAACGTCTGATCAGGATCGGTACAGCCCTCGACCTGAATGGTCAGCTCCACATAATTGTAGTCAAACAAAATGTAGTAGGTAGCCGACTCAAAGATCGAAATGATCTCACCATCCACGACCTTGGTGACCTTCACGGGGGTGAGATTGCCGTTTTCGTCGATCGTGACGGGATCAACACCCGGCACCACGGGAATCGTACACGCCTCATCCTTAAACCAACCGACAAAGGTATAGTCGATCGAGCCGAAGGAGGTGCAACCGAGAGGCTCACCCGTTACGGCAAGCACGTTTTCATAGCCATAGCTGCCGATGATCGTATCCTCCACACGTCCGACGTAGTGGAAATCGACCAATTGCTCCTGATACATAAACGTGATCACGTTTCTCTCGGTGGATTTCAGCGTAATCGATTTTTGCGGCTCACTGACACGCAAATAGCCGTATGCCGAAAGGTCGAGCGCCGTTTCCTCCACCATCATGCCGTAAATACCCGTTTTCACCACGGAGGCAATGATACGTCTTGTGGGGTCGTCGTAATCGACGAACTCGATCGTGTACTCAACCGTTTTTCTGTCATAGTAGAAGGCAATCAGCATGCCCTCCTCGCCCAGCACTGCCGAAATATTTCCGTCAGCGTCGGGAGTCACAGCCGTGCCGTTGACCTCAGCGCGGGCAAAACGGAAGCCGTCGATCGAAATAACGCCTGCGGTGCAGGTGCTGCCGATCATGCCCTTGATCTCGGTGTGGGAATACTCGCTGTAGCCCGAGCCGTCAAGGTTTTCCCAATAATGCACAATACGGTAGTAAGAGTGCTCTTCATCAACAAAATAGTAGAAGGTAAGCACATTCTCACCATCTGCCGCAACCACCAAACGCTTTTGATAGCTGTCGGGCACATAGCCGTGATAAGGCACGAAGGTTTCGGTAACCACGGCAAGACGGTTGTTGGAGACCACCTTGTCGGGGATCAAGGACGTGCCCGTTGCGGCATCAAGGTAACGAACGGTGTAAGGCACCGCGTCACGACGCTCATAGTAGAAGGTATAGGTGTTGATCTCATCCGCCTTCATGATGATGCTGTGGCTTCTTGCCACCGTGGGGAAATAATCCACGCGATAGCCCTCATAAAGCTCATCGGCACCCTTTGCCTCAAAGGTGCGGTTCTGACCCGCAATGGTACTGCCAAGCGTCGGCGCCGCAACCTCAATCTCGGTGCCGTCTTCAAGCTTCACCGCATAACGAACGATATACTGCACCGCCACGCGAGAGGTCCATTTTGCGTAAATGTTCATATCGCTCTTCACGGGAATGGCGTTGAAGACAAACGCCTTTTCGATGCCGTTTGCATCGGTATAGAACCAACCCGAGAAGACAAGACTGCCGTTGGTCGGGTGCGTCGGCTCATTGATCAGCTTGCCGTGCTCGACCGTCTGCGTTTCGCCGATCTGCTCGGATTCCTCGAGCGAGGCGTCAAGGAAGATTTTGACGGTATAATGCACGGGAACCCACTTCGCGTAGACCGTCAATGCGCCGTCGGGCATGGTGAGCGTATCCCAATCGACCTCGGTGCCCGCCACGCATTCGGGCGAGAGATACCAGCCCGCAAAGCGGTAAGCGTTCGGCTCATAGGTAGTGGGATAAGGGGGTACGTAGTCGCGATAATCACCAAGCGGCACACCGTAAAAGATGTGATCGCCCGTATGAGAATCAACAACGGTGTTGACGTTTTGGAATTTGAAAATGATGTCGCCACCCGTTTTTCTGGTGTAATAGAAATAAACGTCCTTGCTGCTGCTGATCGAGCCGTTGCTAAAGGCAGGATTTGAACCGTTCTTCTTAAATCCCTTGATATCAAAGAAGTCCTCTGCCTCTGTCACACGGCTGTAATTCGCTTTAACCTCAAACGCCTGCTTATAATAGCGACCGTTGCGGTTCTCTACGCCCTCGTCGCCACGCTCACTCGGCAGCACCTCCAGCATGTAATGCATGGTATAGGTGCTGTAGTTTGAAATATCAAGCGTCAGCGTAAAGTCGTCGGCGGGCATATTGGCAAGATAAACAAGCACCTCGCTATAATAAGAGGAATTGGAGGGCTTCCAGCGCTCGCCTTGGTCATACACAACACCGTTTCCGTCAACAACAGGCCAAAGATCGGCAAGCGACTCTTGATACTTGCGCGTCACGATCTTCAACGTATTGGTGGAGTCGTCATTTTCACAGGTGTCATTGTGCGTGTGCCCCTCGGGCTGATCACAGATCAGAAGAAGCGCGTCGCCATGATGCACGTGCTCCTCACAGGAGTAGCAGTCAAGCGTATGCGTATGAATATCAAGCGAACAGCAATAGTCCTGGTGGTGATGGATCTTATCACGGTAGCAGGCATCCGTGTGCAAATGCTCGGTCTTATCGCAATAATCACAGCTTGTGCCGTCGTGCGTGTGCTCCGTGAAGGCGCAGGAGGTATAATCACAGCTCGCGTTGCTGTGAACGTGCTCTTCAACAGAGCAGTAAACGCAACCGCCATCGCCATGCGCGTGGTGCGCGTTGTTCGTACAGTTACGGGGGGTCACGACCTGCCCCGTGTTGCCGCTGCTCGCGGTATAGCGATACCACAAGCCATCGATTTGAATATAGCGGTAATAGGTATACCGGAAGCCCTCTCGCACGCGGATCACGTAAAGCTCACCCTCACCGGCATCGGTGGGAAAGGTACCGCCCGTGGCGGCGTTTGCGGGCTCGCTCACCTGCTCACCGACGTAGCGATAACAGCTGACGGTGTGCGCGGGTGCGGTACAGCACTCGGCACCGTGCTGGTGCTGGGGCTTGGTGCAGCAGATCGCACTATGCGTATGCGCGGGAAGACGACAGCAATCCGCACCGTGCACGTGCTGTTCAAGGCTGCAGAGCATACAGTCTGCAGCATGCGCAAGATGCTCCTCCATGCCGCAGATATACGAGCAGTCAACGTGAGCCGTGTGCTCGATTCTGCCGCAAATGGGGTCGAGATTACAGCTTTCGTCATGCGTATGCTCGGACTTGCCGCAAAGGGCAAGATAGCAATTTGTCGTGTGGGTATGCCCCACGGTCAGACCGCACAGTGCCTTGCCCTTAAAGGTGATGGTAAAGCGCTCACGCATATAATACGCGTTCAAAACGGTAGAGCCGTCACCCTTTAGCTCGACACGCTTGTCCGAGTGCTCATCGTTAAAAATGAAATGCTCACTGTCGGTAATTTCGGGCACGCGATCGATCCAGTCGTAGGCATCGACCACGCTACCCATTTTCAGCGGGTCTCCGTTTTCGTCGGTACTGACGGTCATGGAAGCCCAATAGCTGTAATTGTTATCATCGGCATTCTCGCGCCAGAACACAAGCGTATAGGTCGTTTCGCCAAGCGTCCAGAGCGCGTCATATTCAAGGTTACACTTCACGCTGACAACGGTCTTCTCCTCAGTGAAGAGATAGTTAGCAATATCCTCCTCGCTCGGCAGATGTCCGCCAACCGACAGAAGCTGCCATGCCACAAAGATATAACCGGGGCGTGTCACCTCGTTTACGCTGATCTCGGATTCGTAACGGGTATAGATCGGCTCTTGGCCGTAGCCGCCCGAAAGGTCGAAATCAACAAGATAATATTCACGGTCATAATAAATTTCAAGCTGCGTGCTACCATCCGCGGCAATCGTCATGCGCTCGTAATACAGCGCATGGAAGCCTTCGGTCTCAATGTGGCAGTCACCAACCGACTCTCCCGTCTTGCCATACATCGTCACGGTGGCAAAGGGCTCCGATTCATACTGGTCATCATGCAGATTTTGCTTATGATGATGAACGGTAAAGACGACTGTGCCGGGCTGATAGACCACATAGATATCCTTTGGCTCATTCAGCGCGGAAATCGAGAACTGCAGCTTAGAGCTGCCGTCCACCGCCTTCACAAAGCTCACACCCTCATATTCCTCGCGCAGCTCGGGGTCGTAACCGACCACACGGGGATTGGCAATCGGAAGATTGACAGGGTCACCTACGGGAATCTCAAGCGATTTCTTCTCAGCGGCAATGGTGCCATCCTTATAAACATAGTGGATGGTAATGACATAAACATTGCGGATGTCCTCATCGGCATCGCTGCTTTCGGCTTCCTCCTGCGTGTTGGCAAGCGACATAGCAACACCATCAGTGGCGCCGTCCGCCGCACGAAGCGAGAAAAGCTGCGAGGTAAGCGGCCCTGCCGAGAGATCCATGGCGGGTTCTCTCACAGAGAACGAAACCTCAACCACCACAGGTGCAGACTCATAGGTCACGCCGTGGGCGGTCACCGTCACGCGAAGCTGCGCGCAGCCGCCCGCATCCAGCATGCTTCCAACGAGCGCATAAGAAACGTCGCAGGTGCTTTCTTGCCTGTCACTGATGTCGACCCAGCGCGATCTCATGCCCGTGGTCTTGATCTGCCAGTGATAGTCAACCTCACCTATGAGTGTGACCGCCGTTGTCAGCGTCAGCTTTTCATCCTGCAAAAGCGACACGCGCTCTACCTGCTCGCCCTCATAAAGAATGCAAACAGGTACCTCATCATCGCCAATGGAAAAGATCGACAGCGGCATGGCACCAAGGAGCGTGACAAGCATGAGCAGGAAGGCAATTGTCTTTACATAAATGTTATGCTTCACAAAATCCCTCCTCTCTTAGCTCTCTTGAGGCCATGCTTCTGCCTCAAGTGCGGATGCGCCGTTGCCATTTGCCTGCACGGCTTGCGCATCAATGTGGAAGGTTACGGTACTGTTGGTATAGGTATTATCCATTTTTGGATCAAAGGAAACGACGGTAAAGAGCGGTGCGCTCTCCTGACCCGAGAGAAGCGTCTCATTGCAGTAATAATAGCCATCGTAATAGGTCCACGCGAACGTGTTGATCTCACAACCGACCAAGGAACGGTCGGGCACCGTGCCCGTATACTCGGCGGAAAGCACGATCTCGGGTGAGAACTTGACGCGAATATACGCGGGACAATCGCCCACGTTTTTCACCGTCACGATCTTGCTCGCGGTCGAGCCGGGCGTGATTCTGATCGGGTCGTTCGTGAAAACGGGCTCGGTCGTGCCGGGTAGCACGGTCGCCTCACGAAGCTCAATGGTCAGATCACCGCTATGGATGGTCTGAATGCCCATTTTCGCATCATCAAAGAAGAATGCGACGGTACGGGTCGAAAACACGGCGACCGTAACCGCAATAAACGCGACAAGCGACACCGCAATGGTGACAACACGCTTTCTCAAATATTTTTCCATGTCTTCGACCCTCCCTTCTTAAAATTTTAGGTCAAGAATAAAATTCAGGGTAAGCAGCTATCAAGCAAAATTTGCGAACTGCGTGGGGAACGAGGCGTGAATTGCCTCGTAGCAGGATTCAAAGCCCGCAGATTGTACGGCAAACACGGAAATACCGATCTTCAGCTCCGCGCACTGCGCAAGCTCTGCCGTGCTCCACGCCTCGGGGAACATAATGGTATCGAGAAAACGCGTGCTTGAGCCGACCGCCTTGATGTCCTTCATTAATATATAGATCACGTAGCCATCGGTCACCGTCGCGTCGTAAAAGATCGCATATTCAGCGCTCTCAAACACGTGAATGCCCATGTTCAGCCAATTCTCGTTGAGCACAAGCCCGCTGTCAAACGCGCCGCCGCCAAACAGCTGGTCGACGGTTGTGCCGCTCGTGCCGGACCCCGGCAGCGAGATCACGGAGTTAATGTCTCTTGTGCCGTCCTCGATCACGATCTTAACGGCAAGATACGCCGTCTCGGTCCCCTCCACGGTAATGGTAGAGTTTTTCTTGACCACACGTCCGGGGTAAATGTGACCGTAATCGATCTCGGCAGTTTCATTGGTAATATTTTGCTCCACACCATCCTTATCAAGCTCGGTCAAGCGGATCTTGACCTCGCCTGCGGTGAAGACGTTCTCAGAATGTATCTGATGGGTAAAATATGCAATCGTGGCACTAATAGCAGCGGTACAAAGCACACAGGCGACCAACGCCACGAGCAATATCTTCAGTTTTTTCAAGGTCTCTTGCTCCTTTCGTTTGTCATCATGCACCTCATACAAGCGCCTGTGCCTCAGCCCACGCCGCGCCCACGGCATCAAAGCCAATGCGTTGCACGGCGTATGCAGTAAAGGTCAGCTTCGGCTTGGTCTCATCGGTCAGCGCGTCCATCTCTGCCTTTGTCACGGTATCACTCACGTGAACGACGTTATCCTTCAAGACGAAGTACGCGTGATCAAGGGTCACCTCGGACACCTCACGGTAATACACATCCGCCACACCGTCAAGCGCCTGCCACCCCTCGGCAAGGTCATAGGAAAGGTATTTATCCACCTCGCCCGACCGCTCGATCTTCACGAAGAGCCAGCACGGCTCGCTGCCGTGCTTCACGGTCACCTTGGGGTTTTTGGCAAGCGTGGCACCGGGTATCAGATGATACGTGTTGCCCGTTGATTCGGTCAGCTCAATATCAATCTTACCCACCACAAAGGTGTTGGTCAGCGTGCGCATTTGCACCAACCAAGCGATCGTACCACCGACTGCACAGCCGAGCACCAGCACGGCAGCAATGACGGTAATGACGATTTTTTTCTTCATAAAAGCGCCTCTCGCTTATCAGTTACCTGCGGTCAGAATGGGATTCTTAAAATCGTTGACGAAGACGTTGGCAGCTGCCTCCCAATCAGAAAGACTTTCCTCCTGCACGGCGTAAACCACAACGACCACACTCTTGGAGGTGTAAGCAGCAAAGTCCTCGGCACCACGCAAGCTGTCACTCACGGTAAACGTAGAGAATGTTACAATATCCTTTTGTTCACCCTCGGGATTTACCGCACCGCCATTAACCGTGTAACGATAAATATTGGTACCGTTGCCGTAAATGAAGTTACCTTCCGAATCCTTCTCGTCCAGCAGTTCCCAACCATTGGCAACAAGCTGCTCGTAAATCGTTTTGTTATCGAGAGTACCGTTATCATCGGTGTCAATGCTGCCGGAGGGTGCCTCGATCGCCGACAACGGATTTTCCACACGGAGGAACAGATAGGTTTCCTCGCTATCCTTGTCAACACGGATGACAGGGTCTTTGATGTAGGTCACGCCGGGCAACAGCTTATACTTGTTACCGATCGAGGTGCGCGACGCAGGGGTAGCCACGTTAATGCCGTCATCCGCGATCTTCGTTTCATCAAGCGTTACCTTGACCGTACCGTAAGTAAACACGTTGGTCACGTACGCGGTACTACGCAGATAGGCAATGGTGCCGACCACCGAGCCGACAACGAGTGCCACAGCACAAAATGCGATCGCCAGGGTCATTAAAAGCTTCTTTTTCATTGTTTTTTCCTCCTAAGAAAAAAATTGACAAAATATATAGTAAAGCCGCAAGCGGCATTACGTCTGATCGTCGGGGTCGTGCCCCTGTTCTTCGCTCGTCCCCTCACCACGCAGCACAACAAGCACTGCCTTGACGAGATCGAACATGAAGATTGCTACCAGCAGCGCCATGCAAGCACCGAGTGCCACGTAGCGCCCCGGGGGCTGCTGCACGTATTCGGCAACGTAGCCGAGCAGCGGGATCGAAAAGATCACCTTTCCGATAATTTCTCTTGGCAGCACCAGGTTGCCGTCGGGGTCGTCGTTTGCGTCACCCTTGGTGCGGAAGCATCTGAGGGCAGGATTCTCTTCATCCTCAATCACCTCAATAATACGGTGCGTGGCAACCGCCCCGCCGTGAAGTGTAAAGGTGATAACGTCGCCCTCCACAAGCTCTGTGGCATCCGCCTCTCGCACGTAAACCATTGCACCCACGTGATAGGTCGGCTCCATGGAGCCCGAAATCACAACGAAGGGCTGAATGCCAAAAAGTCGCACGCCGACAAGCAGTATAGCAAGGATCATGACCAGCGCCATCAGAGCGATCACGACCGTGTTATATATTTTTTTTGCCTTCGACATTGGCATCACCTCGAAATTTGCTATACGCGTATGCGATCGCGAGCGAACGCGCATTTATACATAATAATTATATATCTTTCAAGCCTAATTTTCAATACCTTTTTTGTATTTTTGCGCAATTTGTCACATTGCACAAAAACGAGGTCGTGTTTGTCGGAAAAGCGACAATATTTCAGCATTTGGGGAGCATGTTGACGACTTTGCCAAAACGATACATGACATATTCACCAAGGCACGTACCACTCCCCTTCTCTTTTGTAAAAACGCCGTTTTCCACACCGTTATGGGGGATTTTGGAGCTTGCATGCTTTCTTTGTGCGTGGCGCGGGGGACGCAAACGAGACACCTTGGCGACAACGCCGCCACTTGCCAAGGCAAGATCGGCGTTCTTCTCTGCTGCCATATTATTACCAAAAACATCATCAAGCAGGCCTCAAGCCGAAGCCCGACGGTAACGCTATCTCGGTAACGGTATTTGATTTAGGTTACCACGCCGTTGCTTTTCCTGTATTTACTCGGGGACATTCCGTATTTTTGCAAAAACAGTCTGTTGAAATATGAAACGCTTTGAAAGCCGCAATCAAGCGCAATATCAATAATCTTTTCGTTTCCTTGTAACAAGCAAACGGATGCCTTTGTTAAGCGTACGTCATTGCAATATTCACTAAAGCTTATTCCGACCTCGTTTTTAAATAAACGACCGATATACTGAGCATTTTTTTGATGGGAAACGGCAAATTCACTCAAAGAGATCATTCTGCACATGTGCTCCTTTGCGTAATACTTCATCAAAGAAACGATCCAATGCTTATCCGTATTTAACGTGGGGGAGACTTTAAATAGCATTTTCAAATAATCCGCCACGATCTCTCCGATCTCAAGCAGATCCTTTGGCGAGCTTATATTTTCACAATTTTTCAATTGCGAAAACAATTTTTCCGAGGACACCCCCGTATAACGGCAAACCCTTTCGATGCGACCTTTTGTCATTGCTTCATCGACGATCGCGTTTCCAACGTACACGATAGCCATGACAGAATCATCTATGATCACCGGAACAGCTGCCTCATAGATTCCGCAAGCACAATGCCCCCCGAAGCTTTTCTTCTCTTTTTTTGCCTTTTCATTGGCACGTGTCTTGCATCTGAAGCAAGCACGGAATCCTTGCGGTGTGGATTTTGCAATATCGCAGAATTTTTTTGAGTGAATAACGTGATCAAAGCTTATCTTTGTAAGCGGAGCGCTCAAAATCCCGCTGAAATCACAAATACTGATATGCAGATTTCTTCCTTTTTCCAAATGATCTATCAACACTTGAATTGGTTGCATAATATTCTCCATATTGTATGTTATTTCCGATATTATAACATAAACGTATTATTTTTTCAAGTTTTTGGTATGATATCTGCAAGAAAAAAGTTTTAATTCGTGATATAATGTTGATACGTGAAAAACACAGAAAGGGAGATATATGTTGAAAAAATATGATGTTATCGTCGTTGGTGGCGGTTTTGCGGGAACCGCCGCGGCGCTCGCTGCAGTAAGAGAGGGTGCCTCGGTTCTGTTAGTGGAAAAGGGAAATTGCCTCGGCGGAGCCGCCGTTCATTCGCTCGTCAACCCCTTTATGCCGACCACAACGAAAATACATGGCGTGCCAAAGCAGCTTTATTGTGGGATTTTCGAAACGATCTTCCATCGGCTTGAGGAGCGAAACGCCGTTCGCCGCCATGATTTTCTCGAAGAAGAATTGAAATATATTCTAAACGATATGGTCCGCGAGGCAGGCGTAGACCTTCTTTTTCACGCATATATTTTTGCCGTTGACAAAGAAAAGGAGCGGTTGTGCTCGATCTCGGTTGCGACCAAAAGCGGGGTAATGAAGCTTCAGGCAAACTATTTCATCGATGCCACGGGGGATGCTCAGGTTGCGTATCTTGCGGGTTGTCCCACTGTTTTGGGGCGTGAAAAAGACAACCTGTGTCAGCCGATGACGCTTTGCTTCCGAGTAGGAAACGTAGACGTAGATGCGTTTTTTGGTAGCCGCGAGCGTTTTCAAGGGGCTTATAGCGAAGCATTGGCAAAAGGGGAGCTTATCAATCCAAGAGAAAATATACTCGTCTTTAAAACTCCCATTCCGAACGTGCTTCACTTTAATACTACCAGAGTGGTAAAATTAGACCCGACCTCCCCCGAGGAAGTAACGAAAGCAGAGCTCATCGCACGCGAGCAGGTCTTTGAAATATACGATTTTATAAAAAAGCACGCAGACGGGCTTGAAAACAGCTTTTTGATGATGACCGCATCCGAGATCGGCGTTCGTGAAAGCAGAAGGATCGTTGGCGATTATGTTCTGACAGAGCATGATTGCAGAGCGTTTACAATATTTGATGATTCGATCGGTGCTTGCAATTACGACATCGATATACATAATCCCGAGGGAAGCGGTACCAGTCATTATTATTTCCCTGAAGGAAAATATTATGGCATTCCGTATCGCTCATTGGTTGCAAAGGATTTCGATAATCTGCTTGCGGCGGGAAGATGTATTTCATCTACTCATGAGGCGCAGGCATCTTACCGTATAATGCCTACCTGCTGTACGTTGGGACAGGCTGCGGGCGTTGCGGCTTATATGGCGCTGCAGAAGGGTGGAGACGTCAG
>JAZOSR010000044.1:0-13941 GCA_045657225.1 Eubacteriales bacterium | reverse complement strand
CGGTTTCGCTTTTTACGTTTAGGTCGCGCGGCGCCCCTTTAAAAGAAACGGATGCGTTGCATCCTACACCTCACCACCTGCTTGGGGCAGGAGCCTCCCCTCAAGGGGAAGCCTCGGTTGCGATGCCGTTTGTGGGTCGCAGATGCGGGCGATCGATGATCGCCCCTACGGGGGAACAATTAATTGTAGGGGCGACCATTGGTCGCCCGCATCCACGATTTACAAAATGGCACCGAACCCGATAATATTTCATCGGGTAGGGACAGGCGTCCTCGACTGTCCGTTATCCATGACATAGTGATAGCAATTTGGTGTCTTGTAAGAGGTAATGTGCCGATGTTGGTTTTATCGGTTGGGAATGCGGACAGTCGAGGACGCCTGTCCCTACAATGGGGGGATCCGCTCGCAAAGCGCGAGATTTTTAAATTTGCTTTCTCCCGTCGCAGTCCTTCTTTGCTTATACGGCTTTGTCCTTGAGAAACTGCAAAAATTTTGAAAAATTCTTTTCGTTGATGCTGTTTTTGTAATAGCAATAAACGGTGTGTCTTTCGTCAAAATCGGTCACGTCCAGCTTGACTGTGCGGTCGGGCAAGGCGCTTTCGCCACTGATGCAAAGTCCAATGCCTTCCTCCACCAGCTTACGGTAACAACGGGAGTCGTCACAGCGCATGACGATATTGGGGGTAAACCCCGCGCGGTGGCAGGCGGCAAGCAAAATATCGTGCGAGGCAGAGCCGCGCCCCATGGACAAAAAGGGCTGATTGGCAAGCTGACTGAAGGTCAATTTTCTGCCGCGCAGCGGACTGTCGGCACACGCCTGCACACAAAGGCGCTGGGTAAAAAGCTCTATTTTGGCGTAGTGCTCGAGCGCCGCGTCCGGCACGGAAATAATGGCGTCGTAGGAGTCAAAATCACTTTCGGATTGGCCGAATTGCACGTCAAGCACAACGGACGGATTTTTTGTCTTAAATTCAATCAGATAGTCCGTCACGCGCGTGCGGAAATTGCGCACAAGCAGGCGTATCTCGCGCCGTGCCTCGGTATGCTCCGAAAAGCTGTCACGCATTTTATCAAGCTCGTCAAACACAATGCAAAGGGATTGCTGCACGCGCTTGCCGTTTTCGTTGAGGAGTATGCGGTTGCCGCTGCGGTCAAACAGCCGCGCGCCAAGCTCTCCCTCCAGCCGCTTGACGGCGGCGGATACCGTTGAGGGCGGCACGATGTATTTTTCTGCGGTTTTTGAAAAATTCTCGGTCTTTGCGCTATCAAAAAAATAGCGGAGCTGCAAAAGTTCCATAGGACTTCTCCTTTTGATTTTTGGGTCTTTTGCTCATTTTACCACACTTTTAAAAATATAGCAACCCATATATATTACATTCTTTTAAAATGCAGTAAGATGTGTTATAATGGGTCATACCGTAAACGTTGAGGGGGGTGCCTGTGATGTTAGGCGCAAAAAAGATCGATGCAACAAGGGGCGCGCTTGTTCCCTTGATCATATCCTTTGTCATTCCGCTTATTTTAACCACGCTTCTCCAACAGCTTTTCAATGCGGTGGATATTGCGGTGCTTGGCAATATGGCGGACACGACCGCAGTGGCGGCGGTGGGCGCGACGGGCACGGTGATCCATCTGATCGTAGATGCCTTTGTGGGTATTTCCGCAGGGGCAAAGATCGTGCTTTCCCGCTTGTTTGGCAAAAACGATCAGCAGGAGCTAAAGCGCACCATTGATACCTCCTTGATCGTGGCGATCGTGTTTGGCGTGGCGGTGGCGGTGGGTGGATTTGTGCTTGCCCCCGTGATCCTTGAGGCGCTGCAGTGCCCCGCAGAGTGCGTGGAGGCGGCGGTGCTTTACATTCGCATTTATTTGATGTCCGCGCCCGCCATGATGATCTATAATTACGGCGCGGCGATCCTGACCTCCTCGGGCGATAGCGCGCGCCCCCTTTATTACGCGATCGCAAGCGGCGTGTTAAACGTGGTGCTCAACGTGGCGCTATGCCTTGTTTTGCCGCAAAAGGTGGTGGCGGTTGCCATTGCCACTGCCGCGGCGCAGGTGTTGGCGGCGGTGCTTGTGGTATTGCGCCTGCATAGGGCAGAAAACGTTAGGGTCCGCTTGCTGAAGCTGCGATTTGACCTACACGCTTTTTCGCAGCTGATGGGCTTTGGCATACCGTTGGCGCTGCAAACGTTGATATACCCCTTGGCAAATATTCAAATCACCTCCGCCATTAACAGCTATGGCGTGGTGTGCGTTGCGGGTGACAGCGCGGCAAATACCATGCACAAGATGACGAACTCCGTTCGCAATTCGTTTGGCACGGCAGTGGCAACCTTTATGGGGCAAAATATCGGCGTGGGGAAGGCGGAGCGCGTGCGCGCATCGTTTTTCCACTCTACGTGGTTAAGCCTTGCCTTCAGCTTGCCGATCACGTTTTTGGAGTGGCTCCTTGGTCCCTTGTGGCTGCAGATCTTTTTGGGGCAGGATCAGGCGGCAATAGAGTTTGCCATGATACGCGTCAGGATCCTTAGCATTTGTGCGTTCTTCGTTGTGATGAATGCCGTGCTGGGTCACGCGATCCAGGCCTTTGGTTATCCGATCTTCAGCACTCTCAACGCAGTGGTGTGGGTGCTTGGATTCAGGCTTGTGTGGATGAGATTCGTCTATCCCGTATATACGTCCTATGCCTCGCTGATCGTGTGCTTTGTGGTTTCCTGGATGCTGACCTTCCTTTGTAACGTGGCGATATTTGGCGTGATATATTACCGCTATCGCAAGGGGAAATACAAGAAAATATAAGTAAGAAAGCAGCCACCCTACGGGATGGCTGCTTGGTCTTATTCTACGGTCAATTCGTGGAAGCTCATCACCGTCTTGTCGGCAACGCGCTGCATTTCCTCCCACGTGTTTTTCACGATCGATTCGTAAATACCGACTGTGTGGAAGCCTGCGCTTTTCGCCGTCTTGACGGCGTTTACGCTGTCGTCAATGACGATGCAATCATCGGGGTCTGCTTCCATTTTTTCAGCCAGCTTTAAAAACAGCTCCTTGTCGGACTTGGTGTAGCCAAACTCCTCAAGGGAAAAGACATTATCAAGCAGGTCGTAAAGTCCAAGGCGCTTCAGGCACGGAATGACGAAGCGCAGGGGGCTGCCGCTGATGACGTTGACGCTGTATCCCTTTTCCTTGATGCGCTTGATCGCATCCGTGGCGCCGGGCTTTTCGGGATATTCGTAAACGTACATATCGTCAAGGGATACCATGAAATAATCGTAAAGCGCCTGCGGGTCCTCCTTGACGCCAAACACGTTCACGTAATGGTTGGCAATGCCCATAAAGCCCTTGGTGACAAGATCGGTGATGATGGTATCGGGATATTGGATATTCCTGTCGTCCAGATATTTAAGAATAACGTTTTCCCAGCCGTAGCGCATGGAGTCAACAAGGGTACCGTCCATATCGAAAAAATAGATCTTTTTTTGCATAGTTTCACCGCCAAATCGTTTCATACAAGTAAATTATAAGCCAACGCGAGGGCATTGTCAATAGCGTGCGCAAAAAACCGAGATTTATGAAAAAAGGACTTGCCCTTGGGGTGGAGCGCGCAAAAAAATTGCCGAATTTTTTTGTTTTATGCACTTTTTTGTGTCCCATGCATACGATAATAGCAGGGGAGAGCATTGCTCCCCCCGGCTATATAGTCAGGAGGAACTGATATGCACAACTGTTTTGGTAATCTTTTCGGTGATAACAACTGCTGCTGGATCATCATCATTGCGTTGCTGATTCTCTGCTGCTGCAACGGCTAAAATAAAAAAGGACCGCATCTGCGGTCCTCTTTTATTTGATTACAGTGTACGAGCCTCTGTTTCAATATCCTCGACCTTAACGGGCGCACCGAGCTCGTCGGAGCGGAAGGCGGCTTCCATGACCATCATGGAGCGCAGGAGCTGCTTGTGCGTCACGATCTGCGTTTCTTTGCCGTCAATGGCGGCGGCAAAATTGCGGTAAAAGTCGTGCACGTCAAGCACGGGGCGGGGAATGAATTCCTCGGAGGTCGTTTTTTCGTCGCGGGGTGCCATTGTTTTGGTAAAGCCGGCGGAGGTCACCACGGGCGCCACGTCCTTGTCAGCCCACGAGCGGCAAAGCACCAGGCGGCACTCGTCGCGCCAATCCGAAACGATACCCGCGCCGTCCGTGCCCGTTATGTAAAAGCGGGGCAGGGCAATAAAGTTGGTGGTGCCCACCTCAATGCGCGCGGTAAGATCGCCCTCAAAATACATATCAAGCTTAAAGCCGTCGTCTACCTCGTCATTGGTGATATGGTCACAGCGGCAATATACGCCAAGGAGCTTTTTGTCGTCAACGATGCCGAACATCTGGTCGATGAGGTGAATACCCCAGTCAAAGATCATGCCGCCGCCGTGCTCTTTCTTGCCGCGCCAGTCACCGGGGATACCGCGCGAGCCGTGGTAGCGCGATTCGATCGAGGTCACGCGACCGAGCTTGCCCGAATGGTACGCAGTGCGCGTCATCTGGTAATCGCAATCCCAGCGTCTGTTCTGGTGCGCGGTAAAGAGATTGCCTGTTTTGTTTGCAACGGCAATGATGTCAAGAAGGTCCGAGGTCGATAGGGTCACGGGCTTTTCGGAAATGACGTGCTTACCCGCCTCAAGCGCGGCAATCGCGAGGGGCTTGTGCCACTCGTTAGGGGTTGCAATGGTAATAAAATCAACGCGCTCATCAGCGAGCACGGCTTCAAACGAGGGGTATGCGTAAATGCCCTCGCGCTCTGCCGCCTCGGCGCGCTCTTTTTTGATATCGTAAATGCCGGCGAGGTTCACCGCGCCGCCCTCCTTGATGTGGCGTGCGTGCCAACCGCCCATACCGCCGTAACCGACGATTACACAGTTTTTCATGGTCTGCTCCTTTCGTTTTGTGGAGATATATACTTATTATAAGACAAATGATGCGATTTGGCAAGTCATAAAACAAAAAATATTAGATAATTATTGTTGTTTTTTTGAATTTGGCGCCGAAAAACAAAATCTGAAAAAAGAACTTGTCGTGGCGCTTAAAATGTGATATAATAATAGCAATAATTTGATAAGAGGTAACCGTACATGACCGAAAGACAGGCACATATCCGCAATTTTTCGATTATTGCACATATTGACCACGGTAAATCAACGCTTGCCGACCGCTTGCTTGAGGAAACCAGAGCCGTTTCCTCGCGCGAGATCGAGGAGCAGATGCTTGATAATATGGATCTTGAAAGGGAGCGCGGCATCACCATTAAGGCACGCGCCGTGCGCCTTGCATATACTGCCAAAAACGGCGAGGATTATATTCTTAACCTGATCGACACCCCCGGCCACGTTGACTTTAATTACGAGGTTTCAAGGTCTCTTAATGCCTGCGAGGGCGCGCTTTTGATCGTTGATGCCACGCAGGGCATCGAGGCGCAAACGCTCGCCAACGCCTATCTTGCCGTAGATGCCAATCTTGAAATCCTGCCCGTTATTAACAAGATCGATCTGCCCTCCGCCAATATTGAGGGGGCACGGCAGGAGATCGAGGACGTGATCGGCATTCCAGCCATGGATTGCCCCGCTGTTTCAGCAAAAATGGGTCTTAATATCGGTGACGTGCTTGAGCGCATCGTCAGCGATATTCCCGCCCCCAAGGGTGATGAAAACGCACCCCTTAAGGCGCTGATCTTTGATTCTTATTACGATAGCTATCTTGGCGTTGTTGTCAATATCCGCGTGGTAGACGGCGCGGTGCGCGCGGGCGACACCATCAAAATGATGAGCACGGGCGTTTGCTTTGAGGTCGTGGACGTCGGCGTGATGGATGCCTTCGGGCTGTCGAAATGCGAGGTGCTCCGCGCGGGCGAGGTAGGGTATCTGACCGCCTCCATCAAGAGCGTCGGGGACACGCGCGTGGGTGATACCGTGACGCTGGCGGACAATCCCGCCGCCGAGGCGCTCCCCGGCTTTAAGGCAGTACAGCCGATGGTCTATGCGGGCATTTACCCCGCGGATGGGTCGCGTTACGGCGATCTGCGTGACGCGCTTGAAAAGCTGCAGTTAAACGATGCGGCGCTCTCCTTTGAGCCCGAAACCTCGATCGCGCTCGGCTTTGGCTACCGTTGCGGCTTCCTTGGGCTTTTACACATGGAGATCATCGAGGAGAGATTGGAGCGCGAGTTCAATCTTGACCTCATCACCACCGCACCCAGCGTTATTTATGAGATCACCAAGCGCGACGGCGAAACGATCCGTATCGATAACCCCACGAACTATCCCGACCCCGCCGAGGTCGATAAGGCTTATGAGCCCATCGTGCGCGCCTCTATCATCACCCCCACCGATTACGTCGGCGGACTTATGGACCTTTGTCAGGACAGACGCGGCGTGTTTGTTGACATGAAGTATCTTGATGCCCAGCGCGTCGAGCTTCATTACCGTCTGCCCCTCAATGAGATCATTTACGACTTTTTCGACGCGCTCAAGAGCCGCTCGCGCGGCTACGCCTCGCTCGATTACGAGCTTGAGGGGTACGTGGAAAGCAAGCTTGTCAAGCTTGATTTTCTCCTGAACGGCGAGCAGGTAGATGCGCTTTCGTTTATCGTGCATGAGGATAAGGCGTACGGTCGTGCGCGCCGCATTGCCGAAAAATTAAAGGATAACATTCCGCGTCAGCTCTTTGAGGTACCGATCCAAGCGGCGATCGGCGCCAAGATCATCGCGCGCGAAACCGTCAAGGCAATGCGTAAGGACGTGCTTGCCAAGTGCTACGGCGGTGACATTACGCGTAAGAAGAAGCTGCTTGAAAAGCAAAAAGAGGGTAAAAAGAAAATGCGTCAGCTCGGCTCGGTGCAGGTATCTCCCGAGGCGTTCATGGCGGTGCTCAAGCTTGACGACAATGACTGATCGCTCGCTTGGCATTTATATCCACGTTCCCTTTTGTCTGCAAAAGTGCCGATATTGCGATTTTCATTCCGCACCCGCGACAAGCGCGGTGCGGAATGCCTATCTTGCGGCATTGAAGCGGCACGTGGCGGCAAAGGCGACGGTGGCAGGGGACTATGTGGTCGATACGGTCTATTTCGGCGGCGGCACGCCCTCGCTGCTCACACACGAGGAGATCGCGTCTGTTTTGGATACCGTCAGGGGCTGTTACCGAGTGTCAGACACGGCGGAGATCACGGTGGAGTGCAACCCCGCCACCTTCAAGGAGGGCTTTTTTGAGGGGCTTGTCGCGGCGGGTGTCAACCGTGTCAGCGTGGGGCTCCAAAGCGCGAACGAAAATGAGCTCGCGGCGCTGGGCAGACCGCACGGCTTTGGTGAGTTTTTGACCACCGTTACGGCGGCAAGGTCGGCGGGGATTAAAAATATCAGTGTGGACGTGATGTTCGGCATTCCGCACCAGACAAGGGAGAGCCTTGACCGCACGCTTGATGCCGTGCTTTCGGTGTTGCCGACGCATATTTCGGCGTACGGACTGCGTGTTGAGGAGGGCACTCCCTTTTGGCGTATGCGGCACTCGCTGGTGTTGCCCGATGATGATGAGGTTGCCGATATGCAGCTGCAGATCGCGGCAAGGCTCAAAAACGCGGGATTTTTACATTACGAGGTCAGCAATTATGCGAAGAGCGGGTATTGCTCTCGCCATAATACGCGCTATTGGCAGGGCGAGGATTACCTCGGCTTCGGTGCCGCGGCACATTCTTATTTTGGCGGTGCGCGCTATGCGGCACCTGCCGATACCACCGCATATATTAAGGCGGTCGAGGAGGGAACTCTTACCGCGATCGAATGCGACCGCACGGTCATTGCGGGCAAGGAGGCGCGTGAGGAGTACGTCATGCTTCGTATGCGCTTGTTTCGGGGAATTGACGAGGCGGATTTCAAGGCACGCTTCGGTGTTTGCTTTGAGGAGGCGTACGGCGACGTTTCCCGACTTGTTGCAGGCGGTTTTCTTTGCCGCGAGGGCGGCAGGATCGCCTTTACCGAAAAGGGTATGTACGTATCGAATACGATCTTATCGGAATGGCTTAATTTCAGTGAGGAGGGGGAGCTATGACACATTTACAAAAATTTCAAGAGCGCCTTGCGAGCAAGGCGGACGCGGCGCTGATTTCATCACCGCAAAACAGAAGATATCTTTGTAATTTTCCGTATTCGGACGGTTATTTGCTGATTTTTAAGGACAAGGCGTTTTTACTCACCGATGACCGCTATATTGAGGCGGCAAAGGCGGGCGCGGCAGAGGGCTTTACCGTGCTTTCGCCGCGTGGCGGTGTGCTCGCCGCGATCCCCGAGCTGCTTGCGGACGAGGGCGCGAAATCGCTTCTTTTAGAGGAGCGCCACGTGACGCTCAGTCTGCGCTCGACGCTGGAAGCACGCCTTGAGGGCGTGGAGCTTTTGCTCGGCGCCTCCCTTATATTCGGCGATCTTCGCATTTGTAAGGACGAGGGGGAGCTTGCCGCCATTTTGCGCGCACAAAGGATCACGGACGATGCGTTTGCACATATTTTACGCACCATTCATGGGGATATGACCGAGGTTGAGGTCGCGCTTGAGCTGGAGCATTTCATGCGCCGCGCGGGCTCGGAGGGCGTGGCGTTCAACACCATTGCCGTATCGGGTGCCGCCTCCTCCATGCCCCACGGCGTACCGCGCGCGAAGAAGTTAGAGCGCGGATTTCTCACCATGGATTTCGGCGCGCGGATCGACGGCTACTGTGCGGATATGACGCGCACCGTGGTGATCGGCAAGGCAGATGACGAGATGAAAAAACTGTATGCGACCGTGCTTGCAGCGCAAAGCGCGGCAATTGCCGCAGCAAAAGAGGGCGTCCCGTGCCGAGAGCTTGATGCCGCCGCGCGCGGCGTGATCAACAAGGCGGGCTATGAGGGTCTTTTCACCCATTCGCTCGGACACGGTGTCGGACTTGACGTTCACGAAGCACCCCGTGCCGCGAAAAATGCCGCGCCCGACGAGGTCCTGCGCCCGGGGCACGTTGTCACGGTCGAGCCGGGTATTTATATTGAGGGTAAATACGGTTGCCGTATCGAGGATATGATCGTGGTCGGCGCGGACGGCACGGTAAGGGATATTACCGCCTCCCCGAAGGACCTTATCGAGCTTTGCTGACGGCATGGATATTTTAGTCGTATCGGACACGCACGGCAGGGGCGACCGCCTTGCAGAGATCGTTTCGCGCGTGCGCCCCACGGTGCTGCTCTTTCTCGGTGACGGACTGCGTGATCTTGCCGTCGTTGACGAAAATGAGGTCACGGTGCGCGCCGTGCGCGGCAACTGTGATTGGTTTATGTCAAGCGAACTGCCGCTTTCGCGTGTTGAGGTGTTTGCCAATACCCGCATTTTTATGACGCACGGTCACGCCCTTGGTGTCAAGGGTGGGCCTTCCCGCGCCCTTGTCGCCGCCGCGGCGGCAAACGCCGACGTTCTCCTCTACGGTCACACGCACGTGCCGCTTGAGCGCACGTATCCTGCAGGATATTTGCTTGAAAACGGCGAGCGGCTCGAAAAGCCTTTGCTGGTCGTTTGCCCGGGGAGCCTTGGCGAGCCACCCGACCGCATTCCTACCTTTGCCACACTCACCATCCGCGAGAACGGGATCCTCGCGGGGTTTGGTAAGCTGTAACGCAATAAGAAAAGCCCGAGCAACAACGTTGCTCGGGCTTGCTTTTTTAATTAAAACACCGGAACGGCTTCCTCGCCTGCGGCGATCTCCTCCTCAACGGGGGGCATCTCGGCGGCTGAGGCAAGCGCCTCCTCGTAAGCGGCGATCACGGCGCTTTCAAGCGTTGCGCGGAATTGCGCGTTAATGGGGTGTACGATGTCGCGGTAGGTGTCGTCGGGGTTCTTGCGGCTGGGCATCACGATAAAGAAACGATCTCTTGCGTTGATGACCTTGATGTCGTGCACGGCAAGCTGACTGTCAAACGTGACGGAAACAACCGCCTTCATCGGACCCTCGTCAAACAATTTGCGAATTTTAATATCGGTGATCTGCATTTTCTTGCCTCCTTAAAGCATTTTGCCAGATGTTTGGCATTTATTTCATGATGATAGTATAAATTATTTTTGTGGAAGTTATTCAATAAAACTGTGTGCTTTGTGTGAAATCGAAGCCCTAAAAACTGATAATTTCGACAGAATAATGCAAAAAAGGAGAAAAAACAGTGTCGCTGGCAAACACAAACCATTCAACAAAAGAGGCGGCCGAGCTGTTATCGCGCGCGCGACGCGTTTGGTTTATTGGCATCGGCGGCGTGCACATGGCGGCGCTTGCCGAGCTCTCGCTCGCTGCGGGGCTTTTGGTAGCGGGCTCCGACCGTGCGGAAAACAGACAAACCGAGCGCTTGAAATCACTCGGCGTGCAGGTCGCGCACGGGCACGATGCGGCAAATGTCGTGGGCAGTGACCTTGCGGTATATACCCTTGCGATCGGGGAGGATAATCCCGAATACCGCGCGGCGTTGGCGCTTGGGCTGCCGCTTTTTTCACGCGCCGATTATCTCGGTGCCCTGATGATGAAATATCCTACGCGCATTGGTGTGGCGGGCAGTCACGGCAAAAGCACGGTCACGTCGATGCTGGGGGATATCTTTTTTACCGCCGTACGCTCGCCCACCGTGCTGTGCGGTGCCGTGATGCAGCGCACGGGGAGCACCGCCGAAATCGGTGAGGGCGAGGACTTTATTTTTGAGGCGTGTGAATACGGTAATTCATTTTTGCATCTGCCGCCGAGCGTGGCAGTCGTGCTCAACGCCGAGCTTGACCACGTGGACTTTTTTGAGAATGAGGCGGCACTCCTTGCCTCGTTTGGCGAATTTGCCGCTATGGCAAGCGACTGTGCCTTGTTGCCCGCCAGGGAGGAGGCGCTGATCGCCGCCGCCAAAGGCGCGGGGGTGCGGGTTTTTACGTTCGGAGAGGGCGAGGACGCGGATTACCGCATGAGCGGTGCCGCACTTTCAAGCGGCGGCGGTAGCTTTGATTTTTCCACACCGCGCGGCGTGGCGGGAAAGATCACCCTGTCCGTGCCCGGCGAGCACAACCTGAAAAATGCGTTGGCGGCGGTAGCCGCCGCAGACCTTTGCGGAATACCCTTTCAGTATATTGCCACGGCGCTTCTTGCCTTTCGCGGTGCCGCGCGCCGCATGGAATACAAGGGGATCTTTTGCGGTGCCGAGGTTTTTGACGATTACGCCCACCACCCCACCGAGATCCGAGCGGCGATCACGGCGGCGCGCACGCTATGCCACGGCAAGCTGACGGTGATCTTTCAGTCGCATACCTATTCGCGCACGGCGGCGTTTCTTCACGAGATCGCCGCGGCACTTTCAAGCGCCGACCGCGTGCTTTTAACTGATATATACGCCGCGCGCGAGAAAAACGAGTGGGGCGTGAGCGCCGCCACACTTTCCGAGGCGATCGGGGATAAGGCGCGCTATTGCGGCAGTATTGAGAATACCGCCGCCGCGGTGCGCGGCGAGCTTTCCGCGGGAGATCTGCTGCTTGTGATGGGCGCGGGGGATGTTGACCGCATTTTCGGGGAATTTTTCGGAAAGGACTTTACTTTATAGTCGAAATCGGGTAAAATATAAGATACTGTGAAAGGGAGGTGAGCACCGTGCGCGCTTACGAGGCATTGGCAAGAGTTTACGATACGTTAAACCGTGAGGTTGATCACGCGGCGTTCGCCACGTTTTATGAAAGGATTTTCGCGCGCTTTGGCACGAAACCCGATCTGGTGCTCGATCTTGGCTGTGGCACGGGCAAGCTGACGGTCGAAATGGCGAAGCGTGGCTTTGACATGATCGGCGTTGACGCAAGCGCCGAAATGCTCTCACAGGCGTTTGAGCGCAAGTATGAAACGGCGGGCGCTGAGGGCGTGCTCTTTTTACAGCAGGATATGCGTGATTTTGAGCTTTACGGCACAGTGGGTGCCGTTGTCAGCTCGCTTGACTGTATCAATTATCTTGTGGGCGAGGGCGAGCTTTTGAAATGCTTTTCGCTCGTACATAATTACCTTGACCCCGATGGCGTTTTCGTTTTTGACGTGAATACTCCCTATAAATTTAAGCACGTCTTTGCGGATAACGCCTATATTTTAGAGGACGAGGACTGCTACTGCGGCTGGCAAAACGAATATAACGAGGCAAGCGGCATTTGCAAATTTTATCTCTCGGTATTTGCCGAGGGTGAGGACGGACGCTACGAGCGCGCCGACGAGGAGCAGGCAGAGCGCTGTTATCAAAAGGAAGAGCTGATCGCGGCGCTTACCGCCGCAGGATTTGTCGATATTTCCTTTTACGCAGATATGGATTTTGGAGAGCCCGACGAGCAGACCGAGCGCTGGTTCGTGGCGGCAAGATGTAAAAAAGAGGTGTAACAGTATGGAAAAATCAACGATTTTGCGCGGCATGACGCGTGACGGAAGCGCGCGTATCCACGTGATCAATTCAAAAGCAATCGTGAATGAGGCGGTAAAGATCCACAAGACCTCCCCCACGGTCACTGCGGCACTCGGCAGGCTCCTCACGGGCGTGTCCGTCATGGGCTCTATGCTTGGCGAGAAGACCGATACGCTTTCCCTCATCATTTCGGGTGACGGTGCGATCGGCAAGATGATCGCCGTGTCGGATTACATGGGCAACGTGCGCGGTTATGCGCAAAATCCCCTCGCCGACCTGCCCTTAAAATCAAACGGTAAGCTTGATGTTGGCGGCGCTGTTGGCAGAGGTACAATGACGGTCGTCAAGGACCTTGGCGGCAAGGAGCCCTCGCACGGCGTGGTGCCGCTGGTCAGCGGCGAGATCGCCGAGGATATTACATCTTATTATGCGGAAAGCGAGCAGATCCCAACGCTTTGCGCGCTCGGTGTGCTTGTTGATACCGATTATACCTGCCGCGCCGCAGGTGGCGTGGTGGTACAGCTTTTGCCCTTTGCCGACAACGCGGTGGTCGAGCAGCTGGAGAAGAATGCCTCCTCGCTCGGCAACGTTTCCGCACTTTTTGACCGCGGTCTTTCGCTCGAAGAAATTGCCGCCATTGCGCTTGACGGTATTGAGTACGATCTGTTTGATGAATTTGACGTATCGTATCAGTGCACCTGCTCACGGGCGCGCATTGAGAGCGCGCTTCGCTCGGTCGGGAAAGACGAGCTTGACAAAATGCTCGCGGAGCAAAAGGCGGAGGGTAAGCCCGAGGAGCTTGAGGTATCTTGCCATTTTTGTGAAAACAAATATATCTTTACGAAAGCCGATATTGAGGGCTTTTTCAAAAAAAGTTAAAAAATTTGAAAAAAAGGTGTTGACAAGATAGCATCACTGTGATATAATATCAAACGTCGCCGGTTCGGAGTACCGTTCCTGCGATGGTCCGGCCCGGTAGTTCAGTTGGTTAGAACGCTAGCCTGTCACGCTAGAGGTCGTGGGTTCGAGTCCCATCCGGGTCGCCATTTTGCCTCTGTAGCTCAGTTGGTAGAGCAGAGGACTGAAAATCCTCGTGTCGTTGGTTCGATTCCGACCGGAGGCACCATAAAACCGAGCAATCGGTTTTCGCGGATTTAGCTCATTTGGTAGAGCGCGACCTTGCCAAGGTCGAGGTGGCGGGTTCGAGCCCCGTAATCCGCTCCAACAAAAAGAAGACCCCCACGTTCGTGGGGGTCTTCTTTTTGCTTTGAGTAGACCACGGGTGCGAACAACCCACCGCTTGATTTTAAAAAATCAAGCGCGGGAAGAACGCCTGAACCGCTTGCGGCGGCGGTGTTAAACCGCCGAGGCGTTCTGTTTTACTCGGGCGGCTCGCCCGAGTTGATCGAGCCCCCGTAATCCGCCCATTCAGGGGCAAGTTCTCCGCTTTTGCGTAGCAAATGAAGGCGTTTAGCCCTCAAGGA
>JAZOSR010000043.1:0-12378 GCA_045657225.1 Eubacteriales bacterium | reverse complement strand
CAAACGGGGCGATTTTTATTTTGCGCGAAAGAAAACGGGGAAGGCAGTCATTGTGTGTGTTTTTGGCCTGCGCAAAATGAACAGACCCTCTTATAGTTCTTCAAGCACGTTATCCATATTATAAAATCCCGCGGGCTTCCCTGCCATGTAATGCGCGGCGCGCATCGCGCCCGTCGCAAAGACCTCGCGAGAGGTTGCGCTATGGGAGAGGGTAACAACCTCGTCCTTGCCTGCAAACAGTACCTCGTGCTCGCCAACGATCGTGCCGCCGCGTACGGCATGAAGCCCGATCTCGCCGCGCTCACGCGCGCGGCGCACGGCGTGGCGGTCGTAAATGTACGTGCGCGGTGCGCTCTCGTCGGTTTCCTTGATCGCGTCGGCAAGCATCAGAGCCGTGCCGCTCGGTGCGTCCAGCTTCTTGTTGTGGTGCTTTTCGATGATCTCTACGTCAAAGTCAAGCCCAAGGGTCGCCGCCGCCTTGCGGCAAAGCGAGATCAGAAGATTGATGCCAAGCGACATATTGCGCGAGAAAAACACGGGCACGTTTTTTGCCGCGTCCTTCATCATGGCATGCTCCTCGTCGCTATGTCCCGTGGTGCAGATCACAATGGGCGTTTTTGTGCGCTCCGCGTAGGCAAGAAGCCCTGCAAGGGCGCTATGGTGCGAAAAATCAACGATCACGTCAGCCTTGCCCGCAAACTCGTCGGGGGAGGCAAAAACGGGATAGGTGCTTTCTGCGGCGGGATTGACGTCAATACCCGCAATCACGCGGTCGCCCGCGGCGGTAGCTGCGGCGGTGAATGCCGCACCCATTCTGCCGCCACAGCCGCAAAGAAGAATGTTTAACATGCTAAACTTCCTTTCGTGAAATTAAGGGAGATCAAAGCAGACCGTACTGCTTCATCACATTAACGAGCTTCGCGTGATTGTCATCCTCCATCTCGCAAAGGGGGAGGCGAAGCTCGCCGTTGCAAAGCCCAAGCAGTGCGCTTGCCGCCTTGACGGGAACGGGGTTGACCTCGCAAAACAGCGTGTTGATGAGCTTCAGGTACTTCAGCTGCAGCTCGGCACCCGTCTTGAAATCACCTGCAAGACAAGCGGCACAAATGTCGTGCGTTTCCTTCGGGAGAATCCCCGAAACGACCGAGATAACACCCTTACCGCCAAGCGACATGATCGGCACGATCTGGTCGTCGTTGCCGGAGTAAACGTCAAGCGCGTCACCGCACTCGTCGATGAGCTGCGCGATGGCGGAAATGTTGCCCGAAGCCTCCTTCACGGCAACGATACGCTCGTGCTTTGCCAGCTCGCGGTAAACGGGCATAGTGATGTTCACACCCGTACGGGAGGGGACGTTATAAAGGATAATGGGCTTGTCGGTCGCGTCTGCGGTGGCAAGGAAATTTTTGATAAGTCCCTTGGGCGTTGCCTTGTTGTAGTAGGGCGTGACCAGCAGCAGTGCGTCACATCCGACCTCGCAGGCGTAGCGCGACAGCTCAATGCCGTAGGCGGTATCGTTACTGCCCGTGCCCGCAATGACGGGTACGCGCCCAGCCACCTTTTCTACGGAATAGCGCAGGAGGTCGCAGTGCTCCTCGTGGGAAAGCGTTGCCGCCTCGCCCGTGGTGCCCGCCACGACGATGCCGTCAATGCCCGCGGCGATCTGCTTGTCGATCAGCGCGCCGAAGGTGTCGTAATCGATCGCGCCGTTTTTGAAGGGGGTGATAATGGCGGTTGCCGCACCGGTAAAAATGGTTTTCTTTTGCTTGCTCATAGCGATGTCCTTTCTCCAAGTCTTGCTTGGCTAGCGGAAAAACACAAGAAAAATAAAAAAACTGGTTGAAAACCAGCTGTATTTGTACTATAATAAAGGTATGGCAACCTCGCACATATACAGATAGCTCTCCATCAAATCTTTGACGACAGTCCCACAACTCTGAATCGTGCGGACCAGCAGGACCTTCGCCGCGAAGGACCAACTTCGGCACTCTGCGCTCCAAAACGTGCTCAAACGGCAACGGCTGCCTTGCGCGTGTCAGGTCACAGTGTGCGCCTCTATCATTATATTATGTTTTTCCGACCGATTTGGTCTTCCTATTTATATTAACATAAATTTAGGAGATTGTCAACGTTTTTTCAAAATTATTTTACAAGGGAAAGGATCCGCCATGTCGCAGCCGATCATCAACGAAAAAATCAAAACCGATCTTGCCACCTCCGATTTCTACTATGACCTGCCCGAGGAGCTGATCGCACAGCATCCAATGGAAAAAAGGGACACGTCGCGCCTGATGGTGCTTGATCGTAAGACGGGCGGTCTTGCGCACAAGCATTTCTTTGACGTGGTGGAGTATCTTCGCGAGGGTGACGTGCTCGTCATCAACGACTCAAAGGTGATCCCCGCGCGCATTTACGGCAACGTGGAGGGAAGACCCGACGCGGCGATCGAGCTGCTGCTCCTGCGTCAGCGCGAGCTTGACACGTGGGAGTGCCTGGTGAAGCCCGGAAAGCGTGCGCGCGTGGGCGCGAAGCTCGTCTTCGGCGAGGGGTTGCTGCACGGTGAGGTGAAGGAGATCGTGGAGGAGGGTAACCGCCTCATTTCCTTCTCCTATGACAAAGAAAAGCACGAAAACATCTACAATATTCTGCACGAGATCGGCATGATGCCTCTGCCGCCGTACATCACCGAGCAGTTAAAGGACAATAGCCGCTATCAAACGGTTTACGCAAGGGAGGAGGGGTCCGCCGCCGCGCCCACCGCAGGGCTGCACTTTACCCCCGAGCTGCTTGAAAAAATACGTGCCAAGGGCGTGAAGATCGCACCCGTTATGCTTCATGTAGGTCTTGGCACCTTCCGCCCCGTCAAGGTAGACAGGCTTGACGAGCACGTTATGCACACCGAGTATATCTCGGTCAGCGAGGAGAGCGCCGCCACCATCAACGAGGCGCGCGCCGCGGGCGGCAGGATCATTGCGGTCGGCACGACCTCCTGTCGCACACTGGAGAGTGTGGCGGACGAGCAGGGCATTATTCACCCCGTTTCGGGGGATACGGGTATTTTTATCTACCCCGGCTACCGCTTCCGCGCCGTTGACGCGCTCATCACCAATTTCCACTTGCCCGAAAGCACACTTGTGATGCTGGTATCGGCATTTTACAACCGCGAGGCGGTTTTGGATGCTTATAAAACGGCAGTGGCGGAAAAATATCGCTTTTTCAGCTTCGGTGACGCGATGCTGATTGTATAAATTGTCCAATACTGCGTTGTCGGGCGACGCGGTCGGCTTGGAGTAGGTAACTACATCTGCGCCTTGCTTTTGTTGGCGCCGCGAAAATCTTTTTGATCCGATTTTTTGCCAACAGGTGCAAAAAATGAAAAAACGTGGTATAATATTAAAACATAAGTGACAAATTGAAAGGAAAGGGGAGGATACGTATGTTTGACTTACAGATATTTACGGACATAGCCATGGCGCTTGTCATGATCCTTGTTGGTGTGCTCGCCGTTTACTTTGCCCTTCGCTTTCTTGGCAAGGTGGCAAAGATCGTGGTATCGGTGCTGATCGTCATTGTGGTTGTGTGGATCTTGTTTTCAAAGGGCGGTGTTTTAAGCGAGCTTTTGGAGGCTCCCGCGCTTGTGCGATGGCTTTGGCTGTCATGTTAAAAAACCTTGACCTCTCGGCGCACGCCGAGAGGCAATTTTGATAAAAAGGAGGGGTATTGGTGCAGGAAAAACCGAAAATTTGGGCGATCGTGGGTCCCACCGCAAGCGGCAAATCCGCGCTTGCCGAAACGCTTGCCGCAAGGCTTGACGGCGAGATCGTTTCTTGCGATTCGATGCAGGTCTATCGCGGCATGGATATTGGCACGGCAAAGCCGACAAAGGAAGACCGCGCCAAAACGCCCTATCATCTCATTGACGTGGTTGAGCCCGATGCTGCGTTTTCCACGGCAGATTATTGCGAGGCGGCACAGGCGGCGGTCGCGGATATTGCGGCGCGCGGCAAGGTGCCGATCCTTTGCGGCGGCACGGGGCTTTATCTTGACGTATTTTTGCGCGGTATGCCCGAGTCGCCCTCGGGTGACCCCGTGCTCCGAGAGGAATTGGCGGAGGTTGCCGCGATCCACGGCAACGCGTATTTGCACGAGGAGCTTGCCAAGGTCGATCCCATCAGTGCCGCCGCCACGCCCCCCGGCAATCTGCGCCGCGTGATCCGCGCGCTTGAGATATGGCGCGCAACGGGTATTCCGAAAAGCGAATGGGACAGGCGCTCACGCGAGATGCCGCCGCGCTACCGCGCCGCGGTGATCGGGCTTGCTTTTGAGAGCAGGGAGCTGCTCTACCGCCGCATTGAAGCGCGCGTTGACAAGATGCTGGATGAGGGTCTGCTTGACGAAACGAGGCGCTTGCTTGAGGCGGGTGTTTTCGAGGCATCAAGGACTGCCGCCGCGGCGATCGGCTACAAGGAGCTGCTGCCGTATCTGGCGGGCGAGTGTACTTATGAGGAAGCCGTGGAGGCGCTGAAAATGGCAACGAGGCGCTATGCCAAGCGCCAGATCACTTGGTTTTCGGCAAAGGATTACGTGCTGCCCTTGACGGTTGATGAGGGCGGATGTATGCGTAAATATGAAGAAATTGTAAACAATGCAATGGAGATTGGCAAAAAAGCGCATAATATGATATAATATATTATCATTATTTGCTCGCGCTTGCGCGACGGAAAGGGGCGCTCATGTCAAGGACACGCACTCGCACGCTTGAAACCCTTGTGCAGATACTTTGCATTTTGCTTTTGCTGGCACTGCTCGTGGGCGTTTTGCTTTCCGAGGTGGCAAGGCGTGCGGAGGTCTGGCACGGTGAGCGCGTGGCATATGCTACGGTAAATGACGCGTATCGCGCCACGGCGTATTTTTTTCGCTCCGAGGTGACGGTTGACGGCGTTGACAACGGCCCCATCCTTTACCTTGCCGATGATGGCACGGTAGTCGCGACGGGTGAGGAGATCGCAAAGGTGTATGCCGACGGTGCCAACGCGGGAACGCGCGCAAAGGCGCTGGCGCTGTGCGAGGAGCTTGAACGGCTTGAGAATGCTCTTGATGCCGCGCTTCCCGATTACTACGGTGCTTACGGCGCGTTGATGCGTGATCTGTCAAGCGGCTGCTTGCCTGCCAATGGCGCATCGACCGCTATTCTTTCGGATGCGCTTGACAAGCGCGATGCCGCCAAAAACGGTGAGGCGTACCGCGCCCGTATTGAGGAGCTGAACGCCGAGCTTGCCGAGCTGATCAAAAACGACGCGAGCGCGTTTGACAGCGCTACTGCCGAGGAGGACGGTATATTTTACCGCACGGCAGACGGCTACGAAGCCGTGATGACGCCCTCGGTTTTAGCAACGTTGACACCCGGGGGACTCCGCGCTCTGCTTGCATCGCCGCAGGACACGCAAAGGACGGTCGGCAAGGTAGTGTGCGACGATATTTGTTATTTTGCGATTACGATACCCGCCGACGAGAATCGCTTTACCGTTGGCGAGGCGTATCAAATTTCGCTTGTACGCGAGGGGCTTGCGGTGAATGCTATGCTTGACCGCGTGTCGGATGCCGATGTTGACGGAACGGTTCTGCTTACGTTTTCTTGCTCGGATAGCGGTGCTGATATGACCGAGCTCCGATTTGCCGAGATCGAGATCGCCTGCGGCGAGATCGTGGGGCTTTCGCTCCCGATGTCCGCGGTGTACGAGGAGGACGGTGCTCTTATCACCTACGTGGCAAGGGACGGTGTGGCAAAAAAATGTGTGCTCACACCCCTGTACCGTAAGGACGGCTGTCTGCTTGTGGCGGGGAGTGATGATGAAACGGGGCTTTTGGTGGGCGACGTGATCGTGCGCAGCACGCGTCGTGTGTACGACGGGAAAGTGTTGAAATGACATGGAATATATCAAACGGAATTTAGGAGCGGTACGGGAAGAGCTCGCCGACACTCTCACGCGCGCGGGGCGCGCGGACGGTGTATCGATGATCGCGGCGGTGAAGTACGCGACCGACGAGGAGCTGGCGGCGCTTTTGTCGCTTGGTGTTACCGACGTCGGTGAAAACCGTGTGCAGCAGCTGCTTGCCCATTATCCGCAATATGAAAGCAGTGACGTGCGGGTGCATTTCATCGGCACACTGCAAAAAAACAAGATCAAGTATATCATTGATAAGGTGCACGCCATTCACTCGGTTGACAGCATAGAATTGGCGCGCGAGATCGACCGCCACGCGGCAAAGCGTGACCTTCGCGTGCGCGTGTATGCAGAGGTCAATATCGGCCGGGAGGAAGCCAAGAGCGGTGCCATGCCCGAGGCGGCACAGGAGCTTTGCCGCGAGATCCTTCAGCTCCCGCATTTGGAGCTGGTGGGACTGATGACGATGGCGCCGCGCTGTGCGTGTGAGGCGGAATACCGCGTGTATTTTGCGGCGCTTCGCACCCTTGCCGAGGATATTGCAGGTGAGCTGATGCTCCCCGCGCCCCTCGCGCTTTCCATGGGTATGTCGGAGAGCTTTACCGCCGCCGTGCTTGAGGGAGCTTCTCTTGTGCGTGTCGGGCGGCGCTTGTTCCAAAAAGAAGAAAACGAGTAAGCAAAACGAAAATATAAAGCATAACGGAGGTACTTATGAAAAATCCCTTTTTGAAAAACAAGAAAAACGATTACGACTCCTACGATGACAGCTTCGATAACGGTTTTTACCGTGGCGAGGAGGACGAGGAGGACGGCGTGATTGAGGACCTTGACGAAGAGCAAGCCCCCAAGACCACGCAAAGACGTTCCTCGCAAAGTGCCGCTACGGGCAATCTTTTGAAGGTCGTTAAGCCCCGCAATTACGACGACGGTCCCTCGATCGCGGGCTATCTTATGGACGGCTACACCGTTGTGATGAACATTGAGGAGCTTGAGCGCCCCGCCGCTATGCGCCTGATTGACTTTTTGCTCGGTGCCATCACCGTGCTTGACGGTGAGTTCCGCCGCGTGACGAACACCACGCTTGTTTTCTCGCCCCGCACGGGTGAGGTCACGGGCGAGGACGGCCGCGACGAGATCTGAAAAATTCTCTTGCATTTTTGAAAGGAGCATGGCATGGATCTGTTTTTAACCTTGGTCGTCGGTACGGCGTCGGCGCTTGTAACCGTGATCGAGCTTTGCTTTTTGGTGCGCGCCGTGCTCTCCTGGTTGCCCATTGGTGAGGATAACGTCATTTTAAAATTCGTCCTGATGGTCACGGAGCCGATCATTATGCCGATCCGCGCCTTGTTTGAAAAGCTTGGCTGGTTTCAAAATATGCCCATCGATATTTCCTTTTTGGTGGCGTATTTGTTACTGATTGCCCTGTCGGGCGCGTTGTTTGCGGTATGAGGATGGGGGAGAATGCCGAGGAGGCGCTTCTTGTTGCACACGCCGAGGACCTTTCCTCACGCGCGAGTGACGGTACCGTTTCTATGACCGCGTTTCTCACGCCCCGTGAGCAGCACCTTCTTTCGCTTTGCTTTGCGGGGCTAAGGGACCGCTTCGTGCTGTTTGGCGGCTACGCCGAGGCAGAGCGGGCAAGAATGATCTTTCTGCCGCCCTATATTGCCGACTCGGACGAGCCGTGGCGCACCTCGCTTGTAGACGAGGTAAAGGGTGAGGCGGTCGTGGCACTTGACGTGCGCGGCAGCGGCTACCGCAATCTTACCCACCGTGATTTTCTCGGTGCGGTCCTTCACCTTGGCGTAAAGCGCGAGGCGATTGGCGATATTTGCGTCTTTGACGGCACCCGCGCCGTCTTGCTTTGCGATCCGCGCATGGCAGACTTTTTAAAGGAAAATCTCACGCGCGTGGCGAATGATGCCGTGAAGATCTCAAAAGCCGACCTCCCACCCGATTTTGACGGTGGCAGGAAATTCGAGCCGATGACCGATACCGTGGCTTCACCGCGGCTTGACGCGGTGGTGGCGGCGCTTTGTCGGCTTTCGCGTGAGCGCGCGCAAGCGCTCTGCACGGGGGAGCAGGTCGAGGTCGATTACGAGGTCAGTGTCAAATGCGACCGCGACGTAATGGAGGGTAGTGTCATTACGGTGCGTGGCTTTGGCAAATATAAGATCCGCTCGCTTGGCGAGCATACCAAAAAGGGACGCCTGCGCTTGTTGGCGGACCGTTACGTGTAAATCATTTTAGTTGAACATACATATTAAGGAGCAAGAAAAAAACTATGGCTACAGATTACAGCAAATCCCTGAACCTTCCGAGAACCGAGTTCGCGATGCGTGCCGAGCTGCCCAAGCGCGAGCCGCAAACGCTTGAGTATTGGCACAAGATCGACCTTTACGGCAGTATGATGAAGGCAAACGAGGGCAAGCCCCTGTTCGTTTTGCACGACGGCCCTCCCTTCTCGAACGGCAATATTCATATGGGACATGCCCTGAATAAGATCCTCAAGGATTTTATCAACAAGTCCCGCAGCATGATGGGCTATCAGGTGCCCTATATCCCCGGTTGGGATAACCACGGCATGCCGATCGAGAGCGCGATCATCAAGAAGAATAAGCTTGACCGCAAGAAGATGTCGATTCCCGAGTTCCGCTCGGCTTGCTATCAGTTTGCCGAGAACTTTGTGAATATCCAGATGGGTCAGTTCAAGCGCCTTGGTATCACGGGTGATTGGGAGAACCCCTACCTCACCATGAAGCCCGAATTTGAGGCTCGCGAGGTGCGCGTATTCGGTGAGATGTATAAGAAGGGCTACATCTACAAGGGTCTTAAGCCCGTTTATTGGTGCCCGAAGGACGAGACCGCGCTTGCGGAGGCAGAGATCGAGTATAAGACCGACCCCTGCACCTCTATTTACGTCAAATTCCGCGTGGCGGACGACAAGGGCAAGCTCTCGGGCATCTGTGATATTTCCAAGACCTATTTCGTGATCTGGACCACGACCACCTGGACCCTGCCCGGCAACATTGCCATTGCCCTTAATCCCGTGGAGGATTACGTGGTTGCCAAGGCGGGCGACGAGTGCTATATCGTTGCGAATGCTCTGCTTGAGAAGACCATGCAGGTGGGCGGCATTGAGGCGTTTGAGGTGCTCGCTACCTTCAAGGGTGCGGAGCTTGAATACATGATGGCACAGCACCCCTTCCTTGACCGTCTTTCCACCGTCGTGAATGCCGATTACGTCACCATGGACAGCGGTACGGGCTGTGTGCACACTGCACCCGGCTTTGGTGCGGATGACTATCAGACCTGCCGCCGCTACAATATCGACGTGTTCGTGCCTGTTGACGACCGCGGCTACCAGACCGCCGAGGCAGGCAAGTTCGCGGGTATGCGCTATGACGAGAGTAACGTGGCAATTCTTGCCGACCTGAAGGAAAGCGGCGCGCTTCTTGCCAGCCAGGAGATCGAGCACGAGTATCCGCACTGCTGGCGTTGCAAGGCTCCCATCATCTTCCGCGCGACCCCGCAGTGGTTCTGCTCGGTCGATGCCTTTAAGAATGAGGCAGTTGAGGCGTGCGACAAGGTACAGTGGATGCCCGAGTGGGGCGGCGATCGCATCAAGTCGATGGTGCGCGAGCGTGCCGATTGGTGCATTTCCCGTCAGCGCCATTGGGGTCTGCCTATCCCCGTATTCTACTGCGAGGATTGCGGCAAGCCCGTTTGTGATGACCAAACCATCGAGGCGACCGCGAAGCTCTTTGGCGAGCGGGGCTCTAACGCATGGTACGAAACCGAGGCCGCCGATATTCTCCCCAAGGGCTATGCTTGCCCCCATTGCGGCGGCAAGAAATTCACCAAGGAAAACGACACGCTTGACGGCTGGTTTGACTCGGGCTCCACGCACTTTGGCGTGCTTTGTGAGAAGGAATGGCCCGCTGACGTCTACCTTGAGGGTGCCGATCAGTACCGCGGCTGGTTCCAGTCCTCCTTGCTTACCGCCGTTGGCTCGACGGGCAAGGCTGAGGCTCCCTTTAAGACCGTTCTCACCCACGGTTGGGTCGTGGATGGCGAGGGTAAGGCAATGCACAAGTCGCTCGGCAACGGCGTTGACCCGCTTGATATGATCAATAAGTACGGCGCAGATCTTGTCCGTCTTTGGGTCGCATCGAGCGATTACCACGTTGACGTGCGCGCCTCTGACCTCATCTTCAAGCAGCTCTCCGACGCGTACCGTAAGATCCGTAACACCGCGCGCTTCCTGCTTGCCGACCTTTACGACTTTGATCCTAAGACCGATGCCGTACCGATGAGTGAGCTTTACGACATCGACAAGTGGATCGTTTCCTGCATGAACGATCTTGTGAAGCTTGCGCGCGAGGAATACGGCAAGTACGAGTTCCACGCGATTTACCACGAGCTTTGCAATTTCTGCACGGTAGAGCTCTCCAAGCTTTATATTGACATTACCAAGGACCGTGTGTACGCCGAGGCTGCCGATTCTCTCGCGCGCCGCAGTGCACAAACGGCAATGTACCATATCATCAGCACCATGACGCGCCTGATGGCACCGCTCCTGTCCTTCACCGCAGAGGAGATCTGGCAGGCAATGCCGCGCGCCGAGGGCGATGTAGCGGAAAGCGTATTCCTCAACGACATGCCCGCATATGACGAGGCACTTGCCTTTGCCGACGTGCGCGCAAAGTGGGATCGCCTGTTCGAGCTGCGCGAGCCCGTCATGAAGGCGCTTGAGCTTGCCCGTGCTGACAAGGTGATCGGCAAGTCGCTTGACGCGAGCGTGGTGGTTTATGCGCCCGATGCCGAGGATTTTGCACTGCTTGACGCATTCCGCACCGAGCTTCCCACCATCTTTATCGTGTCGCAGGTTGACCTCAAAAACGAGAGCGCGCCCGAGGGCACGCTGATCGAGGAGGGTGCTACCATTGGTGTGGTTGTCACCGCCGCCGAGGGCGAGAAGTGTGACCGCTGCTGGAATTACACCACAAGCGGCGTTAAGGTGGACGACGGGTGCCTGTGCCCCCGTTGCCGCTCTGTGCTTGGCGAATAAAATGCGAAAAGTGGGACTGATTCATTAGCGCAGACCAAAAACACACTTTTAACCATAACTGAAATCACCGCTTTCCTTTATCCTTTCTAAGTAAGGGAAAGCGGTTTCGTTTTTTTAAATTGTTTAGGGTAGAAATCCGTAAGCGGATTTCATTTTATGTGTGTTTTTTAGACGCGCTCTCGGCACTCACAGTATTTAATACAGTTCTCGTGCCGAGATCACTTCTTCTGCATCTAATGACTCAGCCCTATTTTGGAAGGATTGCTATGATTATGATGATAATAACGGTCGCCATCATTGCGGCGGTCGTTTTACTTGACCAGATCAGCAAGGCGCTGATTGTGGCGTTCCTCTATCGGGGTCAGGTTGATCTCATTGGGGGCGTTTTGCGCTTCACCTACGTCGAGAACAGGGGCATGGCGTTTGGACTGCTGGCAGACCACCGCTGGGTCTTTCTTATTCTTTCCGTGGTGGGCATTTCTCTTATCACCTTTTATCTGTTTAAGTTCGTCGCGCGCCCTCTCTCGCGCGTGGGGCTTGCCCTCATCGTTGGCGGCGGCATCGGTAACATGATCGATCGCATTGCCTACGGCTACGTCATTGATTTTATTGATTTTTACGCCTTTGATTTTTGGATGTGGGTATTTAATATTGCCGATGCCGCTGTTTGTGTGGGCGCCGCGCTTTTCGTCCTTGACATCATTCTTGAAACGGTTGCCGATGTGAAGAAAAAGCGCGCTGAGGAAAGCGCCGAAAACGAAGATAAGGGAGAGGGAAGCGATGCCTGATGTAAAAACGGTAACGGCCGGCGAGGGTGACAAGGGCAAGCGCCTGGATGCCTTTCTTGCCACGGCGTTTGGGGTAACGCGCTCCGCCGCGGAGCGCCTTATTGCCGAGGGGTGCGTTTCGCTCTCGGGAGGGACGCCCGAAAAGAATTACCGCCTGCGCGGAAACGAAACCGTCACGCTCGAAACACCCGACCCCACACCTGCCGAGGCACAGCCCGAGGATATTCCCCTCGATATTATCTATGAGGATGAGGATATCGTGGTCATCAACAAGCCCTCGGGCATGGTGGTGCACCCCGCGGCGGGCAATGAGAGCGGCACGCTTGTCAACGCCCTGCTTTACCACTGTCGGGGGTCGCTGTCGGGCATCGGGGGCGTGGAGCGCCCGGGGATCGTGCACCGCATTGACAAGGATACTGCGGGGCTTCTCGTCGTTGCCAAGAACGACGCGGCGCACGTCGCGCTCTCCGAGCAGCTGAAGACCCACGAGGTCGCGCGTGTGTACGATGCCATTGTGCTCGGTAACGTAAAAGAGGATAACGGCACGGTAAATGCCCCGATCGCGCGCCATAAG
>JAZOSR010000042.1:0-40892 GCA_045657225.1 Eubacteriales bacterium | reverse complement strand
TCGCATGAGTATGTATCGCTCGGTCGAGGTGCGCGTGCCCTTTGCCGATCACCGTATTCTCGAGTACGTCTTCAATTTGCCGTGGGAATATAAATTTGACAGCGGCGTGGAAAAATCGCTTTTGCGCCATGCAATGAGAGGATATTTACCCGGCCGTGTGCTCTGGCGCAAGAAAAGTCCGTATCCCAAAACGCAGGACCCTGCGTTTGAAGCGGCCGTGCGCGGGCTCTTGGCGGAGCGACTCAGCCGCAGGGAGGGCTTTTTGGCGAGTGCGATGAGAAGGGATCGGCTTGAGGCGCTTTTGACGGGCACGGGAGGCACGTGGTTTGGGCAATTAATGGCAAAACCGCAGCTTCTTGCGTGGCTTTGTCAGCTTGATTATTGGTTTGAAGCCTACCGCATCAGGCTGATTTAAACAAATTTTGCGTTGGCAAAATGCACAAGATTTGCGCGTTCACATTTGACTTTCGGCGGCGCCGTGTTTGCACGGTGCCGCTATTTTGCTAAAAATCGTTGGAATTCCAAGGATTTTTGAAAGAAGAATCCTTTTTGACAAAATACACAAAAGGCTTTTGTGTGAACAAAAAGTGAACAAATTAATTCTATTTTTTTGCGAAAAATGCTTGACAAAAAGACCGTTTTTTGCTATAATCTAAAGGAAACAAATTTCATCCCAAATCTAAAAAAGGAGGATGTTCCCCGCAAGCTTACGGGGAACGGCAAGTATGAAAAAGTTTGCACGCATTATTGCACTGATGTTGGCTTTGGTATCCTGCTTGTTGGTTGTTGTTGCATGTAATGGCAATGGTAACGATCGCGGATATGAGGTCAAGCTCTCCCAAGATGAAAATGGTGTCATTTGGGCAGAGGACGAGTGGGGCTATTGGCGTCAGTATGACGAGCTGCCCTTCGACCTTGATTATGAAGAAGAAACCATCACGGTTCTTTGCTGGAACGCTAACAAGGCAGAGTTCCAGCAGACCGAGGAGGCAGAGGATGCACGTCTGTCTTCGGTTTACAAGCGTAACGAGGCAGTTCAGGCACGTCTTAACATTGAGCTGAACTTCATCACCGAGCCCTCTTCCGCAGGGGAAATCGCGTCCTTTGCCGCACGCGTTCAGAACGCGAAGGACTCCGGTATGCATGACTTCGATATCATCGCTACTTATTCCCGTACGCAGGGCGCACTGCTTCTCAACGGTCTGCTCTACGACCTTAATGACGTAGAGGATTCCTACCTTGACCTTGATAAGCCCTGGTGGCCCTCCAACATCGTGGATAACCTTTCCATTGCAGATTCTCTTTACTTCGTATCCGGCGATATCGCAGTAACCGCTATCGACGAGATGCACTGCATCTACTTCAACAAGGACATCCTTGATGAGAAGTTTGAGGAAAGAGCACTGGCTGAGGACGACAGAGTTTCCACCGCAACCGAGTGGCTCTACAACAAGGTTTATGACGGCAAGTGGACGCTTGACCTTCTCATTGACCTTGCTACCTCTGACATGTACAAGGATAAGACCGAGAACGGTCCTACGAATGATGACGACTTCGGTCTTTGCGCAGTGTACTACACCATCAGCTCCTTCTACGGCGGCTGTAACCTCCGTATGTTGCAGAAGGACCCCAACAAGACCCTTGTTCTGTCGAGCGACTTTACCTCCAACCGTACGACCAAGCTGGTTTCCAAGCTTGCGAACATGATGGCTACGCAGCACTATCATGACACCTACACGGTTAAGTCTGCTAGCGGCTCTTCCAATATCGGTGCTCCTTTCTATCGTGGCAACGCGCTTTTCTACGTTACCTACATGGAGTGCGCAGAGGATAGCCTTGTTAAATCCGATACCGTAGAGAACTACGGCGTTCTTCCCCTTCCCAAGTACGACACCAACCAGAAGAACTACTACACCGTTCTTGGTAACCCCTTCTCGATCTACTCCGTATTCGTTGACTTCGACGGCCGCGGTGATAAGGCTGAGAGCGCACGTATGCTCACCGCAGTGCTTGAGTGCTGGGCAAGTGAGTCCTACCGTAAGTGCACTCCCGTAGTATTCGAGCTTAACATGCAGCTCAAGTACTCTCCCACGCAGGACGAGACCAACATGTGTGAGTACATCCGTGCAGGTATCATGTTCGACCTTGGTAGAATCATGGATACCGTTATGGCAGGTAAGACCGGTTCCGTGCTGGTTCTTGATAACCTTGTTATCTACGCAGCACAGCAGAACTCCGCATGGAGCACCTACTACAGAAAAGATCTGAACACGATCGAAACCAACCTTGCCAAGTTCGTCACCACGATGAACGCTAACTGGCAATAATCAAAAAGGGTGCGCCCGAATCTCGGGCGCACCCTTTATTTATATAATAGTAAGACCCCGACGGCAGATCAAAAAGACTGCCGTCGGGGTCTTAAATTAATTTCTCACCGTTCCGTTACCGGTTACAATGTATTTATAGGTCGTGAGCACTGAGGGACCCATCGGACCTCTTGCGTGCATTTTTTGCGTGGAAATGCCGATCTCCGCGCCAAAGCCGAACTCGCCGCCGTCGGTAAAGCGGGTAGAGGCGTTGCGGTAAAGCGCGGCGGCATCAACGAGCGCCATGAATTTTTCGGCGGCACTATCATCCTCGGTGATGATTGCTTCGCTGTGTCCTGTGCCCGTTTCGTTGATCTCGGCAATTGCTTCCTCTACCGAGGAAACGATCTTTACGGACATCACGTAGTCGTTATATTCGGTGTAGTGATCCTCGGCGGTGGCAGGCAGCGCCGAGGGCAGAATGCGGCAGGTTCCGGGGCAGCCGCGCAGCTCAAGCGCCCACTCGCGCGTTGACTCATAAAACACGGGCAGGAATTCTTTGGCAATATCGCGGTGGCAAAGCAGGCTTTCCGCCGCGTTGCAAACCGAGGGGCGCTGGCATTTGGCATTGACTGTCACGGAAAGCGCTTTTTTAAGGTCAGCCGCCTTGTCTATGTAAACGTGGCAGTTCCCCGCACCCGTTTCGATCACGGGCACCTTCGCGTTATCTACACAGTTGCGAATGAGGCTTTTTCCGCCGCGCGGAATGAGAAGATCAATATAGCCGCGCATGGCAAGCAGGGCGTTGGCGCTTTCTCTTGTGGTGTCGGTGACAAGTGTAATGACGTTTTCGTCAATACCAAGCGCCGACACGGCACGGCGCAGGGACGCGACGATCGCCAGATTGGTGTGTATGGCTTCCTTTCCGCCGCGAAGCACAACGGCATTGCCCGATTTGACGGCAAGCGCGGCGGCATCGGCGGTCACGTTGGGCCTGGCTTCAAAGATCATGGCGATCACGCCAAAGGGGACGGCTTTTTTGGTAATAACAAGCCCGTTTGGACGTTCCCAAGAGGTGCTTACGGCAAGCGGATCGTCAAGCGCGATCAGCGATCTGATGGCATCGGCGATTGCGGCAATGCGCTCGTTTGTAAGCGTTAGGCGATCAAGCATCACGCGCGGCACACCGTTTTCGGCGGCGTTTGCAATATCCTCTTTATTGGCGGATAAAATAGCGGCAGTATCAAAAATCAGCGCATCTGCCATTTTTGCAAGTGCCTCGTTGCGCTTTTGTGTGGGGGCGGTTGCAAGCGTGGGCGCGGCGGCTTTTGCGGCAATGCAAAGCGCCTTGGTGTTTTCAAATACGGTGTTCATGGTGACGGTTATTCCTCGTTCCTTTTTAAAACAGCTTCGATCTCGACCACATACACGCGGTGGAAATCGTCTTCCTTATAATTAGATAGCAGCTCGGGCACTAAAAAGCACTGCTTTTTGAGGTCATCTGCGTAAAGCTTGCGGCAAATAAGGGCAAGCTCCGCTTCTGCAACAAAGGGCACGCCCTCAAAGTCGGCGGGCGTGATGCCTGCCGACTTGAATTTATCAAGGTCTTTGCCGCTTTTCGTGCCGCAAAACCGAAGTGCCTCGCGGTACTTTTCTCCAAGGAACGAGAGCGAAAAGCGCTCGCTTTGCTCCGTGAGCTGAAAGGTGTAGCGTTGCGGGCGGATAAAGCAAAAGGCAACGGGGCGATTCCACAAAATACCCATGCCGCCCCAGGATGCGGTCATGGTGTTGGTGACGTCGTTTCCCGCCGCGTCCTTACCCTTGGCGGTAATCAGCATCCATTCCTTGCCGATCCTGTCAAAGACCTCATCGACGGCATTGGGAGAAATAACGTGAAAATCCTGCATGGTGACCCTCCTTGTGGTTGGTTTGATATAGCGTATGCCTAATTTCGTGTTTTTGTGCCCCGACTACTTGACAAATCGGTAAAAATAGCGCACAATATAATTGTGATATTTAACGTGCGGCGTCGGGGCAAAAGGGGTATTCCTCTGTTTGCGAAGAATCGGGCGCTTCACATTCGTGCGGCGCACGGTAAGCCGCGTAAAATGTGATCAAGTGGCAAAGAAGCTTGTCTACAATTAGGGCAAGCGAGAAAAGAACCGCGAGTGTCGCGGCGGCAACCGCAAAAATTTTTAAAATGGGAGATTTGCTCGGCATTTGGCTTTGTTCCTTTCATTTGATCGGTGATAAAACCTTGCTGCCTCAACTCTTATTATATTGTAGCACGGTTTTTCAAAAAATACAAGAAAAATTTTAAAAGGAGGGAAGGACAATGACGTTTGAGGAGGTCGTAGCGGCGCTTCGCGCGGCGGGAATCGAAAACGCCTTTGGCGAGGCGAGAATGCTTTGCGAGCGCTTTTCGGGCGCGGAGCTTTCGGCGGCAGTTGAGAGGCGCCTGACGCATTATCCCCTTCAATATATTCTTGGCGAGTGGGGCTTTTATCGCGAAACCTATGAGGTGAGCGAGCATTGCCTGGTACCTCGCTCCGATACCGAGATTTTAGTGGATGCTGCCATACGTATGCTGCCAAACGGTGCAAAATTCCTTGATCTTTGCACGGGTAGCGGCTGTATTGCCGTTTCGGTGCTTGCCAACCGTCCTGATACTGCGGCGGTCGCGGTTGACCTTTTTCCCGATACCTTGGCGCTTGCCGCGCGAAACGCAAAGCGCAACGGCGTGGAGGGGCGCGCCCGCTTTTTGCTTGCCGACGTTTGCGAAGCGCCCGATGAAACGGTGTTCGCAAAAGGGAGCTTTGATGCGATTTTGTCAAATCCCCCCTATATTCCCGATGCGGTCGTGCCTACCTTGCAGACCGAGGTGGGGTATGAGCCCGCGGCGGCGCTTTGCGGCGGCGATGACGGCATGGATTTTTACCGTGCCATTCTTAAAAGGTGGACGCCCTTGTTAAAAGAGGGAGGTTGCGTTTTCTTTGAGATCGGCTACGATCAGGGAAAAAGCATATCGGCACTCGCAAAGGAGCACGGCTTTTCCTGCACCGTTATGCAGGATTTCGGTAAAAATGACCGCGTGGCAGTGCTTGCCCCGCTTTGAGAAACGACACTTTTATTTCTTTAAAACTTTTCGACAAGCACTTGACAAACAAGGTGTGATTTGCTATAATATCACGGTAGACAGGATTTATCCGCTCCATGTCGGGATGTAGCGCAGATGGTAGCGCGCCTGGTTTGGGACCAGGATGTCGCAGGTTCGAATCCTGTCATTCCGACCAGGAGGCGTAGCTCAGTTGGTTAGAGCGCACGGTTCACATCCGTGAGGTCGAGGGTTCGAGCCCCCCCGTCTCCACCAAAAACGAAAGCAGTCCATTGGACTGCTTTTTCGTTTTTGGAACGATGTTTGCCCTTGCGGGCAAGTGATGTTGCTTTCAGCAGTGATGTTCACTGCGTGAGTGATGTTACGCCTAACGGCGTAGTGGGCAAACATCACATCACTTTGCGCCATCGGCGCAATACATCACTGTGAGCGAAGCGAACAACATCACTGCGGCTTGCCGCAACATCACTCTTTGCAAACTGCAAAATATATGGTATAATAATACCGAAAGCGAGGTGCTACTATGGCTGAATCTAAACTTCGTGAATTATCAATGGACTTTTCCGTTGACATTATCAACCTTGTCAAACATTTGAAATCCAATCATGAAACGATTATTGCTAACCAAATCGGCAGAAGCGGTACGAGTATTGGCGCAAATATTCACGAAGCACAGTACGCGCAAGGCAAAAAGGATTTTATATCAAAACTCGAAATCGCACTTAAAGAAGCAAGCGAAACAGGTTATTGGCTCGAGCTTTTACATAGAACAAACTATATCAATGAACAACAGTATAAAGCTCTGTCGGACAAATGCGCGGCAATTCGTGTTATGCTAATTGCTTCTTGCAAAACAGCAAAATCTTCGCAGTAAAATAAATAAAAATCCCTAAAACCTCTGGACTTTCCGCATTCTTTCGGTATAATGCGTGTTACCACCCGAAAGGAGCGAGAAATGATAGACTTAAAGCCACATTATCAAGTGAAATTAACATTGCTTAGATGCAAGACTTACTTTCTCTACAATCCCCCAAAAAACGAGGACGAGAAATACACCTACAATATCATTCAAAAAGCGTATTGGATCAATGAGAAAAAGATAGAAATGCTTGATTTTGAGAAAAACAAGCAGATGTTTACAAATTATGCAAATTTCATAAACAATAAAAGGCGATAAAAATGAAAAAATTTATACTTGTATTCATTTTAATTTGTATCATAATTGTTTCTACGAGTTGTACAATAGCTCCCAGTCTTCCGTCTGACGGAATTTGGTACTGTGAAGAATTAAAACTTGTGATAGAGTTTGAGGGAAGAGAAGTTTCTGTTGATTCATATGATAAAAATTTATCCCATATGGATTTGCAACTTAGAAATTGGATTGACGGAGGTTTTGATATCATATGCGACGATGCTGAGGGAGAGATTATTGAAATTTATACCGGTTGGAGAAAACGTACAAGTAGCGATAAGTTTATCATTCGTCTCTATGGTAAAGCTAATCCGGATGATGATTTCAGAACGCAAATTGAGCTTGATGATGAAGAATATGTATTTGTTAAAATCGAAAACTATGATGAAATAAGCGAGTAAAACACAATTAGTTTTTCCATGTCTACGATGGTGACGTTGATTTTTCCGTTCAATTGACATTGGCATCTAAATCGGTCACACAAGCCATAAGAAAAAGGCACCCAACGGCTGACCTGCTTTATCGCAGGTGCTCCAATGGGTGCTTTTCATGTTTCCGTGCTCTCACTCCCCCGCAAGCTGCGAGAGCAGTGCCGCTTTCATCTCGTTATAGTCGTTCCAATCGCGGCTGATATAATCCTTGTCGCGCGTATAGTCGAGCGAGCGCCCAAGTGCTTTTCTGTGATCGCCAAATTCCGCAAGAGAATTGCGGTCAAAGGCGAAGAGGCGCTTTAGCTGCTCGTCGGCGGCGTTGGGGCTTTTGCCACGCAGTGCCTTTAAGAGCGCAAAGTCGCCAAAGCCGCGCTGCAGAGCCTTGTAGCGAAGCGAAAGGAGGACCTTGCCGTTTTTGGCGGGGTAAACGAAGTTGACGTCACCCGCACCGAAGGGGCCGTAATTGACGTCTTTTCTGGGATCCTCGGGGTAAAGGCAGAAGTTCCAGCGCAAAAATCCGTCCGCACCGAGCAGGTCCGTGAGCGGCCCGATCGCGCGGTTGTCGGTCAAGGGGTTGATGATGCAGTTATTGGGTGTGGAGGCGTAGCCGCACACGTACCAAAGCAGCTTCTTCTGCGGGAATTTTTCCTTGTGCTCCTTAAGGGTGCGGTACTCGCTGATCATGCAGGAAAGCGAGGGCGCGGCGGTGCTGATTTGGTGCTGAAATTCCTCCACAAATTCCGCGTGATTGATGGCGGTAGAGCAAAGGAAGGAGGGCGCGATCTCACCAAGCAGTGCGAGAGAGGCGCGGTAGCGCTCGATGTCAGCGGGCTCGTCTGCGCCTATACGTACACGCGCGATCTGCCCCGTTTTCTTGAAATAATCCTCCAGCGCCTGCACGTAGGCAATGATCTCGCCGCGATCGCGCATATACTTCAGGCACCCATCCGCCTCGTCAAGATAACGAAGCACGATGTTTTCGGGATAGTCGGGGCAAAGCGGTTCGGTAATCATTTTTTGCCACACGTTCACAAGACCGAAAATCTCAATGTCGCCCGTGATGCCATGGGCGGCGCAAAGGTCAATGTAGCGCTGCATCTTGCTGTAATCGTAAGTGAAGCTGCCGTCTTTTCTTTTCGTGATGCCGATGATCGAATATTCAAAAAGGTTGCCGCCGTGCGCGTGATCGTTCGCACACCCCTGTCCACCCCACGGGATCTCGCCTGCGCAGATCGTGACCGATTTTTGTCCAAGGGCGGCAATGGCGCGCACGTACTCTTCGAGCACGGTGAAATGCGCGTCACTAAAGAGCGGGGCATCGTGGTAGCGCGCAACCGACGTGAGGTGCTGCCACAAATTGAGGTAAAGCCCAAAATCCGCCGGGGCAGGCATTTGATAATTTGCTACATGAAGCGGGATGTCTTCCTTTAAAATTACCTGCTCGTCCTCGCCGTAAAGCGAGCGGCGCACCGTGACGGTCACGGTATAGTCGCCGGGCGCGGCATCGGCAGGAACCTTGATTTCGCAATAAACGCCCGTGGGGACGTTCGCACGGCTTTCAAGCACGTCCTGCGCGAGAAGCACGTCGGCTTTTTCGGTGTCGTCGTGATCGGGCATCAGACCTTCAAGATTAAGCTCCACCGTGAAGGGTGCCTTTACCTCCACGCGAATGCGCTCGTGGTGCTTATGGGTGGCGGTGTATGCACAAGAGAAGTGCTCGGTGGGGCACACGCTCACGCTGTATCGCGCCTCGGACTGCACCAGCACCTGAAAGGCGGCAGTGTCGTTTTTGGCGGCAACAAGACGGGTGAGCTTTGGTGCGGGGTTTTCCTTGTGGTCAAGGCGGATGCGATACGCTTCGTTCGTGATCTTGGCGGTCGTGATCATCGTTATTACCTCGTTTTTGCTTTATTAGTGAAATATATGGGAGATAGCGTGTCATTGTCGAACTACAAAAATTATACGTTTTCTTCGGCACAAAGTCAAGTGAAATTGTTGATTTTTTGTTGTTTTCTTAACCTTGACACGACATATACAATATGGTATAATAAAATGATAAATTTTTTCAGCAAAAGGAGATTTTGAGAGATGGCTGATAAAAAGATTTCCGCAATTTTAATCGGTGCGGGTAACCGCGGCAAGGTTTATACCGACGATATGGCAAAATATCCCGACCTTTACGAGGTGGTGGGCGTTGCCGAGCCGATCGAAGCGCGTCGCCAATACATTGCAGAAAAGCACAATATTCCGGGAGAGTATGTCTTTGCCGACTGGCGTGATCTGCTTGCTCTTCCCAAGATTGCAGACGCCTGCATCATCTGCACGATGGATCAGGATCATACCGAGCCCGCTATGCTTGCCATTGATAGGGACTACGAGATTCTGCTTGAGAAGCCCGTTGCTGCTAATCCCGAGGAGTGCATGAAAATTGCCAACTACGCTGAGGAGAAGGGCAAGGAGGTGCTGGTTTGCCACGTGCTGCGCTATACCCCCTTCTTTATGAAACTGAAAAACCTCATTGACGATGGCTACGTCGGCAAGGTCATGCAGATCCGTCATACCGAGGACGTAGGACACCTGCACCAGAGCCATAGCTTTGTGCGTGGTAACTGGGGTAACTCCGATCGCTCCACCCCCATGATCCTGCAAAAGTGCTGCCACGACCTTGATATTATTCAGTGGCTGGTTGGCGCGCCCTGCACCCGCGTGCAGTCTATTGGATCTCTTTCCTTCTTTACTAAGGAAAATTGCCCCGAGGGCGCGCCGCTGCGCTGCCTTGACGGCTGCCCCGCGGCTGAAACCTGCCACTACCACGTGGAAAAGGTTTATCTTTCGGGTAATGACAAAATGTGGATGAAGGAGGCAGTTGCCAAGTGTCCCAACCCCACTAGGGAGCAGCTTCTTGAGGCTTTGCGCGAGAATGATTTCGGCAAGTGCGTGTTCCAGACCGATAACAACGTGGTTGACCACCAGATCGTCAATATGGAATTTGAGGGTGGCGCCACCGCCAGTCTTTCGATGGCAGCCTTTAACGCAGGCGGCAGAGATATTTACGTCATGGGTACTGACGGCACCCTGCACGGCAGAATGAAGGATCCTTACTTCACCTATTTCTCCTTCAAGACGGGTGAAACCACGCAGATCATGGTTGACGATGCGGCTAAGACCAGCGAGCATTTCGGCGGCGGTCACGGTGGCGGAGACCAGGGTATCATGGCTGCATTCTTTGCACGCATGAAGGGTACCTACACGGGAAAATCGATTTCGAGCGTACGTCAGTCGGTTGACAATCACCTCATGGCATTTGCTGCCGAGGAGGCGCGCAAGAACGGCAAGACCATTGATCTTGCAGAATATGCGGCAGCGCTGAATGAAAAGCTGAAGAATCAATAATTTTATCTCAAAAAAGGAAGCGATGCCACGGCAACGCTTCCTTTTTGCTTTAAAGCAGTTGACATTTTTCTCATTTTAGTATAAAATATCAACAGATCGTTTTTTTGAGGTATTTATGATTTGTAATTCTATTTTAGACGCGCTCGGTAACACCCCCCTTATTCGCCTGAACCGTATGGTCGACGGGGACAGCGCCGAGATCCTTGTCAAGTTTGAAGGACTGAACGTTGGCGGCTCGATCAAGACGCGCACGGCGTATAATATGATCTGCGCGGCGGAGGCAGAAGGGAAGATCGGTCCCGACACGGTGATCGTAGAGCCGACCAGCGGCAATCAGGGCATTGGTCTTGCTTTGGTTGGTGCCGTGCGCGGCTATAAAACCAAGATCATTATGCCCGACTCGGTCAGCGAGGAGCGACGCAAGCTGGTGGAGCATTACGGCGCCGAGGTCATTTTGGTGCACGATGCGGGCAATATCGGTGACTGTATTGAGGAGTGCTTGCAAACCGCACTGCGTATGCAGCGCGAGGATAAAAACGTATTCGTACCCCAGCAGTTTGAAAATCCTGCCAACGTAGAGATCCAGCGCCGCCAAACGGGCATGGAGATCCTTGAGGCGGTTGGAGGACCCATTCACGGCTTTTGCTCGGGCATTGGCACGGGCGGAACGATTACGGGTATTGGTGAAACGTTGAGGGCAGCCAATCCCGATATGACGATATGGGCAGTTGAGCCCGAGCACGCGGCGATCCTTTCGGGCGGCTCGATCGGCACGCACCTGCAAATGGGCATCGGTGACGGCTTGATCCCCGCCATTTTGAATCAGAATATTTACGACGATATTTGCATCGTAAAGGACGAGGAGGCACTCACCACCGCCAAACGCCTTGCAAGCGAGGAGGGCATTATGTGCGGTATTTCAAGTGGCACCAACGTTGCCGCCGCCATCAAGCTTGCCAAAAAGCTTGGCAAGGGTAAAACTGTGGTGACGGTTCTGCCCGACACGGCAGAGAGATATTTCTCCACCCCTTTGTTCTCTTAAATCATAAAATCGGGGCGACCTCAAAGGGTTGTCCCGATTTTTGAAAAAAGTATTTTAAAAAATTTTAAAAATAGGCTTGACAAGCCGTTTTCATTGTGCTATAATACACGGGTACACCGAAAGGGTATGTGCGGCATTAGCTCAGCCGGATAGAGTGCCTGGCTACGAACCAGTAGGTCGGGGGTTCGAATCCCTCATGCCGCGCCAACAAAAAAGCCACCCAATTGGGTGGCTTTTTTGTTTATCCAAGCCGCAGGGCTTGGTATATCATCACGCGATAGCGTGTATATCACCAAGGGCGGCGAGCCACCCTTGTATCTCATCACGCGCCAGCGTGTATTCTCCTGCGGCTTGATGATATACAATGCTTCGCATTGATGATATACCGCAACAAGTTGCGGATGATATGCACGCCTTATGGCGTGATTGGGATGCGAGAATGCGAAAAGCTCTTGAGTTGCGTTGTAAAATATGCTATAATGCTTTCAAAGGGGTGGTATTATGGCTAAAAATTATTTATTGAACTATTCAGAGCAGCTTGCGACCAATATAGAATTACTTTGCCAAAATACAAAGGCATCTTCCAACACTCTTTTTCAGCTTCGTAAAAGCTCAAGCAGTGTGTACGCAAATATCCGCGAAGCCAATTACGGGCAGAGTAAAGCGGATATGCTTTCGAAATTTGAAATTGCACTCAAGGAATGTAGCGAAACTGAAGGATGGTTACAACTGCTGTTCAACACAAGCGGTATTGATGAAGAAATATATAAAGACCACAGAAATCTTTGTGGGCGCATTAGACGAATGCTGATTGCAAGTTGTAAGACCTTGAAGGAGAATGCAAAATGAAAACAAGCATATGGCATTGCACGAGGGAATGAGAGCGTTCGTGGAAGATTTTGCTTTGCGAATCTCTTTTCGTTTTCCTCAGTCTTCAAAAAAGCCGTCGGGCTCGCCCCGAAGGAGTATATTGCCTCACGCATCGGCGCGCGTTTTTCCAACACTTGATGCGACTGGGTATAATATTTTCAGAAAGGCGGTGGTTGGTATGCGTTATGCAACCTCTTATCAATATTTGACCTGCCATGGGGCAGAGATCTTTACCGTTGTGTGCTTGCCCGAAGCGGCAGGCAAATATCCCGTGGTGCTCGCGAGGAGCCCATACGTTGCCGAAACCGAGCACATGCCCGAAGGGGAAGCGTGCGAGGCGGTGGAAAAGGAATTTTCTCCTTGGATTGATGCGGGATATGCCGTTGTTTTCCAGCACTGTCGCGGCTGCGGCAAAAGCGGCGGTGATTGCATACCGTATATTTACGAGCGCGAGGACGGCTTGTTTTTGCAGGACTATGTGAGAAAGCAGCCCTTTTATAACGGCGAGCTGTATCTTTACGGTCGCAGCTATAAAGCGGGCGTGCATTTTGTAACCGCTCCCTTCGCCAAGGATATCAAGGGCGCCGTTTTAGAGGTCATGGACACCGAGCGGTATAACAGCAATTACCGCAACGGCTTTTATAAAATGGGATTAGCGGGCGGCTGGTATGTGAAAAGGTATAAAAACAAAAGTGGACTTACCAAAAGCTTTACGCTCGATTCCTTCAAAATGCTGCCGCTCCTTGATTTTTCCAAAACTGTGTTCGGTGAGCGGGTTGAGAGCTTTGACGAGGTCTTACGCCACCCCGACAGGGACGATCCCTTTTGGAATACGCGCTTTGGCGGCGGTGAGGCACGCCGCGCTGTGATGAACACCGATATTCCCGTGCTTTTCGTGACCGCATTTTACGATATTTTCACGGGTGGCGTTTTTGATATGTGGCAGGAGCTTAATGAGAAGACGCGCGCGAGATGCGCGCTTGCGGTCCATCCGTTTGACCATCCCGACAAGGGCGCCCCGCAGCCGATCATGTTTGAAAACGGCAGCATTGGGCAGGCGTTCCCCGACTATCGCGTGAAATGGCTTGATTTCGTGCGCGGAAAGTGCCCGTCGCCGTTTGCACAGGGCAAGGTCACCTACTATCAGCTCTTTGGCGACAAATGGTGCTGCGATGATTTTTACAACGCGAGTGAAACCGTACAAATACCGCTCGGTGGGGGGCGCGTGACCTACACGTATAACCCTTACGCGCCCGCAAGCTTCAAGGGTGGCTTGTCTGCCAACTTTGGCGCTAATGCGTGGCAGGATAAGCCGAACTCCCGCTATGATATTATCAGCGTATACACGCCCCCGTTTGAGGAGGATACCTATATCAAGGGAAAAATGACGGCGAAGCTGAAGGTCAGCTCGGATTGTGAGGACACCTGCTTTTATATGCGCCTGAGTCTTTGCAAGGAGGAGGGCGACTACGGACTTCGTGACGATATCAATCAGATTTCTAATTTTGATAAGGCGTATGTGCCGGGTGGTGAGCTTGTAATGGATTTCTCCTTTGACGAGCACGCTTTTATCGCAAAAAAGGGCGAGCGGATCAGAATTGATATCTCCTCCTCGGCGTTCCCGTATTACGTGCCGCACACCAACAATCGAGGGCTCTTTTCCGAGCAAACCACTGCCAAAATTGCAAGGAACACGGTTGTGCTGGAGGAGTCGTATCTTGAATTGCCGATCGCGGGAGAGCGCTCCCGATAAAAGGGGCTGATTCATTGGCGCCGACCAAAAACACACACGAAAAAGCAAATAAAAATACCGCTTTCCTTTATGCCTTTCGGGGTAAGGGAAAGCGGTTTCTTTTTTGTGTTTGTTTTTTTAGGTAGAATTTCGTGCCGAAATTCATTTGATGTGTGTTTTTTAGACGCGCTCTCGGCACTCGATATATGTAGACTTAATGTGTGGGATAGGCGAAATGCCCCGATTTTTGCTTTGCAAAATGCGATCGTTAAGATCGCAAGGGGTATTTCAAGAGGCGCCGCAATGATAATCGAACAGAATTAATGATATGCGCCTCATACGGCATCTCGTGCCGAGATCACCTCTTCTGCATCCAATGACTCAGTCCCCTTGTGCTGTTTGCCTTTTTTCCATGCGCAACCAATTGAGAAATCCGTAGGTGTCGTTGACGAGGAATACCACAAAGCACACAATGACCGAGAGGTAGGAGATATCGTGCATGGCGGCAAGGATCCACAACACGATCAGCACCATGTCGTTTATGGCATAAGCAAGCGCAAAAAAGGGACTGCGCTTGAAGGTGAGAAGCGCGGCAAGAAAGCTGGTGGCGATCGAAACCGTGCTCGGCAGGAGATTGGCGGTGCCAAGGTGCTTTAAAATAAAGTAAAAGGCAACTGTCACAGCAAGGGTGATCAGCAGGATAACGGGGATCTCTTTTGGGCGAACACGCCCTACCGTGACCTCGCTTTTCTTGCTTTTGTAGGGATTTTTCATCCAAGCGACGAGCGCCACGACCGACATGGGCAGTGACATGCCAAGATAGGTGATCATCTCGCCGTAATAGGCAAAGGAATAGGAAATAATGCCGTAAAGGATCGCGAAAACGATCATCAAAGAGGGCCCAAAGGGATTGCCCTTTGCGCAAAGAATGAGTGAGGTGCAGCCGACGAGCGAGGCGGCAAGTGAGAGATAGCTGCCGTTGTCAAACAGCAAAAAGGAAATGAGAATAAGCAGGAGCGACGCACCCCAAAGCGACCATTCCCATATTGAAAAGTAATGCAGCAAGCGCTTCATAAGAGCTCCTTTCATGAAAAACAGGCAGCCGTCAACACGTCTTCTAGGACCTAACGACGTGCTATGGCTACCCGGTGGCAGTATCCGATTTATTTTTTAGTAGTATAGCACATCGGGATAGTAAAGTCAAGATAAAAATGCATGTCGCTGTTGATTTTTTGTGCCTTCTGTGATATAATCGCCTTGAAACGAGGTGGCTTTGATGAAGAAATTTGATTTTCACGTGCACTTTACCGACGAGAGCATCAGCGTGGAGGAATCTGCGCGCTATTTTAACGATATGTGTGAGCGAAAGGGCTATGAGGGCGTGGGGCTGATCGCCTCCTCCTTTAACGCGCTCGGCGCGCATCCCGACTGTAACGAAAAGGCACTGAAGCTAAAGAGCATGATCCCCGGCTCCTTCGCCTTTGCGGCACTGCACCGCGAGCGCGATTTTGTGGAGCAGACCGAGGAGTATATGGCAGGGGATTTTGCGGGCATCAAGCTCATCGGCGGCAAGCCGAGCCAATACCGCCATTTTGGCTATGGCTACGAGCACCCCCGTTACGACCCGTTTTTTGCGTATTGCGAGAAATACGGCGTGCCGCTCCTGATTCACAATAACGACCCCATTTCGCACTGGGACGTCACCAAGGCAACCCCGCGTGCCATCAAAATGGGCTGGGTCTATGATGAAACGCTCCCCTCGCAGGCGTGGTTTTTTGAGGTGATGGAAAACGTGCTTGCCCGCCACCCAAAGCTAAAGGTCGCGCTCGCGCACCTCGGCTTCTACTCAAACAACCTCTCCCATGCGGCAGAGCTGCTTGAAAAATACGAAAACCTCGTGTTTGACATCACACCCGCCCCCGTCATTTTTGAGGAGCTTTCGGCAACACCCGAGGAGAGCGAGGCGTGTTTCAGAAAATATCACGACCGCCTCATTTTCGGTACGGACGCCAATAATAATCTTGTTGGAGAAACGAGGGAATATAACGACACCAAGACCGAAATGGTCGCCACGTTCCTTGCGGGCGATGCCCCGCGCACCGTCGGCGGTAAGTATCATGTGGTGCCGATCGGGCTTGAGAAATACATGGTGGAGAACATTTACTATCATAACGGTATGCGTTTCATCAAATAATATAGTGGCAGTCACACTCTCGATTTTGGGTGTGGCTGCTTCTTTTTAGGATAAATTCTCCAATTTGCGGGCATACTGCAAGGGAGGTGATGAAATGGAACAAAGATCCGGTGTGCGCGCGATGAGCGCGTTGCTTGTAACAATAGCGGTATACTTAATACTCTGGCAGCTTTCGGCGCGGTATTTTACGCTTCCTGTGTATTATTATGGGCGTTTGATTGAAATACTTGCAGTGATCCTCTTTGCCGTGCTGGCGCTGACAACCCCCATGCGCTTTGAGGAAATGGGGATCGTGGTGCCGCGCCGCGTGCTCGCGCGCTCGCTTTTGTGGGGTGCGGTGCTTTCGGCGTTGTTCGTGGCGTTTTTGGCGTTGCTTTCGTATTTGGGGCACGGACGGGTGGAGTTTGACACGCATTTGACAGACGACGTGTCGCAGGCAACCTACTTTTTGGTTGCGCCCTTTCAGGAGATCTTAGCCAAAAGTGTGATGCTTTACAGCTTTGAAATGGTGTTTGAAAAAAAGCACCCCCATCTTGCCGTTTTGATGTCGGCGCTCGTATTTGGTGCCTTTCACGTGGTCTACGGCATTCGCATGATGCTGCTTGCCATGCTCCTGTCGCTTGTGACGGGTGAGATGTTTTTGCGGCACCGCGCGGTCTGGGGCTGTGCGCTTTTACACTTTGCCTGCGGCTTTTTTTCGGTGTGCTTTGGCTTTTGATGCTTGCAAAAAACGCCCACGTGTGGTATACTGAAGAAAAAGGGGGGGATTGCGATGGCATCGAACTGCGAGAGCTGTGAGTTTTACGATTACGACGAGTATGAGGACGCGTACGTTTGCACCATGCGCCTTGATGAGGATGAGATGGCACGCTTCCTTGCCAAACGCACCTCATCTTGTCCGTATTACCGCTATTATGACGAGTATAAAAGCGTTCACAAACAGATTTAAGAAAAGCCCTTTACCGATAGGGCAGTACTCTAGAGGACAGTTTTTCAAAAGTACGGTGTATCTTGAAAGAGGTATACCGTATTTTTTGCATTTGTTTTCACAAATGCAGTGCTTGTCAGAAAAAATGGAAAGTCATAGATGAATATAAAGAAAAGGCTCCCTTGTGTAAAGGGAGCTGTCAGCAAAGCTGACTGAGGGATTGTTTTACGAGGTGCTCGATATATTCACAGACACCCCGAAAGTTTTTATGTATTTCCGTGTTCGGTACTCTGATGACTGTCAATCCGTATTCTTCAAGAAAAGCAGTTCTTTCTTCATCGTATTGCGTTCCTTCTTCAGTATAATGTCCTGAACCGTCAAGCTCAATAACAAGCTTTGCTTCTGCACAATAAAAATCTGCGATATACTTTCCGAGAACCTTTTGACGCAAAAAACGGACGGGATAGGTTCGCAAAAAATCATACCAAAGGTGTTTTTCTTCTTTTGTCATATTCTTTCGCAGCATTTTTGCTGTTGGAACGATATCTTTGTTATGTTTTCTCTGCATTACAATCCCTCTGTCACGCTTCGCGTGCCACCTCCCTTTACACAAGGGAGGCTTTTAACATCAGTGCACCAAGTTTCTCGACAAATTTGAATTTACAATTCGATTTTTTGGGCATATTCTTCCAATATGCAATTGAGTTCAGTTTCGTTTTCATAGAACACATCGTCGCACTGTTCCAAAATTTCCTCCGCGTGTTCGTCTTCTTTTTCTTTTAATATTAAATATGTTTTATATGCTTTTTGAAGATTATCTTTATGTATTACAGGGAGGATCATTTCTAAAACAGACATCTCATTTTGTAAATCTGCAGTGTTTTCAATATTGGTAAAATACTGATTATGTCCTCCATTATTGATCTCGCTTTGATATGTCATCAGTTGAGCATACGGGGACTCTACCTTTTCTTCAGCCCATAAATCCCACATTTTATTCCACTGACATTGTTCTTTGGTCAATTTCACTTTCTTTTTATTAAAAAAATTAAACAGTCCCATCCTGTCTCTCCTTTGCTGAATTCCTACTTATCGATCGGATTTGTCGTACCAATTTCTCCTTGTGTATAGTGTTAATCAGACACCCCTATTGTAGCACAGAAACCACAGAAAATCAATATGTGGTTTCTGCATTTTTCAAGCAACAGAAAAATCTGTTTTTCTTTTGTCGGTAGATAACGTATTTTCAAGCTGTCCTTTAGAGTACAAGCCTATCGGCAAGAGGGCTTTTTCCGTGCAGTATTAACTGTGTTTTTATTATGATGTAGTAAAATTCATAAAAACATCACATAAAGCGGTCAAAAACTCCTGCTTTTGGGTTGATTTATTTGTGTTTTTGTGGTAAAATATTTCTATCTGTAAAAAACTCGAGAGGCTCGCGCGACGGGCACTTCAGAGAAAGGAATAAAAAAGTATGATAAAAATTGATCATCTGGTCAAGGATTACGGCACGAACCGTGCGGTTGACGACATCAGCTTTGAGATCGGGCGCGGCGAGATCGTCGGCTTTCTTGGTCCGAACGGTGCGGGCAAGAGCACAACCATGAATATCTTGACGGGCTACCTCTCCTCTACCTCGGGGCGCGTGTTTGTGGACGGTCTGAACGTCCTTGACGAGCCGCTTGAGGTCAAGCGCCGCATCGGGTATCTTCCCGAGCAGCCGCCCCTTTACCTCGATATGACGGTTGAGGAATACCTCATTTTCGTGTATAACCTGAAGGGCTGCACACTCAATCGCTCCAAGCACTTGGAGGAGATCTGCGAGGTCGTAAAGCTTACCGACGTTTATCACCGCCTCATTCGCAACCTCTCCAAGGGCTATCGCCAGCGTGTCGGCATTGCGCAGGCACTCATTGGCAATCCGCCCGTTATCGTTTTTGACGAGCCGACCGTCGGTCTTGACCCCAAGCAGATCATTGAGATCCGCAATCTGATCCGCACGCTCGGTAAGGACCACACCGTCATTCTCTCCACGCATATTTTGCAGGAGGTGCAGGCAGTGTGCGACCGTATCATCATCATCAGCAAGGGACGCGTGGTGGCGGACGAGCTGACCGAAAACATCAACCGTGTTGCCACGAACAGCAACCGCTATCAGCTGAAGGTCTGCGGCCCGCAAAAGGAAGTGCTTGCCATGCTCCGCGCCCGTCCCGACGTGGTGTATGCCGAGGTGCTTGCCGCACGTGACGGCGAGGCGTATACCTACCACGTGGAGAGCACGCGCGGCGTTGATATCCGCAAGTCGCTGTTCTTTGCCTTCAGCGCAAAGGGCTGGGCACTCGTTGGCATGGAGTCGCTTGGCATGAGCCTTGAGGATATCTTCATTTCCGTGGTGGATCGTACCGACGAGCCTGCCGAGGGTCGCTATGCACGCAAGGGCAAAAAGGCGCACGGCAATTCGATCGAAAAGGATATTGCGCAGGCAATTATCGATTCTACCGCCAAAAAGCAAGAGAGCATCGAGCCCTATCAGGGTGACGAGTGAGCTTGCACATCGTCGTATGAAAGGAGTGTCGGCTGAGCCGACCGTTAAGCTATGTTCGCTATTTTAAAAAAGGAATTGCGCGGCTACTTCATTAACCCCATCGGTTATATTTACCTCGGGGTCTTTTTGGTGGCGGCGGCGCTGATCTGCGCGTTTACCACCATTCAGGTTGGTAGCTACAATACGTCATCGTATTTCCAATATCTCATTTTCGTGTTCGTGGTGCTGATCCCGCTGCTCACGATGCGCCTGTTTTCCGAGGAAAGAAAAACGAGAACGGAGCAGCTGCTCCTCACCGCCCCCGTGTCGATCACAGGTATGGTGCTCGGCAAATATTTTGCCGCGGCGATCCTGTTTTTGATCGGCGTGGTGATCTCGTGCCTGAATTTCTTCCCGCTCGTGTCCTACGCCATCACCGAATCCGCCGCCGCTACGTCCGAAACGCATATCGGTCCTGTTGGCGGTCAGGTGATTGGTTGCCTTATCGGCGTTATTTTGATCGGTGCCGCGTTTATTGCGGTGGGTATGTTCGTGTCAGCCCTCACCGAAAGCCAGCTTGCGGCGGCGGTCGTTACGATCGCGGCGCTCTTTGGCAGTGTGCTTGTCGGTGTGATTTCGGCGTCGATCTCCTCGGCACCCGTGCGCGTGGTGCTCAACTGGATCTCGCTGCTTAGCCGCTTTGATGCCTTTGCAATGGGTATGTTTGATTTTTCTGCGGTCCTTTATTACGTGTCGATCGCAGGCGTGTTTATTTTCCTAACGGTGCGCGTTTATGAGAAGCGCCGTTGGGGCTGATGGGAGGTGCTGTGATGAATTTTCTGCATTCTAAAAAATTTAAGCACGGCAGTATTTCTCTCGCCCTTACCGTCGTGATCATTGCCGCTGTGATTTTGTTAAACGTACTGTTTACCGCCCTTTCGCAGACCTACCTTTGGTATATTGATATGACGCCCGAGCCTCGCTTCACGCTCTCCGACGAAGCAAAGGAGATCCTGCGCGGCACGGATGGCATTGCAGGTCTTGACGCAAGCCAAAAGGTCACCATCATTTTCTGTGATGAGGAGGATATTTGGTCGCAGGGTGAAACGCTTCTCTCGCAGGTTTGGACGACCGCGTGGGAGATGCACCTTGAATTCCCCGAGATCATTGAGGTCACCTACAGAGATATTTACACCAACCCCACGTCCGTGAGTGACTACGCAGTGCGTACCGGTAAGAAGATCGACCAACAGACCGTGATCGTCACGAGCGGCGAGGAGGTGCGCGTATATAACCTTGAGGAGTTTTATCAGCTTGACGAGAACCAAAACGTTGTCGGCTACGACGGCGAGCAGCTCTTTGTGTCGAGCGTGCTTTCCGTTACACGCGCACAAGCTCCGAAGCTTGCGATTACCACCAACCACGGTGAGAGCTACGACGAGGAGCTGGTAAATCTCTTTGACCAGATCGGCTTTGAGGTCGTGAAGATCGACCTTTCGAAGGACCCGATCGACCCCGATTGCCGCGTGATCCTCATTTCGGCACCGACGAGCGATTTCCTTGAAAAGAACGATACGGTAGCGGGCGGTCTGCAGTCCGACGTGTCCGAAATTGATAAGCTTGATGAGTTCCTTGCGGGCAACAACTCTTTGATCGTTCTTTTCAACAAGGACACTCCCAATAACCTTGTCAATCTTGACGCGTTCCTTGCCGAGTGGGGCATTGCCGTCGCACGTACCGATAACAACGAAAATTACGTGATCCGCGATCTTGAAAATTCGCTGACCACCAACGGCTATACCAACAAGGCAGTTTACGAAACGGGCGAGAACAGCACGGGTGCCTCGATCACCAAGCCCTTGCGTGAGCAGGAAAACCCCAAGGCTGTTTATTTCCCCAACACCACGGCATTGCGCTTCCCCTCCAACTACAAGGAAACCGTGTTTGAGGATTATCGCTGTGCCGCAACGAGCGCCAACGGCGTAAACCGTGTTTGCTACAACGTCTTTTCCTCCTCTGCCGACGCTACCGCGATCGTGAAGGAAAAAGAGGTTGCCAACGCCATGAGCGTGCCGTTCTCTTATATGATGCTTTCCTGTCAATCTGTGGTGGATGACGCGACACAAACCATTTCCCATTCTTTTGTGCTTGCGTCTGCGTCGACCGATTTTGCCTCTGCCGCCGCACTTGACGCGCGCTTTGGCAACCGCTCGGTGCTTGCGTATGCCTGCAACACGATGGGTAGCCTTGTTGTGCCCGTATCGCTTGATTGCAAGTATTACGCCAGCATGGAAATTACCACAATGACGACCAGCAATGCCAACCAGTATACCGTCGTGCTCGCGGTGCTTCCCGCAGTTGTGGCGATCGTTGCGGGTACCGTTGTGATGATAAGGAGAAAATACGCATGACCGAACAACAAAAAAGGCCTGCGATTTTCCGCTGCAAAACGGCGCTGGCGCGCAAGCGCCGCAACCTGCTGATCGCGCTGATCTCGGTTGCGGTGCTTGCCATCCTGCTTGCCATTGTTTTGTATGTGACGTCGCTTATCACCTTCTACGATCCCGTTGACAATGCAAAATACAGCATTGAGCGTGTCAAAAAGACCGCCGAGGAAATTGCGGCAGAGAAGGGTGACGACGAGGAAAAAGAGGTTGAAAAGCAAAAATACGTGATGAAGAATGCGGCGGGTGAGATCCTGCCCACCACTGAGGAGGGCAACTATATCACTGCGGCGGGAACGCTTGTTTACGTGAACGCCAAAACGGGTGAATACAGCACTGTTGCCGCCGTGCTCAGCGAGGATGGCGATACCGTGCAGTTTAACGTCAGCAGCTCCTCTTACGACGTGCTGCTTTACCCGCTTCTGCAGCGTGCCAACATTGCCGAGATCACCGTGCACAATGAAAAAGGCTCCTTTACGATCTCCAAGATCATCGGAAAGGATGAGGACGGTAAGCAGGTTGAGCAGTTTGTGCTTGCCGAGCGTGTTGACCTTGTGGTCAGCGACACACCGCTGTTTGCTACGCTCGTTTACTGCACGGGTAACACGCGCACGATGCTGCGCCTTGATACCGCAAAGGTAAAGGAATACGGCTACGCCGAGTACGGACTTGAAAATCCCAAGGTCTGGTTTGAGATCACCGAGGATACCGCCGAGGGCGCGCCGATCAAAAAGCACAAGGTATACGTTGGCGATCCCGTGCCCTCCGGTGACGGCTATTACGTTCGTTACGACGGGCGCGAAGCGGTTTACGTGCTCTATGAGCTTGCCGCAACCGAGTATAACGGCACCTCGCAGGAGGCGCTGAATGCAAGAGCGGAGGATTTTGTCATTGCTCCCTCCGGCTCCTATAACATGGAGCAGGGCAACTACTTTGACGTGACGGATTTTAAAATCTTTGAAGGTCAAAACAAAAAGCCCAAGATCGACTTTTCCTACACAGGCTCGATCGAAAAGAGAAACGACACCTATTATTCCAACATTCCTTATGCCTCAAAAGGTGATACGGCAGGCTACGTCATCAATTCCTATCGCGTGGACGATTGCCTTTACCAGCTTTATACCTGGAATCCCGATGCGGTGGTGTCGCTTGGCACTGCCGACCAAAGCGATGTGAACGCATGGCTCGCGGAGTACGGGCTTGATGTGAATTCCTACGCCTATCGCATGGAATACGTCTTTAACGTTGCGCGTAAATACGACGCGAAAAACGACGATGACACCCCCTTGAAGGCGGATCAGGAAAAGCACATTATCCTGATTAGCAAAAAGCAGACCGAGGGCGATTATAAGGGCTATTACCTCGTGTATACGCTATGCTACGCATGGAACGCCAAGGACCGTGACTTTACCTCCGTGGTACAGGGCTATAACATGATCCTTGCAATGGACGAGTCCCAGCTTAACTTCCTTTTCTGGAGCGAAAACGACTGGGTCAGCAAGGAGATCTTCTCTGGTCAGATCGCCTATATGGAGGAAATGATCATCAAGGTTGGCAAGGGCGACTATGCGGGCGTTTATGAAAACGGCTACGAGGCGCGCTTCTCGATCGACAATGAGGAAAGCTTGAAGGAGCTGATGGGCTCGGGTCAGAGCGGCTCGAACGCGCAGATCTCTTCGGATAAAATGGTCGTGCGTGATATGACACGCAACGGACTTGTTATTGATACCATGCAGTTCAAGCGCTTTTACAGCTTCCTACTTTATACCTCCGCTTCGGACGTATCTACACTCTCGGAGCAGGATAAACAGGACTATATCGATTCGGGCGATGATGGCGCGTGGCTGTCGATCTATATCCGCTATGAGCTTCGCACGCGCAATCCCGAAACAGGGTATTACGACAAGACGGGCGAGGTCGTGGAGCGCGTATATCGCTTCTACCGCTCTCTTGGTGACCCGACGCGTCAGGCGTATACCACCATTGCGCCGAACAAGACCGATAAGGGTGTGGGAGAGTTTTACACGCTCACCACGCGTATCAATGAGATCATCAAGAACGTAGAAAAGCTCTATCACCCCGAAACACCGATCAGTATTAAATAATCAACAAAAAAAGGGCAAGCACCGCGGTGCTTGCCCTTTTGCTGTTTAATAAAAAGCGGAGGTCTTATTGACAAAGATGAAGTTAAGCTTCCATTTGTGACCTTGCTTGGTGGAGATGCGAAGCGTAATGCAGCCGTCGTGCTCGTGCACGATGGGCACGCGCTTCATCTGATAACGACCCTTAAGGATCAGCTCGCCGCCCGTTTTTCTGCCGTTTACTGCCTCGATCACGGTGATGCTGTCCTCGTCGTGATCACCCGAGCAAATGAGCAGATCGTAGCCGCCGCGAGGTGCCTCGATGAGGAACTCGACGGGCTCGGTGCCCTCAAGGAAATCGCCGCGCAGAAGGTCGGGGGCGTTTCGCGCCACAAAGGTGAGCTTTTCTTCATCCTCGGGACGGAAGCCGTAGCCCTTTTGCGGGATGAAGATCGGCTTTGCTTCCTTCACAAAATCACGGGCAATGTAAATGGGGTTTTCGCAAATGGTTGCCTGCGTGTCAAATTCGCCGTACCAATAGCGCTTGTTTGGTGTTTCGGTAAAGTCAAATTTATAGCAAACGGGCTTGACGACGGGCGCCACACCGTAAATGCTGTTGCGCGTGAAATTGCCGATCATTTGGTGATACTGCGCGTCGGTGTCCTCGCCAATGTAAATGCGGCGCTTGGTTGCCGTCAGATGCGCAAGAATGCCGTCGTCCCCTTGGTATTCCTCGCGGGGCGTAACGTCGCTTTCCTTTTTGGCAATGACGTAGGTCTTGCCCGCCTCGGTCTTGAAGCGGAAAACGCCGTTTTGAGCGGTAAAGGGAACTGCCTTGCCACCCTCAAATACCGAAAGGTGTCTGATATGGAAGGGGGAGGTGAGGGTCACGTCGTTGCCGTTTTTTGAGTGGACGGTGATCCACTTGACCTTGCCGCCCTTCATTTCGGCGCTGATCTCAAACGCGCCCCTTGCAAGGAGCTTGTCAAAGCGCAGGTCGCGCCACGCCTCGTAGCCGACGTTGCGTACCTTCCACTCGTCAAGACCGATGCCGTGATTCCAAAGGCGCTCGATCTCGCGGTCGCCGTCGGGGAGGGCGGGGAAAATGCGGATCACGCCGTTGTCGGATTGCATGAGCATTTCATTGACGGCGGCAAGCATCTCACCCGTAAATTCCATCATGCAGGGGTAGTAAAGCGGCTGGCGGAGGGTGAGGGAATGGTGGATAAAGCGGTCGGTCTCCTCGGCGGCAAGACCGTTGGTGCGCAGGATCAGGTCAATGCCCTTTTCGTAAAGGAGGCGCAGGGCGCGCTGACCCTCGCCAAGGCGCGCGCACGCGGCGGCGAGCCAGCTGACGTGGAAGACACCCGATTCTGCGTGATCCTCAAGCCACGAGATCGTGTTGGAGATCATTTGGCGCTCGCGCTTCGCGGAGCCCATATGTATCTCACCCGTCGGGAAAATGGGCATCAGCATACTGGGGTGACGGATGCCGAGATTGGGCGGCGCATCCTCAGAGTCGAGCAGGCGCTCACCGTAGCCGTCCTTTGTTTTGGGGTAGGCGGGCATATTTGCCAGCAGATGTGCCATTTTCTCATGCAGGGGATCAACGTCACCGAGGATCCTTGCCGATTCGAGCGTGAATTTCAGCATGTGCTTCACGGACGCGACGGTAATGACCGAGTTGTGCCCAAGAGGCCCCTGCTCGGGCGAGATGTCGGGGTAGATCATGTATTCGCCGCGCTCCTCGCGCCACTCGAACAGTCCCACGGCACAGCGGCAAAGCCCCATAAAGATGGGGTAGGCGTCGTTTTTGAGGAACTCCTTATCCTCGGTGTAGAGGTAGTGATCCCAAAGATACGCGGCGCACCACGGCCAGCAGGAATGATAGAATTTAAAGGGATAGTCAATGGCAATGCCGTCAACGCCGTGCACCTCACGGCAGGCGTACTCGGCAAGCGGCACGTATTGCTTCAGACCCTCGGCAAACACGTGCCCAAGGTCGATGCGGTTAGAGGAGTAAACGCCCGCAAACGCGGCTTGAATATTGACGTCCCAATACCATTTACTGCCCCACAGCGTCGGGCGCTTCACGTCCCAAAGACCGTTGAGGCCGCACGCCTGATGCTTCATGATGCCCCCCTTGCCGCTGCTGCAATCAAAGGCGTATTGGTTGACGTACCAGATCTTTTCAATAAATTTATCGGGCAGGGAGATGTTGGAGCGCTCGAAAAACGCCTCCCAATACGCCGCGTGATCGGCAAGCATCTTGTCGATCGACCACGATGCGAGCATACGCGCGCCGTCCCCCACGGGATCGGCATAGCGAAAGGGCGTAAATGCGCCGACCATCACGGTATAGTCGCCCTGTGCCTCAACGGCAATGCGGTTGCCGCAAAGCTTGCCTGTTGCCCCCACGAGCTTGACGAGCACTGCGGGAGAAAAGGGCTCCTCCACACGCGCGCTCATATCAATGGTGTAGCCGAAGGTGGTGTTATCAAGCGCAAAATACTCCACCACGGGGGCGGCTTGATCGCGATATTCGGGCACGATCATGTCGATCGTCTTCAGCACGTGCTTTTTCTGCTTGACAAAATGAAGCATGCAGTCCTCTCTTGCACAAATGCTCTTTACCGAAAAGCGCTTGGCGGTGAAGGTCACGGTCGCGTGCTCGATATCGAGCACGTAATCGGTTTCCTGCCGCCCAATATTTTGAGGAAGCGCGAAGGAGACCTCACCCGTCAAGGGGTGCGACTTGGAGTCCTTGCCCCACGCGCCGCCCGCGTATCTTCCGCGCGTGCCGCGGTAGTACCAATAGGATTTCTCGCCCTTGGGCGGTCGGTTGCCGTCGGCGCGTGCGCGCGCGTCACGTCTTGCTTGCCCCGGGTTTTCAATGGCTGAGATGTCCTTTTCTGCCGCTTTTTTTAGGGGCAGGGAAAGGCGGTCGGTGTGATAATAGATCTCATAGTGGTTCATGGCGTAGGTGAGATATCCGTCGCAGTACATACCCATAGCGCCGAACACGCCGTTGCCGAGCGGCATACCGTTTGACCAGTCGTTTTGCGTGTTTTTAAATCGAATGAGATGTGACATATTTTATATACCGTCCTTTATCTAAATTGCTTTTGCTTGTAGCGCAAAAAGAAGATCAGCTGCAAGGGAATCCCGATCAGAAAGACCGTCCAAAAATTATAGTCGATAAAATAGCAGTAGATCGAGGTAAGTAGTGTCCATATCGTTGCACTCGCAAGGATCATTTGCACGAGATTACTGAAATATCTGTGTCCGAGCACCGAGATGGCAACGCAGGAAATGGGCAGGATCATCACAAAGATCTGCCAAAAGATAATTTGCTGGATCGTTAACGTATAAACGAAAATGACCGTGGCGGAGAGCAGCATGGACGCACATACCATAATGTAGGTCCAAATGCGGTAGGCAAGCGTGTCCTTGGCGTGCCTCAGTGCCTCCTGCGGCATACACTCCTCACTGACAAGATCGTTCATGGTGATGCCGTAGAACTCGCAAAGCTCAAAAAGCACGTTTACGTCGGGCAGGGTGTCGCCCTGCTCCCAGCGCGAGACTGCTTTGTTGGAGTAATTCAGCTTTTTGGCAAGATCGGCTTGCGTGATGCCTCTTGCACTGCGAAGAGCCGAAAGGTTTTTTGAAATGATTGGTCTTACATCCTTCATGCGTGACCTCCTTTGTGCATATTAGATACCGTTTACCATTATACACCTAAAATTCCACTTTTTCAAGTACTGTTTTGGCATTTTCTCATTTTTGTAGAATGGGGTGTCTACGATAGTGGGAGGGGTGAGAATTATGTGTAGGTAAGCATTTTTGGTAGGTGTATTTACTTTTTAGCTTGGATGTGCTACATTAATATTAAGTGATAAGGAAAGGAGGGTGCCACAATGAAACAGCAGCGCGTTATTTACTACACCGACGAGCAAAACGACGAATTTTCAACCGCCGTGATCACGCCGAAAAAAATTGACGGTGGGTACTGCTACGTAAAAAAATCCCCCCTTGCCGCGCTTGCGCATTTTTTTGCCTACCGCGTGGTGGCGGCACCGATCGCCTTTCTTTACACCAAATTGGCGTTTGGGCGCAGGATCAAAAACGCAAAGGTCATCAAAGAGGTGAAGGGCGGCTATTTTCTCTTTGGCAATCACACGCAAGCCGTGGGTGATGCCTTAATGCCCCATTTTATCAATTTCAGACGCGCCAAATATATCGTCGTGCACCCGAATAACGTATCCATGCCCGTGCTGGGGCGCGCAACACCCACGCTTGGTGCCTTGCCCCTGCCCGATGATATGGCGGCGGCAAAGAATTTTATGGCGGCGATCAAATACCGCGCGGAGCAGGGAAACGCGATCGTCATTTACCCCGAGGCGCATATCTGGCCCTATTATACGGGCATTCGCCCCTTTCCCGACACCTCGTTTTACTATCCCGTAAGGCTCGACCTGCCCGTGTTCTCGTTTACCAATACCTATCAAAAGCGCAGGTGGCGCAAAACGCCTCGGATCGTGACGTACGTGGACGGACCGTTTTACGTTGATAAGACCCTGCCGCTTTCAAAGCAAAAAAGCGAGCTTCGCGACCGCGTGTACCGCACCATGTGCGAGCGCGCCAAGGCAAGCAACCAAGAGTATGTGAAGTATATAAAGAAGGAAGAGGAACAGACGTGATCAACGTTTTATTTTGCGGTAATGATAAGGTGTTTGACGGCATGCTGACCTGCGCGCTCTCGATTCTGAAGCGCAGTGAGCTCTCCGAGCCCGTGACCTTTTATATTTACACCATGGACGTGTCGCATATTAAGGATACGTATCTGCCGATCTCCGACCGCGACGTGGCGTTTTTCGAGCGCGCCATCAAGCGCTATCATGAGGATAACCGCGCCGTGAAGATCGACGTGACCGCGCTTTATCGCGCCGAATTTGACAAGTGCCCGAACGAGCAGGCATATTGCTCGCCCTACACGCTCATTCGCCTCTTTGCCGATATGGTGGAGGGTATGCCCGACAAGCTCCTTTACCTTGACGTGGACGTGATGTTCAACCGCGATATTCACCTGCTTTGGGATATGGATATTACGGGCTATGAGTACGCCGCCGCGCGCGACCATTACGGCAAATATCTCGTAAAGCCCAATTATATCAATGCGGGCGTGCTTCTTTTCAACCTTGCCGAAATGAAGAAAACGGGCTTGCTTAAGAAGGCGCGTGAGCTCATCAAGACCAAAAAGCTGATGTTTGCCGACCAAAGCGCGATTCTGCGCTCGACAACGAGGAGAAAAATGCTGCCGCAAAAATTCAACGACCAGAAGTTTTTGCACAAAAAAACGGTCGTGCGGCATTTTTCCAAGCGGCTTTTCTATCTGCCCTATCCCCACACCGACAATATCAAGCAGTGGCATATTGAGCGGGTACACAAGGTATTTCGTTATCATCAGTTTGATGATATTTTTGAAGAATACGTTAGCTTGAAAGAACAGTATGAACAGGAGTGCAATGCAAATGCCAAATAAGGAAATTCCGATTTTTTACGCCTGTGATAACAATTTCATTAAATACACCGTCGTGTCGCTTTATTCGATGAAGCAAAACGCCGCACCCGATCGCAAATACCATGTTTACGTGCTGCACACGAACGCCACCAAGGAAATGGAGGATATGCTCCTTTCTCTTGCAGACGAGAATTTTACGGTGAGCTTCGAGGACGTCAGTGACTATCTTGCGAGCATTGCGGGAAAGCTGCCGCTTCGTGATTATTATTCCAAAACCACCTATTTCCGCCTTTTTATTGCCGAGATGTTCCCGGGGTACGACAAGGCGATCTATATTGACAGCGACACCGTCGTGCAGGGCGATATTGCCGCGCTCTTTGATACCGACATCGGCGATTGCTGGGTGGGCGCTTGCCACGAGCAGGCGATGGTGCAGGATGATATTTACGGCACGTACGCGGAAAAGGTGGTGGGCGTTTCTCGCCATAGCTTCTTTAATGCGGGTCTTCTGCTCATCAACTGCCGCGCCTTCAGAGAATTTGATGTGCTCGGCAGGTTTATCGAGCAGCTGCACGTTTACGATTTCGTCGTCACGCAGGACGAGGATTATCTCAATCTGATTTGCAAGGACCGTGTTTTTTGGTTGGATCAGCGCTGGAATACCGAGGTCGAGGGAGAGATCCCTTATCCCGTCGAGGAAGCGCATATCATTCATTACATCATGTTCAACAAGCCCTGGCATTATGAAAATTGCCGCTTTGGCGATATTTATTGGCGCTATGCGGAAAAGACCTCTGTGTATGACATGATGAGGGCGGAGCTTGCCGCTTACACCGACGAGCTGCGAGAGCGCGACCGCGTGGGCGCTGAGAACCTCCATTTGCTTGCCGTAAAAGAAACCAACCGCGAGGATAATTACCTCAATCGTATCAATGCGGGGCGCGCACCCGACCGCGTGGCGATCCTTGAAAAGATCGAGGAATATGAGGCGGCGGGGAGATTTGTCGAGGACGTGGAGGAGGATCCTCCCTCCCGCACACTGATGCCCGACGAGATCGATTATTTCAGAAGCTCGCCCATCGCGCGCCTGAAGCAATGGCACGCTTATCGCCTTGCGCGCAAATTTTTAAAGAAGATCATGAAGGAAAAAAAGATGATCGTGCGCGAGGTCGTGGGTGCGGAGCATTTCGCGAACCTTTCGGGCGGTGCGGTCGTTACCTGCAACCACTTTAACCCCTTTGACAGCTTTGCCATGCACGTGGCATACGAGGCATCGGGGCACAAAAAGCGCAAGATGTACCGCGTCATCAGAGAGGGGAATTACACCTCGTTCGGCGGCTTTTACGGCTACCTGATGCGCAATTTCTACACTCTGCCGCTTTCCTCCAACCGCAAGACCATGCAAAAGTTTGTAAAAGCCACCGACACGCTGCTTGCAAGGGGGAATTTCGTGCTTATTTATCCCGAGCAGAGCATGTGGTGGAACTACCGCAAGCCAAAGCCCCTGCAAAAGGGCGCATTTAGCATTGCAGCCAAAAACGGCGTGCCGATCCTGCCCGTTTTCATTACCATGAAGGACAGCGACATAAAAGGGGACGACGGCTTTTTTGTGCAGGAATATACCATTCACATTTGTGCTCCTGTTTACCCCGATAAGGCGACCTACCACGAGAACGTGGCGCACTTAATGGCAGAAAACGAAAGAATATGGCGCGAAATTTACGAAAAGACCTACGATATGCCGCTTGTATATCGCACCAAGGAGAGGGCAAGCGAAAGCGTGGGATAAACCGTTTTTCGCGCGATCAAGGTATAAATTGATTGCTTAAAAACCGCTTTTTCTCTATCCTTTTTGGGTGGAGGAAAGCGGTTTTGCTTTATGAAATTTACAGTGATAATTATATGAAGGATCGGTGACACACCTTGACTTTCCCTTGCGTTTGCTTTATAATAATGGGTGAAAAGAATAAAGGAGGATCGTATGAAAAGATATATAAGATCCGCTGTTTTGATATTACTTGTCGGCGTGCTTGCCGTCACGGTGCTTGCCTCGTGCGGTAAATGTAAGCACGAGGATACCTATTGGCGTGTGGATATTGAGCCGACCTGCCTTGTCGCGGGCACGCGCACCGATGTTTGCGAGGAGTGCGGCGAGGAGCTGGAAACCGAGCAGTATCCGGGTAGCCACGCCTTTGACGAGGGTGTGTGTACCTATTGCGGTGTGCCGCAATACGATACACGTTACCTGCAGTACCGCCCCATCACCGTCAACGGTGAGGAGGGGTATGAGATCTACGGCATGGGTAACTGCAGTCAGTTTAATTTAAGGCTTCCCGCTCTACACAATAACAAGCCCGTTTTGGCGATCGCGGCGGGTGCGTTTGAAAACCGTGTGAAATTAAAGAGCGTGCACATCAGCCAAAATATCGCTGTCATTGGTGACGGTGCATTTGCGGGCTGCACGGCGCTTGAGGCAGTCACGTTTGCCGATGAAAGCGAGCTTTTGTCCTTTGGCAGTGGCGTGTTTTCGGGGTGTGCATTGATCGAGCGTATCGCGATCCCCGCAGGCGTTACCACGCTTTCCGACGGTCTTTTTGAGGGCTGCGAGGCGCTCTTTGAGGTGACGGTAAACGGCAACCTCCTCTCACTTGGTGACGACGTGTTTGCAGGCTGTGCCATCAAGCCCACGCTTGAGGAGGACGGTGTTGCGTATCTCGGCACCGAGGAGAAGCCCTATCTCATTTTGCTTGAATTGAAGGATAAGAGCAAAACCTCGCTCGCGATCCCCGAGGGTACGGTCATTATCGCGCCCTACGCCTTAAACGGCGCGGCAGTGACGAGTGTGACGTTTCCCTCAACGCTTCGCGAGATCGGCGGCTTTGCCTTTGCGGCTTGCGAGTCGCTTGCCACCCCCACTTTCCCCGCATCGCTCGTGCGTATTGGTAAATACGCCTTTGCGGAGTGCACCTCCATTACCTCACTTACTCTGCCAAACGGACTTCTTGATATCGGTATGTGCGCGTTTCGCGATGCCACCGCGCTCTCCTCGGTCAGCATACCGAGCAGCATCGTGCGTATGGGCTCGTCGGTATTTTTGAACTGTGCGGAAACGCTTTACCGCAAGGAAGCGGGGCTTTCCTATATCGGTAACGAGCAAAATCCCTATCTCGTGCTCTTAAAGGCAGATTCTGACGTCACGAGCGCGACGGTCAACGCCGCCACGCGCGTCATTGCGGATAATGCCATGAAGGACCTTAAGAGCCTTACCTCGGCTTATATTCCCGCGAGTGTCATTACCGTGGGCAGCAGTGCCTTTAACGGCTGTACCGCGCTTGCGTCGGTCGTGTTTGAGGAAGCAAGCGGTTGGCAGGTCGCCTCCTATTACGGTGCCGCCGATGCCACCCCCGCCGATCTCACCATTGCCGCCGATAACGCCGCCGCCATGACGGGCGCGCACCGCTTAAAATATTTCTTCCGCGTTGTGTAAAAAGCAAAAAAGCAGGCTATGCCTGCTTTTTTTGTTGACAACACCACGCCTTATCCGTTATAATAAAAGTAAATCATACCACGAAACAGGGAGGAACGTATATGGCAAAAAGTGCAAAGAGCGAAGCAAAAAAAGCCCTGAAAAAGCTGCACACGACCACCAAGGTATTGATCGTTGTGGCACTTTTGATCGGCATTGGCGCGGGTGTGCTCACCGGCTATTTGATGTCAAAAAACGACACGTTTGAGCTGAAGGGGCAGAAAAGCTATCAAATCGAGCTGAATACCGTCGAGGGTGCCGCTCCCTTTTTGTATGAGGAGGAGGGCGTTGACGCGATTGCCTTCGGGCAGGACGTGTCGGATAAGGTGAAGGTGGAAACCACACTTGCGAAGGACGCCTCAGGGCACTATATCATTCCCCTTGACAAGGAGGGCGTGTATACCATCACCTATACCGTTGACAGCTTGAAATTTGATGGCACGTTTGGTGAGGAGATCCGCCGCGTGCGCACCTTTTTCGTTAACGCAGTAGAGGAGGACGGCAGATATGAGTAAGCGCAAGGTAAAATTTTCCGCACCTCTGACGGTCTTCCTTTGCATCGTTTGTCTTGTTATGGGTACCGTCGTCGGCTTTGTCGGCATGGGTGCTTACAGTGCCGCCACCTTCCACAGTGACAAGGCGGTTGTGAATGGCGAGCTTGAGATTCATTTCCCCGAGCTTGGCAACAAATATACGGGCGATTGCACCTATATCAAGGCGGGCGAGAATGATATTCTCATTGACGCAGGCTCCGCTGAGTCGAGCGTGCCCGTGATTGCGGAGTACCTTGATCAGTACGTCACGGACGGCAAGCTTGAATACGTCATTGTTACCCACGCGCATAAGGATCACTACGCAGGCTTTACCGTCACCGACGGCAGTATTTTTGATCTTTACGAGTGCGAGGTCATCATTGATTTTGCAAAGACTAACCAGACCGACAAGGGCAAGAGCAATATGTACGGCAGATACCTCTTGGAGCGCGATGCCGAGATTGCGGCGGGCGCTACGCACTATACCGCCGCGCAGTGCCGCACCGAAAATAAGGCGACCTTTGACCTTGGCGGCGGCATCAAGATGGAAATTCTTGATAGCTATTACTATTATAACGACGCACATACCGAAAACGATTATTCGGTCTGCACGCTCTTTACCTACGGTGATTACAGCTATCTCTTCACAGGCGATCTTGAGGAGGAGGGCGAGGAGAAGCTCGTTTCAATGAACACACTCCCCGAGGTCACACTCTATAAGGCAGGACACCACGGCTCGAAAACCTCGTCAACCGACGCGCTCCTTTCGGTCATCAAGCCCGATTACGTCTGCGTTTGCTGCTGCTGCGGCAGTCCCGAATATACCGACAAAAACGAAAATCAGTTCCCGACACAGCAGTTTATCGACCGCATAGCACCCTATACCGACAAGGTCTTCGTCACCACGCTTTGCGTTGATTACGAGAACGGCAAGTTCACCTCCATGAACGGTAATATCACGGTCGTTACCAACAGCACGGGCGTGTCGGTCGTTTGCAGTAACGACCCGCGCATACTGAAGGAATGGGATTGGTTCAAGCAAAACCGCACCTACCCCGCCGCGTGGGCATCATAATAGTGAAGGGGCTGATTCATTAGCGCCGACCAAAAACACACAAAAAAGCAAATAAAAACACCGCTTTCCTTTATCCTTTTTGGGGTAAGGGAAAGCGGTTTTGCTTTTATGAGCCTTCCCCTTGATGGGGAGTCCCCACGCAAAGCGTGGGAGCAAGTTTGCTATGCAAACATTGCGAGGGGGACCGCGATAGCGGTGGATGAGGTGTAGGCAACGACGTTGCCGTGTGTTTTTTAGGCGCGCTCTTGGTGTTCGACGTAAAACAAAGGAGAAATACCCTGTTTTTTGCTTGCAAAATGCGGTTTTTAAACCGCAAAGGGTATTTCGCGAGGCGCCGTAGTTACTCTGTAGAAAAAGCAACTATGATATGCGCCTCATACGCCTTCTGCATCTAATGACTCAGCCCCTTTTATATCTCAAGCAATTGACGGTAAAGGGGAAGTGCCCTCGCGTCACTTGCCGTGAGAATGATCTCTCCCCTTGTTTTTTTATCGGTCAAAAGGTCCCTCGCGCCAAGCAGGCGCGCCACTTGCCTTGCCGTGCCCGCGGCACCGTCAAAAAGCGGCATATCCTTGCCCATTACACGTCTGATCGCATTTGTGGCAAAGGGGAAATGCGTGCACCCAAGGACGGTGGCATCGGGTTGGCTTGTAAGATAGGGGGAAAGAAGCTCCTTTAAATAGGCATCGGCCTCGGGCGAGTCGCCAAGCCCCGCCTCAACAAGGCGCACAAGCCTTGGTGCCTCCAGCTTGATGAAATCGGCACGTTCCTTGTGAGCGTCAAGCAGGCTTTGCAGCTTTTGCTCCGAGAGCGTGGCGGCGGTGGCGAGAATGAGTATTGTTGGGTGGGGTGCCACCGCAAGCGCGGGGCAGACTGCCGGCTCCATGCCGACAATGATTCTGTCCCGATGCTGTAAGCGCACCTCGTCGATTGCCACGGCGGTGGCGGTATTGCAAGCGATCACCAGCGCCTTGGCTTGGGAGAGCAGGCGTGTCGCGTGCGAGAGGACCAAGGCTTTGATCTCGTCGTGCGCGCGCTCGCCGTAGGGTGCCATTTTGGCATCTCCAAAATAAAGAAAATCCTCGCCTTGCAGCGTTTTTTGTAATTCTCGAAGCACGCCGATCCCTCCCGCGCCTGAATCAAAGACGGCAATGGGGGCGTGTTTTGCTTTTGGTGTCAAATGTCGATCTCACCCTGCAAGGAGTAGCCCTTGCCGCGTACGGTGCGCACAAGAAAGCGCTTTTCCGCAGAGAGCTTTTTGCGCAGGCGGTAGACGTGCACCTGCACCACGTTGGCAGTTGTGTCGCCGCCAAGCGCCGATAAAAGCGCCTCCTCACTCACCACCTCGCCGCGGTGTGCAATAAGCACCTTTAAAATGGCATCCTCGGCAGGGGAGAGGGGGATCTTTTTGTTGTCTATCATGAGAAGCCGCGGCAGATGTCGCACGTGGGGTGTCGTTTGCTCGCTATGTCTTGCAAATTGCTTTAAAAGTCTTTGCAGCTCACCCGAGTCGTAGGGGAGCGAGAGGTAAATATCTGCGTTTTGTCGAGAGGGGGCGTTGGTAAAGCCGATGACCGCAAGCCCCGTATGCCGTTTTGGCATCGGGCGCGGCGGATTTGCAAGGTCAAGTAGCCAAACCGATGCAACATCGGCATCACTCCTTGTCAGATCCCCCCGCATCAGCTCAAGCTCCAGCATACGACCAAGCACGGGATCGGTTGATAGAATTGCGATCATAAGCTCTCCTTTTCGATCAGTGCCGTCAAAATTTCTCTTACCTCGTCAAGGCTCTCGGCGCGCATCAGGGCGTCGCGTGCGGTAGCGGCACCGCGCATACCCTTGGTGTACCACGCAAGATGCTTGCGCGCCTCGGCAATGCCGATGCGCTCTCCCTTTTCCTCGGCAAGCGCCGCCGCGTGCTCAAGCGCCAGCGTCAGTCGCTCACTGACCGCAGGGGGCGTGTAGGGCGTTCCTTCAAGCGAGGCAAGAATTTCCGCAAACAAAAAGGGGTTGCCGAGCGCGCCGCGCGCGATCATTACGCCGTCGCAATTGGTCTGCTCGATGACGCGCTTCACATCGTCGGCGGAAAAGAGGTCGCCGTTGGCAACAACGGGCACGGATACGGCGGCTTTTACTGCCGCTATGATGGTATTATCACTTGAGGGGGCGTAAAATTGCTTTCTTGTTCTGCCGTGCACGGTGATGAGGTCAGCACCCGCCGCCTCCATGCGCTTGGCAAATTCCACCGCGTTGCGGCTCCCCTCGTCCCAGCCCGCGCGGATCTTGACCGTGACGGGCAGAGATACGGCTTTTTTAACGGCGGTAACAATGGCGGCGGCGCGCTCCTCGTCGCGCATGAGCGCGGAGCCCTCGCCGTTCCCGACCACCTTGGCAACGGGACAGCCCATGTTGATATCAATGGCGGCGGGGGCAGGGCCCTCTTGTTTACCGCGATAATTGCCATTTTCAAGCAGGGCGGCGGCGCTTGCCATATAATCGGGGTCGCTGCCGAAAAGCTGTATTGCCTCGGGCGCGCAATCTGCCGTGATCCTTGCGAGGTCCGCTGTCTTGGTCGGCGCGCCCGCGCGCCCCTTTTGCTCAAAGCAAAGTGCCTTTGCCGAGATCATTTCGCTGACGGTATATTCAGCACCAAACCGTCGGCAGATGCGGCGAAATACAAGGTCTGTGACACCCGCCATCGGGGCGAGCATCACGCCGTGCGGCAGGGTGAGATTACCGATTTTTAAGTTTTTCATTATGCGTTGTAAAGACGCGCGATATAGCACGCCTCGGCGTGGCATTGACGGCAAAGCTCCGCGTCAAGTCCTGCGGCAATACCGGGGTCATTGATCTTATCAAGTGCTACGGTGCGCTTTCTGCCCGTTAAGGTATAAAAGATCGTCAGTGCGGCAACGTAGCTGCCAACGAAGGTTGCGTGGTTGCCGTCGGAGTGATAAAGAAGGGCGGCGGGGTGGTGCTGCAAAAGTCGCCCGAAGACCTCGCCCGCCGCCGCGATCGGAATATGGTGGCGGCGCGCAAAATCAAGATAAGCCTCGGTCATCACGCCTTGCGCCGCACGGTCGTCACGCAGAGCCCAGGGCATATAGAGCATCATTTTTGTGTTTGCCGCCTCGGCTTCCTTTCTTAATTTTTCGGCACCGTCCCAAAAGAGCTTGGGCTCAAATATCGACGCGCGATCCTGCGCGATCATCACGTCGTACTCACCGTGACGTATGTTAAAAAGTGTCATCGAGCGCTCCGAGTGAAAGTCAAGTGTCTTGCCGCCAAGTGCGAGCATCGTGACGTGAGTTCGCGTGCCCGTTTGCTCCAAAAGATGACGGACGATCGCGGGAACGCTGTTAACGTAGGTGTGGCTGTTGCCTATAAAAAGCAGCTTCATAAGTACCTCTTTGCTTATTGATATATTATGCTAATATCATATCATAAAGTGCGGTCACTGTCAAGAAAATAACGGGCGAGCGGTTTTTATGTGTAAAACTTATCGCAATTTTGCCTATCTCTTTACAGCGCCCGACGCGATTTTTCGAAAATCCCGAAAAAGGTGTGTTTTTTATCACGTGTGCCGTCGTTTTCGGGCGAAGACTTCTCCTTGACAGTAGCCGATGAACATGCTACCATCAATATTACCCGAAAAAACAAAAGAAAGGAGAAGAAAAATGAAGGTTTGGAAAATGCTTGCGTGCTTACTCGCGCTCAGCATCATTATTTTGACGTGCGCATTGCTTGGAGGTGTGGCGAGCGAAGCGCAGGCGCCCGATGAGCCAACCGAGGAAACGCCGCCTACACAGAGTGTTGATGACGGTACAAATCAGAATGTGCCTGCCGAGCCGACGTTACCTGTTTATAGCGAGGGGCTTCGCTTTCGCAGTAATGGGGACGGCACCTGCGCGGTGGCAGGTCTTGGCACGTGTACCGCCTCTTGCGTGCTGATCCCACCCACGAGCCCGGCAGGCGACCGCGTGACCGAGATATTACCCTATGCGTTTCGCGATAGCATTATTACGGCAATTGAGATACCCGCGTCGGTGGTGATACTGAATGCCACCTCCTTTTACGGCTGTCCGCGTCTTAACTGTGTACGCGTTGCCGCAGGGAACGGCGCGTTTCTTGAATCCGACGGCGCGCTGTATACGTCGGACGGCAGTATGCTTGTGTATTGTCCGTCGGGACGCACATCAAGCGAGCTGGTGCTCTATAAGGGTATACAGCGCATTGCCGCGGGTGCCTTTGCAGAGTGCACGGGGCTTGTAAACGTGATCTTTCAGGGCACGACCTCAGCGTGGCACAACGTCATCGTTGGGGATGATAATGCGCCGCTGTATGCCGCGGGCTTTCGATTTACCGCTTAAAGGACTGAATCATTTGCGCGAGACCCAAAACACACATGTGTGATCTATTTTAAAAAACCGCTTTCGCCCTAACCTTTTATGGTGAGCGAAAGCGGTTAATTGTTATGCTATGCTGTGCAAGCGGAACACCTTACGAAGCGTCCTCGTAGTTGGTGTCTTCCTTCAATGTCGCCATTGCATCCTCGTCAAAATAGTCGGTGGGGTCAACGAACTCGCCGTTTACCGTCATTTCAAGGTGAAGGTGCGGCTCCTCTAAAATTTCGTTCATCGCACTCTCGCCTACCGTGCCGATCACGTCGCCCGCCTTCACGGTCACGCCAACGGCAATGCCCTCGGCAAGCTCGGGCGCGAGATTCTTGTAGTAGGTGTAGCACTCGCCGCCATGCTTGATGGCGACGCAGTATCCAAGCCCCATGTCCTCGTAAATTTGCGAAACGACACCGTCCGCCATGGCGCTGACGCTCGCCCCCGCGATCGTGGAAATATCAATGCCCGCGTGCGTGCGATAGTCCTGCATGGTGGGGGAGAAGGTTTGGAGGTCGTTGCTGTGCTCCTTGGTCATTACCCCCGAAACGGGCAGTAAAAAGTGGGTGGGAAGGGTGTTTGTTTGCTGCTCGTCGGAGGAGGGCTTGTCCTCGCTTGGCTGCTCGCCGTCGGGCGGCATGGTGTCAGGGTCGTTCACGCCTGCTTGCTGGCTATCGTCGGGCGGCAGGATCGGCTCGTCGGGTGTGCGGTTGGCAAGCACGGTGGTCACAATGATGAGCGTCAACACCAACAGCATCACGCACACGGTAATGGCAATGGCGCGTGCTCCCTTGTCATCGCGCAGCTTCAGTAAAAATTTGTTTTGCATAATTGCATCTCCTTTTTGCTTTGTTATAGGTAGTGTTACCTTTTTTGGTGCAATTATGCAAATTAAAAAAATCCCGCAGTGGCTACTGCGGGATTTTAATTGTTTATTTGAATATTTTTCTGTGGTGATAAGGGTTAATCTTCCTCGGTTCGTTCGCTAAGCGGCACGTATTCCTTGTGGGGGGTAATGCACTTGTAGGCGGGGCGAATAATGCGCTTTGCGGTAAGGTATTCCTCAATGCGGTGCGCGCACCAGCCCGAGACACGGGCGATGGCAAACAGGGGCGTGTACATGGACTCGGGAATGTTCAGCATGCGGTAAATGAGGCCGGAATACAGGTCAACATTGGCGCACATGGCCTTGTTGATGCCCTTGTGCTTGGCAAAGATCTGGGGGGTCAGGCGCTCAATGGATTCCAGCAGCGCAAAATCCTCGCCGTAGCCCTTCTTTTCGGCCAGCTCGCGGGCGTAGCGCTTCAGCATCACGGCACGGGGGTCGGACTTGGTATAAATGGCGTGCCCCATACCGTAAACAAGACCCGAGCCGTCGCCGGCCTTGCCTTCCATGATCTTCAGCAGGAAATTCGTCACCTCGTCGTCGTCGCGGGTGTCGCGGACGCCGTCCTTGATGCAGTCGAACATTTCCTGCACCTTGATATTGGCGCCGCCGTGGCGGGGACCCTTCAGAGAGCCGATGGCCGCGCCGATGGCGGAGTAGGTATCGGTGCCAAGTCGGAGGCCAAGCGGGCTTAGGAAGACAATT
>JAZOSR010000041.1:0-3832 GCA_045657225.1 Eubacteriales bacterium | reverse complement strand
CACCGCATTGACAAGGACACGGCGGGGCTTCTCGTCGTTGCCAAAAACGACGCGGCGCACGTCGCGCTCTCCGAGCAGCTGAAAACGCATGAGGTCGCGCGTGTGTACGACGCCATCGTGCTCGGCAACATAAAAGAGGATCACGGCACCGTTAACGCCCCGATCGCGCGCCATAAGACCGACCGTAAGCGTATGGCGATCGCCCGCGCGGGCGAGGGGAAGGGGGCCGTCACGCACTATACGGTCCTGCGCCGCTTCGGGCAAATGACGCTGGTTGAGTGCCGCCTTGAAACGGGTCGCACGCACCAGATCCGTGTGCATATGTCCGCAAAGGGTCACCCTTTGCTCGGTGACGCCGTTTACGGCGGTGGCGGCACTAAATTTGAGGCGCGCCACAGGGCCCTGATTGAGGGGCAGTGCCTGTTCGCGAAGGAGCTTTCCTTAACGCACCCGAAAACAGGGGAGCATATGACCTTTCATGCACCCCATCCCGCCGAATTTTTAAAAATACTTGATCTCCTTGAAAAGGAATATACGTAATGGATTTTTCAAATTATTTGATCGTGACCGACCTTGACGGCACGTTCCTCGCGCACGGTGGCAAGGGTGTGCCACAGCGCAACCGCGAGGCGATCGCGCGCTTTTGCGCGGGTGGCGGTCGCTTTACCGTTGCTACGGGCAGACCTCACTATACCGTCGGGTGCGCGATCCCCAACGTGGGCGAGCTTCTCAGTGCCCCCGCTATCGTTTGCAACGGTGCGTATCTTTACGATTATAAAAGCGATACGCACAGCAGTGAGGTCTTTATCTCCGAGGACGTCGCACGGGATATGCTTGCCTTTATCCGCGAAAAGGCACCCGACGTGACCTGCCGTGTAAGCACACCCACCAAGCTGCGTACCGCTGCCGTGAAGGGGCTCTTGTTGCACGACGTCGCGCTGTTTGATCCCGAAAACGTGGAGGTGCAACCCTACGGTGAGTGGCGCACCGACGATTGGCATAAGTTTGTGTTTCGTGAGGAGCCCGAGGTGCTGGAGGCATTGCGCCCACAGCTGGAAGAGCGCTTTGGCGAGCAGCTGCTGATCATGAAGTCGGGCACGCGCTTCCTTGAGCTGCAAAGCAAGGGGGGAAGCAAGGCGATCGGCATTGAGAGATTGCACGAGTATTACAAGGGCGAGCCGCGCCGCACCGTTATTGCCTGCGGCGATTTTGAGAACGATATCGATATGCTGCAGGCGGCGGATATTGCCGTTTGCCCCGAAAACGCCATTGATGCCGTGAAGGCGATCTCGCACCACGTGCTGTGCCATTGTGACATGGGGCTGATGGGAGATGTTGTCGAGCTGATCGAGTCGGGGAAGATATAAAGAGGTAGAAAGCATGCAAGGTAAATACCAATTGGCGATCTTTGATCTTGACGGCACGGTGCTGGATACGATAAAGGACCTCCACGCAAGCGTCAATGCCGCACTTTCTCTTCACCGTATGCCGACACGTACCTTAAAGGAGGTGCTTTCCTTCGTCGGTAACGGTATGAAGCTCCTCATTGACCGCGCGGTGCCCCAAGGGACGGACCCCGTTTTGGCGGCAAAGGTGCTTGCCGATTTCAAGGCGCACTACGCCGTTCATTCGGCGGATTCCACGGCACCCTACGAGGGCGTGCCCCAGATGCTCCGCGCACTCCGCGCGGCGGGGGTGAAATTAGCGGTCCTTTCCAACAAGGCACACGCCGCAACCGTGGCGCTTTGCAAGACCTATTTTGACGGCTTGTTTGATCTCGTCTTGGGTGAGCGCGAAAGCGAGGGCATTCCCAAAAAGCCTGCGCCCGATGCCGTTTTTGCCGTGATGCGTGAAATGGGTGTTGCGCCCCGCGACACGGTTTACATTGGCGATAGTGAGGTGGACGTGCTGACCGCGAAAAACGCGGGCGTTGATCTGATTGCCGTGTCTTGGGGCTTCCGCACACCCGCGGAGCTTCGCGCCGCAGGCGCTACACTGATACTCGATGATCCCGTTGCCGTGACGGAGAAAATAAAAGAATAAAAAAAGCCTGTACTGTGTACAGGCTTTTTTCACCCCTTGTTGATTGGTGATCGAAAGTATGGGAGAAGGGTGATGGAAAGGTCGGTGTGCTCGGCGGCGGCACCCTTTAGCTCCACGGTATAGCGCATTTGTAGCTTGCCCTCGTCAAGCAGTGCGTTTTGAATGCGCGTGGCGTAGGTTGCAAGCTCAAAGGGCATATAGGGTGTTTCATAGACCGTGGTGTGTCGGGTCGCTTCCTGCAGCACCATCGTCGTGCGCACCGCGCCGTTTCTTGTCACGGTGATCAGCTTTGGCGCGTCCTTTTGGTAGGAGATCGTGGTGGTCGTGTCACCCATTTCCGTCAGCTCCCCCTCCTTGTAGAAAAGGTATACGTGCGTGGCGTCCTCGCGGAGCGTGCCCTCCACGGTCATTTCAAGCTGATCGGGCTCGTTGTCGGCAGGGGCTTGCCGCGGCTCTGTGGCGGCGGCGGGGAAGAGCGTGGTGCGCGCTTCCTTTCTTGTTGTTTTGATGAGGATCCGTACCTTTTTCAGCATCAGCCACGGCTCCTTCTGCCCGTTTCTTCAAGGAAGAGCGCGGCATCGATGATGCGGTCGGTCTGCATGAGGTCAAAGCCGCGGTCGGCGATCCACCCCCAGCTGCCCTCGGGGTCGCCGCACATGGCGCGGTCGTCGGTGTGATCGGCGGCAATGACGGTGCGGTAGTTATAAACGATGGCGTTGCACCAGACAAGCTCGCCCGCACGGTGGCATTTGTCAATATATTCGGGGGAGGCAATATAGTCGGTGTCGTTTTGGAAAAGCACCTCGGTGCCCACAAAATTCAGCTTGCGACCGCGAAGCCCCTCGCGCTCCTTTTCGTTTTTAATGATCGCCATATAGGGCATATCGGCGCAGTATTCTTCAACAATGTCAAGCAGGTCGTCACGCACCTTTGCTTTTACCAGCACCTGATCTGCCATGCCATGACGGCGGATCGCCTCGGAGATCTCGCGCGGGTTATCCCAGAACTTATCGACGTTAATGTAGCATCTGCCCTTGAAGGTCTCAAGCACCTCGTCGAGTGTGTGAATGCCGTATTGCGTGGGGACGTTATCGATATTGACGTAACGAAGCTGCTTTACAAAATCCCAAGGCATACGGCGCAGCGACTCGCCGAAATTAAGAAACGGCACCTCCATGCCGGGGTGAAAGATAATCAGCTTGCCGTCAGCGGTCTTGTCAACGTCGATCTCGATCATATCCGCGCCCTGACGGAGCGCCGTTTCGTACGCGGGAATGGTATTGCAGGGAATGTTACCGCCCCACACGCCGCGGTGTGCGACGAGCATCAGTCTTTTCTTTGCATCACTTTGCAGATCAAATTTCATCGGGAATGTTCCTTTCACGGTTTTGTTTGATTATAACATTTTTTTAACCAAATTGCAAGAGAGGTGATAAAAAACCGTGCAAAAACCGTGCAAAATCTATACCAAAACCATACCAAAACCATACCAAAACCGAATCAAAACCGTGCAAAAAACGTGCAAGCTTCATACAAGTTGTGTGCAAAGTTGTCACAAACCGATACAAGAGCAGCACTGCTTTTTTGGCAGGATTCGCGCGTAAAATCGGAACGTTTATAAGGCAAAACCGATACCAATATGGCACTTTTTTCTTTTTTGATGGGCAAGTGAGGGCAACCGACAAGGATAGGTAGTTCGCAACGTACTTCGGAACGTAGTTCGGAACTAAGAAAAGAATAGAAAAGAAAAGAATAGAAAAGAATAGAAAAATACAGAAAAGGGGAGAGA
>JAZOSR010000040.1:0-15192 GCA_045657225.1 Eubacteriales bacterium | reverse complement strand
CGCCCCCCCAGAACCCTCCCCCGCGCCAAAAGCCCCCCGCCCACTGGGGGGGGTCGCGTTGGTTTCTTTGTTCGTTATTGATTTGTTATTTAGCGGTCACACCAAGAGAGGTGGTTTTATACTCCTCGGGCAGAGCGGGGGTAGAAAAGACCGCTTTTTTGGCTGCCTCAAGCAATACGGGAGCAACGCCGCCAGCACAGTCGCCCTTGTAATCAACGCCCGTGGGGTCTGCGCCGAACACGGTTGCAAAAAGCGTTGCGGCGGCAAGAAAGCTACCTTCATAGGAGGGGTGTGAGCAATCCTTATTATAAAGCTCTATGTCGGGCTTAGTGGTATATACGTCATAAAAAGCAAGTCCCACAAAGGATGCGGTAACGCCAAGCTCCTCACCGATCGCGCCGTAAGCCGCCGCCAGCTTATAGGTCATCGTTTCGTTGGTGAGATTGTAGGTCGCAAGAGTCTCACTACCCGTTTTCCTGCCCCACGTTGCGTAAAGAATGGGCGTAGCACCAATGGCGCGAATGCGCTCAACCAAATTTCTTGTAGCGTCATAAAAGGAGGGTGCATTGGTGATCGGGCGATGGCTCTGCTCCTGTAAAATCACGTAATCGTATCTTCCAAAGTTGCTTTCCGAGAGCTTTTCCGCGACCTTCACGCCCACCTCGTCGGCAGGATCGGCTTGCTTTTCAAGCGTCCAACCACCCTTGGTCACACTCTCAACGACCACGTTATAGCCCGCCTTCAGGGCAAGCGACTCAAAGATACCGGGCATGCTATTATAATAGGTATAGCTGTTTCCGATAAACAAGATTCTGCATTCGGACTTCATACCAAGCTCCTCTCCAACGTTGCGCAGCAGCTGCCACGCACCGTCTTTCTTTGTAAATAAATGATAGTTTTTAACGTTGACATACCAGTCACCGTCGTTGCCGACTGCGTGATCGGGTGCTGTCCATCCGCCAAACCAATAAGTACCTAAATCGTTCTTCTTGCCCTTGGTGGAGCGCTCCTTGATGTTGCCGAGAAGCTTCCATCCTTCCTCATCACGCACGTAAACGTTATAGAGGTTGCTCGACACAAAGTAGTCGCCCACATCGCCAAGCTCATCCTTGGGTGCGCCCGCACCTGTCAGCCATTCGTCCCCGGTGGGGTCCTTGTCGCAGGAAAACATGCAGCAGCACAGAAGAAGCACAGACAATAAGAATACGATCCTTTTCATTATGCTTATCTTCCTTTAAGCACAAGGCGTGCCGCGCGTGTGCCGTTGTAAACGCCGTCCTCAACAACGACCTTGCCGTCAACGATCACGAAGGAAAGTCCCTCGTTTTTCAGCGTCGGGCGGAAGAAATCGTTACCGTCCTTGATGCGCTCCGCATCAAAGATGCAAATATCGGCGTCATAGCCCTCCTTGATCTGCCCCTTGCCCTCAAGGCGGTAAACGTAAGCGGGCATCGAGGTCATTTTGCGGATCATTTCGGGAAGGGACGTTACCTTTTGCTCACGCACGTATTTGCCAAGCACACGGGGGAAGGATGCGCGCAGGCGCGGATGATAAATATCCTTTCCGCACGCCGACGAGGAGTCGGTACAGATCATCGCGCGCGGATGGCGCATAATATACTCCACGTCCTCCTCGGACATAGTGAAAAAGACACCGCTCACGCCCTTATTCGTTTCACGGATGAGGTCAAAGATCGTATCCATACGATCCTTTTGACCGCGCAGGTCGGCAATCTCGTTGATGTTAAGTCCCGCGTAATCATCGTGCCCCGCAATGCGATAGGGCAGCACCCAAGAATAGTCGTTATCCCAACGACCCCTTGCCCACTCTCGGATCTCCGCCTCCCTCTCGCCGCCGTCAAGCAGCTGCAAAGCATCGGTCATGCCCTCAAAGTGGAACATTCTTGGCAAAAACGTCGCGGAAAGCGCCGTGCCCGACGCAACATACGGATACACGTCCACGTAAATATCAAGCCCCTCCTCGGCTGCCGCATCGATCATGGCAAGTGAGTGTTTGACCTTGCCCCAATTCCATTTGGCGGCGGCTTTGTGGTGGGAAAAGACCGCGCGCTTGCAGCCCGAGGTCTTGATGATGGTGAGAAACTCCTCAACCGACTCGATGAGCGTGTCACCCTCGTTGCGAATATGCGCGGCAAGTAAGCCGTCGTATTCCGCGACAACGCGGGCAAGCTCCGCGCACTCCTCGGTGGTGGCATAACAGCCGGGCACGTAGATAAGACCAAAGGACATACCCGCGGCACCCGCCTCAAGTCCCTCGCGCAAAAGCGCCTTCATTTCTTCCATTTCGGCATCGGTCGGCGCGCGCTTTTCCGTGCCAATGACCGCACGGCGCAAACTGCCGTGACCGATCAGCAACGCCGCATGGGAGCCCTGCGGCACCTGCTCCATTTTTCCCAAAAATTCGGCAACGGTTTCAAGCTTACCCGTTTTTTTATCGCGCGAAGGCACAACAGAGCTGCCGCACTGACCCGTAATGGAAAAGGTAATGCCCTGCTCGATCTTTTCGCGCTGGTCGGGAAAATCCACCATGGCCCTGTCGGAGTGGCTGTGCGAGTCAATAAAGCCGGGCGTGACGGTAAGACCCGTCGCGTCGATCACCCGTGCCGCTTCACAGTCACAAGCGCCAACACAAGCAATTTTACCGTCCTTTATCCCGACGCTGGCAATAAAGCCCTCCTTGCCCGTGCCGTCGAGCACGGTCGCGTTTTTAATCAACAGATCGATCATACATCCTCCTTAGCCTTGTGGCACAAATCATCTCTTCTCAAGGCAAACACGCGCCGCGCGTGTGCCGTTATAAACACCGTCCTCAACAACGATCTTGCCGTCAACGATCACGAAGGAAAGACCCTCGTTTTTCAGCGTGGGGTTAAAGAAGTCATTGCCGTCCTTGATGCGCTCCGCGTCAAACACGCAAAGATCGGCATCGTACCCCACCTTGATCTGACCCTTGTTCGCAATACGGTATACCGCAGCGGGCATGGAGGTCATTTTGCGGATCATTTCGGGGAGTGTGGTCACGCCCCTCTCGCGCACGTATTTACCAAGCACACGGGGGAAGGATGCGCGCAAGCGCGGATGGAACATATCCTTTCCGCGCGCGACCGAGGAGTCGGTGCAAACCATGGCGCGCGGATGCGCGAGAACGTATTCCACGTCCTCCTCACACATCGTAAAGAAGCAGCCGCTCAATCCCTTATTGGTTTCGCGGATAAGATCAAAGATCGTATCTATACGGTCCGCCTGACCGCGCAGGTCTGCGATCTCGTTAATATTAAGGCCCGCATACTCATCATACCCCTTAATGCGATAGGGCAACACCCAAGAATAGTCGTTACCCCAACGCTCCTTCGCCCACGCTCTGATCTGCTGCTCCCTTTCTGCACCGTCAAGCAGCTGCAAAGCATCGGTCATACCGTCATAGTGAAACTGCTTGGGCAGGAAGTTCGCGGAAAGCGACGTTCCGAACGCAATATACGGATATACGTCCACGTAAATATCGTATCCCTCACCAACTGCCGCATCGATCATGGCAAGTGACTTTTTCACCTTGCCCCAATTTTCCTTCGCGCCGCAGGATTTGTGGTGCGAGAACACGGCGCGGCGACAGCCGGAGGTCTTGATGATGGTGAGAAACTCCTCAACCGCCTCGATGAGCATGTCACCCTCGCTGCGAATATGCGCGGCAAGCAAGCCGTCGTATTCCGCGACAACGCGGGCAAGCTCCGCGCACTCATCGGTGGTGGCATAGCAGCCGGGCACGTAGATAAGACCAAAGGACATACCCGCGGCACCCGCCTCAAGTCCCTCGCGCAAAAGCGCCTTCATTTCTTCCATTTCGGCATCGGTCGGCGCACGGTTTTCCGTGCCAATGACCACACGGCGCAGAGTACCGTGACCGATCAGCATCTTTGCGCCCGATCCTTGCGGTGCCGATGCCATTTCGCGCAAAAATTCACTTGCGCGCTTCACCTTGCCTGTTTCCTTGTCGCGTGAGGGCGCGGCAGAGCTGCCGCACTGACCCGTGATGGCAAAGGTAATACCCTGCTCGATCTTTTCGCGCTGATCGGGATATTCACGCATCGCGTTATCCGAGTGGCTGTGCGAGTCAATAAAGCCGGGCGTGAGGGTAAGACCCGTCGCGTCGATCACCTGTGCCGCTTCACAGTCGCACGCACAAATGCACGCGATCTTACCGTCCTTTATACCCACGTTGGATACAAAGCCCTCCTTGCCTGTGCCGTCCAGCACCGTCGCGTTTTTAATCAACAGATCAAGCATTGTGTTATCCCCCCCATTTTTAAATTGCCTCGATCACGGCGTAAATAATGAGCGCCGCGATCACCAGCCATGAAATGTATTTGACAAATTTTGCGCCGCGCTTGGTCGCAAGCGTCGCGCCCACGTAGCTGCCGATAATGTTGGCGGCAGAGCACGGCAGCGCGATTGCCCAAAGCACCTCGCCCTCCGCGATATAGCGGATCGTTGCGGTGAGGTTTGACAAAACGATAATCAGCTTACCGTTTCCACACCCGACGCGCAGGTCATAGCCCATCACGACCGCAAACAAAAGAAGCGCAATGGTACCGCCACCGGGGCCGAAAAAGCCGTCGTAAAGCCCCAGCGCCAAGCCAATTACGAGGCAAAGCAGCACCTGCTTGACCGAAAATTCGGTCCTGCGCATCGTATACTTGTCGATCTTCATGCGGCTTGACACGATCATCAGCACCACCACAAAGCACATTGCCACCGCAATGATAATGCGCTTAACGTCATCACCGAGCTTCAGCATGATCTCAGTGGAAATATAAGCACCCACGATTGCCGCCGCCGCGGCAGGAATCGCGGATTTCCAGTCGATCATGCCGCTTTTCGCGTATTTCGCCATCGAGGCACTCGTACCAAGGCAGCTTTGCACCTTGTTGCAGGCATACGCCGAGGTCACGGGCAGTCCCGTCATGAGATAGGAGGGAAGCGCGATCATGCCGCCGCCGCCCGAAATGCCGTCAATCAGGCCCGCAATTGCAAGGAGCGGACACAAAATCAGTAATTGTTGCCATAATTCCATAAATAAACTGCCAATCCTTCTTTATAAATCCCCTTGATTATACCACAAGCGCGCAATATAATCAAGGCGATATCACAAATAATCCTTAAAATCCGCAAAAACCGACACACCATTCACCGCTTGACAAGCTGATAGGAAAGATGTATAATAAATATGTATTGATTTTTTGACGCCGGCGTCGGGAAAGGAGGCATACCTTGGAGCAAAACGAACAAAATGAATTAAGAGAGCAAAGCGAAAACACCTCGCCCGAGGAGCACGCGGCACAGCAAAATCCGCTGACCGCCAAAAAGATCGCGCTATTCGTGCTCTACGCCATTATCGCCGCCTGTCTTTTGATGACGGTCCTGTCCTTCAACGACCTCCCCGGCATCATCGAGCAGGTAAAAACCGTGGATTTCCGCTTCGTCCTGCTCGCCGCTCTGATGGTCCTTGTCTACATGGCACTTTATCCCCTCTCGCTTTGCATTCTGACAAAAGCACGCGGGTGCGACATTCGCTTTTCCACCACCTATTGCATTGCCATGACCGAGCATTTCTTCAACGGCATCACACCCCTTGCCACGGGCGGACAACCCTTCCAGGCGCATGAATACTCGCGCGCCAAGGTAAAGATCTCGGAATCAACGGGGCTCTTGCTCACCAACCTCCTCATTTACATGGCGGTCACCACGGGCTTCTCGCTCGTCGGTCTTGCTTATTTTAACGTCTATACCTCTACCGCCGAGCCGTGGTGGATCCCCATCATCATCGTCGGCTATTCCCTCAACTTTTTCGTTCTTGTCGCCATTGTGATCCTCGGCACTAGCCGCAAGATCAGGCACGGCCTTATGCGCCTCATTTATTTCTTTTGCAAATTCAGACTCTTCCGCCGCTTTGAGAGCAAGGCAGAGGGCATCAGCCTTTATTTCAAGCAGGTTCAGCAGGCGTGTGCCGACCTCACCAAGAAAAAGGGCGCGTTTGCCCTTGCCTTTCTCACCAAGATTCTCTCCTTCGCCTTCCTTTACTCCTCTACCTTCTTTATCCTTCTTTCAATGAACGTGGATATGAGGGCGGAGCACCTGCCCCTTGCCCTGCTCGGCACCTGCTTTGCGGTGACGGCGGTCGGCTTTATCCCCACCCCCGGCGCCTCGGGCGGCGTGGAAGGGTCGGCGGGTCAGGTTTTAAAATCCATTATCGTGTTCGTCATGGGCGACGCGATCCTCGCCTCTGCCGCCAATATGGCAAACGGCGTTATGCTCATCTGGCGCCTTATCAGCTACTATTTCGTCATGGCGATCTCGCTTGTCTTCTACGTGGCACTTGAAATCTACTTCACGAAAAAGAAGAAAAAGGAAGCCCTGCAAGCGGCATCTCAAGAAACAGAATTATAAAAAAAGCACCCCGATGCACCAAGCTGCATCGGGGCTTTTTTAACGAGGGGATAGCGCCACGTCAGTCACGCACGGCAAAGAGAGTGTGCATTACACCATATCCGCTTTTTTCACAAAAACGTACTGCGGATTTCTAATCAAAAGTCCCTCTTTCGTCGGTATCAGCTCCACCTCGCCATCTAATCTCAGTTGTGCCCTGATCTCCTTTGGAATACCAATTCTTCCAAGATGATCTACTCTTTTTTTTACACCAATTTGTTCCATCTTTTTATTTCTCCTTTAATGAAATTAAAAAAATGCCGTTTTGTCTTATGACAGGACAATATTTTCGCGATATCAGTTTATCATAAATTATGTCCTATGTCAAGACATAATTTTACAAGGGGAACAAAATGGCACGAATTATTGATACGGAAAAGAAAAATCTGATCGGCAAAAACCTAAGGCGGATACGCCATGAGAAGAAAATAAGCCAACAAGCCCTCTCCAACCGTTTGGAGCTGCTCGGCGTTTACGTGTGCCGCGGATCGATCTCGCGCATTGAGGATTGCTCCCGTACCGTTACCGATATTGAGCTCTTTGCCATTGCAGAGGTACTCGGTGTCGCCGTTGACGCTCTATATCAACAAAAGCATTCATAAAACGGAGCAATTGCCCATTAGGGCAATTGCTCCGTTCTCTTTTGTTATGAACCGATCTTCAAAAACACCGCCGCGACCGTGCGGCAAAGAATTTTCAAATCCAGCCACAGTGAGGGGTTTTTGGCATAATAAAGCTCCATTTTCTGGCGCTCGCCACTCGCGTAATGCACGTTTCCCTTGGCATACGCCTGCCAATAGCCGGTGACCCCGGGCTTTACCGAAAGCAACAGCGCCTGCTCCTTTTTTGTGTAATAGCGCGCAAGCTCCTCCGCGATCACGGGGCGCGGACCGACAAGCGACATATTGCCAAGCAAAAGGACGTTGAACCACAGCTGCGGCAGCTCGTCCATGGAGGTGCGGCGTAAAATCGCGCCAAAGCAGCGCCTTCCGTCGCCTTTTTTCTTGTAGCCAATAAGGCGCGGGTCGTCGGTCAGCTTATACTCGCGGCGGTACTCGCTTTGCTCTTCCTCGGTCAGGGTGGCGGCAAGATCCGCCGCGTTTTTCTTCATGGTGCGAAACTTTAAAACACGCACCGTTTTACCGTTTTTCCCTACACGTGTATGTAAAAAGAAGGGATTTCCCCCGTCACGCAAGAGGATCAGCAGGGTAATAAGCAGCATCAGGGGCGTGAACAGAAGCGACAGCAAAAGCGACAGCAGCACGTCAAAAATTCGTTTCAAAAAACGGTAGCAGCACATAGCGATCACCCCTTATCCCTCGTAATCATCATATTCCTCCTCCACGGGCACAAGTGCCGTCTGCTCGGGCGGCAGGAGGAAGGAGCGAATGAGGAAGATCGCAAAGCCAAAGAGGAGCGCCGCCGCCGCAAAGGTCAGCACCACCATAAAAAGGGCACAAACACTGACCGAAAAGGAGCGCACGCCCGAAAGGATCAGACGGCGGGTACGGTCGTCGCAAGCGATTGCGGTAATGCCCGCAAACAAAAACGAGAAAATACCAAAAATGATCGCGCCCGAAAAGCCGTCGATCAGGTCCTGCAAGGAAACAAACACACCAAGCGACAAAACAAGCAAAAGCAACGCGCCGAGAACCTTTAAAAAGACATCGGACGTGGCATTGCGAAACATGGAAACCACAAAGCCAAGCGCCAGCCTTGCGTATTCACCAAACGAGCCGCTGTTCTCGCCAAGTGCCGTCAGCTCTGCGGAAAATTCCCCAAACGAGCCGCCAAAGCAGCACAGCACCACCACCAGCACAAGGAAAAGCCCAAGGGCAGCCGGCATCACCGCAAACAGGAAATTGCCAAAAAGCGCCAAGGGGTTGCGGCGGCTGTAGGAATGCTCCACAAAGCCGATCTCCCCGTCGGGGTCGTAAAGATTCAAAAGGCGAAAATCCGTCACGCGGTGCATGGTAAGAATGCAGGCAACAAGGTGGGCAAATTCACGCATCGGCGTGATCACCAAATGGAAGGCGAGCGCCACGCCCCTGCATCTTCCGTATCCGACCAGCGAAAAAAAGGCGGAGTGACAAAAATCAACAACCACGCCAAACAAAAGCGGCGGCACGACGATCAGCAGCAGTATTTGCAAAAAATAGGGTACAAACTCTACCATGGCACTCCTTTCTTGATGCGGCTTTCTCACTTGACAAGCACGCGTCTTTGTGGTATAATATGCTGACTTTGCCAAACGGCTGCGCGGTATGGCGCCGAAAGGTATTACCGTGAGGAAAGTCCGGGCTTCATAGGGCAGGATAGTTGATAACATCAACCGCAGGCGACTGCCGGGAAAGTGCAACAGAAATAAACCGCCCGCAAGGGTAAGGATGGAAAGGCGAGGTAAGAGCTCACCCACTCCTATGGTGACATAGGTTTGCTGTAAACCCTATCCGAAGCAACACCGCATAAGAGATCGTTTGCCCGACACATATCTCTTGGGTGGCACGGGAGAGATCCCGAAGGTCTGCGGCAACGCAGATCGCAGATAGATGGCCGTTCTCGACAGAACCCGGCTTACAGGCAAAGTCGCAAAGAGGTTGCTACCGCAAGGTAGCAACCTTTTTGTTTTAAAATCAATGCTATTGCGTGCGCGTCGCATGTGAGGAGCAACGCGGCATACGGAATGCTTCTTTAAAGCGCTGAAAAGCGCCGAGAGGCAAGGCGCACCGCAAAAGGCGGGCGACGGCGAACTTCACCGTTCGTCGAGGTCGCATTTGAGGAGCAACGCCGCATGTCGGATGCTTTTCACGCTTTAATAATCCGCAAACTCATCCGCGCCACCCATATCCCCCGCATCATCTTCGGAGTCGATACCGTTCATCGCCATCATGTGCGAGAGGTAGCCTTGCGCGGCAGGGAGAATTTGGCGCGGCTTGTTGCCGTCGGGGGCACTCACAAGTCCCAATTCCTCCATGCGGTCAATGATCTTGGCGGCACGTCCGTAGCCAACACCGAGGCGGCGCTGCAGGAGCGAGGTTGCCACCTTTCTCGTGTCAAGCGCCAGCTTCACTGCCTCTAGGAACTTGGGATCCTCACCGTCGTCGGCATCCATGTCGTCAAAGCTGTCAGCGTCCTTCTTGCCGCCGCCCGCAGCCTTCGCCATTTCGATCTCGATCTGATCCATAAAGGCTTGGTTATACTGCACGGGGTCGTTATGGTTGCGCACGTAGGTCATCACGCGCTCAAGCTCGCCGTCGGATACAAACGCGCCCTGAATACGGTTGGGTGCCTTGTCCTGCGAGTTGGTAGGCATATAAAGCATATCACCGCGACCCGTCAGGGACTCCGCGCCGTTCACGTCAAGAATGGTACGCGAGTCAACCTGCTGCTTCACCATAAAGGCGATACGTGAGGGGATATTGGTCTTCAAGCGACCCGTAATCACGTCCACCGAGGGGCGCTGTGTACCGATAATAAGGTGGATGCCCGCGGCGCGCGCCTTTTGCGCGATACGGCAGGTAAAGTTCTCGGGATCGTTGTTCGAGCAGCTCATCTTGAGGTCGGCAAACTCGTCGATCACGATCACGATATACGGCAGATGCTCGCGGTCGGGGTCGTTCTTCACCGCCTCGTTGTACGCCTCAATGTTACGCACGCCCACGTCCTTAATGAGGGTGAAGCGGCGCTCCATCTCCTGCACGGCACAGGCAAGCGCACCTGCGGCGCGCTGCATATCGGTCACGATCGGCATATAAAGATGCGGCACGTGCTCGTAGGGCGCAAACTCGACCTGCTTGGGGTCAACGAGAATGAGGCGCAGGTCGCGCGGCGAGGTCTTGTAAATAAGGCTCAGGAGCATGACGTTGATACAAACCGACTTACCCGAGCCCGTAGTACCCGCAACGAGCAGGTGGGGCATCGCGGCAATATCGCACATTTTAATCGCGCCGCCAACGTCAAGACCAAGCGGCACCTCAAGGGGCTTTTTGGAATTTTTAAATTCGGGGGATTCGAGCATCGTGCGCATATATACGGTCTCGCGCACCTTGTTCGGCACCTCCACGCCGATGGCGGGCTTGCCGGGGATCGGCGACTCGATACGCACCGAGGAGGCAAGGTTGAGGGCAATATCCTCAATACGGCTCGTAACGGAGCGCACGCTCGTGCCCGCAGCGGGTCTGAACTCGTAGCGGGTAACGGACGGACCGTGCGAATAATCGATCTCGTTTTGAATGTGAATGTTGAAGCTGTCGAGCGTGTCACGCAGGATGCGCTTGGTCTCCTCGATCTCCTCGTAAAAGTCGTCGTTGCGGATATTCTTATCCTCGTTGAGGAGGTGCATGGGCGGACGCTCGTACTCGCGCGCCATAACGGGAGGAGCGGGGGGTGCCTCGTCCTTCACGGGCTCCGCCTTCACGGCAGGCGTGCGTGCCGCCGCCTTTTCGGCAAGCTTTTGCATCCAGATCGGCACCTCGGGCTCGGCGGGAGCGACAGGCTCCTCGGCGACGGGCGCCTTACCGATCGGCTCGGCAACCACAGGCGTGTGCGCGGGCGTTTCCTCCTCAAATGCCGTGTCAAACGCGACAAAATCGGGGGTACGGGTATCCTCCTTTTGAGCGGGGGCGTCGATTTCCGCATCAAGCTCCTCGAAAAGAGAATCCATGCGGTGGGATTGCGTCCTCTCTTCGGCTGCGGCAAGAAAATCCTCAAAGGATGCTTCAACCGATACGGGCTCGCTCACCGCCTCGGCCGTGCCGTCACAGTCGCGGTCAAGCTCACCTTCTTCGTCAAACGCACCAACGTCGCCGATCGCATCAACGTCGTCAAGGGTGTCAAGCTCGCTTACCGTGTCAAAATCGGCTTCGGCAACCTGCACCTCGCGCGCCTTTTGGGGGGCAGAGGTAAAGGTGGGTGCGGCGATGGTGCTCTCGGCTTTTGCCGCGGGGGCAAACAAGGGCTCATCGTCAAGCATCGGCTCGTGGCGCAGTGCCGCCGCCTGCTCGCTGATCGAGAGGGGCGCGTATCTGCGCTCGCTGTTTGCATAGGAAACGGTGGTGCGGGGTGCCGTGGGATTGCCAAGCACCTCGTCCCCCTTTGCCTCAGTGGCAAAGGACATTTCACCCGTCGCAGTGTCAACCTTCTTTTCCTTGGTCACCTGCTCGTTGGCGGCGGGCTTGTCCTCATCGCTTACCACCTCACGCTTCGGCTCGGGACGAACGGGGAGCGCAAAGGGCGCGTAATAGCTGCTTTCCTTCGCCGCGGTGCTCTCGGCTTCGCCTTGGGGCGCGGATGCCGCCACAGCCGCCTTTGGTGCTTCATAGGGCGTTTTCGGCGCGACGGTCACGGTTTCCCGCATCATATCGTCAAGAATGCTGTCGATCGCCGCCATATCGGTGTGTAGCGCTCCCGCGTTTTTGAGGATCGTGGCAGTGTCCTGCTCGGTGCCGAAAGGCAGCGGTTCGTCGTCCTCAATATCAAGCACGTCGCGGAAGGGCGAGGCGGTCTTGGCGGTTTCCTGTGCCGCGCGCTCGCGGCGCGAGGGCTCGACCGCAACGTCGGGCTCGTCCTCGTGAAAATCGTAAGGGGTCGCGGCAGAAAGCGGCTGCGGCTCACGCCACGACACCTGCTTTTCAGGCGCTACTGCCTTTTCCTTTTTCTCCTTGCCGACAAGCGCGTCACCGTTCGCACCGCGCTTTTCGCGAGCGCGGCGGCGCATCATACCAAGCTTGGCGCGCATACGCTGCCAGAGTCCGGAGGGTGTCATGCCCACAAGGTAAATGCCAATGATCACAAGCAGCGGGATCGCCAAGAGGATCGTGCCGGGCAAATACAAGAATGACCCGATCAGCTCACCGAAAAAGCCGCCGAAGAGTCCGCCGCCCGTGCGCGCCACACCCGCGGTATAGAGAGTACCCCATTCGGTTACACTATGCGCGAGGTCCGCATCACCAAAGACGTGGACGATTGCGGAAAAAAGTAGCAGGAAGCAAACGGCAAGGAAAATACGCTTGCCGAGGATCTCCTCGGTCGCAAGCCTTTTCCAGCGCAGCGAAAATACGATCAAAAACAGGGGCAGTAAATAAGCACCCACACCAAGAAGCCCGCAAAGAAAATCAGCGAACCAATATCCAAATACACCCGTTGCCTCGTCAAGCCCCGCAAGGTCACGGAGAACAAAGCTGACGGCGGCAAACAGCGCGATCCAGAACATGGCATAGGGCAACACCTGATGCACAAAAACCTCGGTGTTGACGTGACCGCTCTTCGGCGCTCTCGTTTTCTGCGTGCGCTTTACGGTTCCCGCCCGCTTGTCCGCAGGCGCGCGGCGATCCCGGTCATCACGGCGGTCGTCACGGTCATCACGGCGCTCGTCGCGGTAGTCACGGCGCTCGTCGCGGTAGTCACGGCGCTCATCGCGGTAGTCACGGCGCTCGTCTCGGTCATCGCGGCGCTCGTCGCGGTAGTCACGGCGGTCATCGCGGTAGTCACGGCGCTCGTCGCGGTCATCGCGGCGCTCGTCGCGGTAGTCGCGTGCAGGCGCTTCCTCTATATCGTCAAAGGCTCGGATGCGGTCGTTCGGCGCGCTCTTGCCGCCAAACACTCTCGTACCGCTGCGGCGCGTGACACGCTCATCACGCCGATCCTGTCTTTGCTTTTCATCACGCATGATCTCACTCCCCCTCTTGCTTTTTACTTCCAATATCGACACAACGATCTGTCAATGCGACAAATCTTTTAAATTTATATAAAATACCATTTTATAGTATAACATTTCCGAGCATTTTATGCAAGGACTGATTTTAAATATTTAAAGAAATAATATTAATTATTTTAAGGAGTTATTATGAGGACTTTTGTCAAAAAAACGCTCCCCCTCGTTCCGCTCGGCATCGGCGCGGGGTTTATCAACGGTCTGCTCGGCGCGGGCGGCGGCATTTTGGTGGTCTTAGGGCTGCGCGCGCTTTACCGCAAGAGCGAGAGGAGCACGCACGCGGTCTTCGCCTCCACCATCGCCGTCATGCTTCCCCTTTCCGCCTTTTCCGCGTGGCAATACGCGCAAAAGGGAGGCCTGCCTCCCTTTTCGTTTCTCTTTCTTGCATTGCCCGCCGCACTTGGCGGTATTGCGGGGGCACTGCTGTTAAAAAAGATCTCGCCAAAGCACCTCAACCGCATTTTTTCGCTTGCGATCCTAACGGCAGGGATCTTGATGGTGGTTTGATATGTGGATAGGAATTTTTGTCGTATTCGCCGCGGCGATCCTCGCGGGGCTCGGCGTCGGGAGCGCGGGGCTCTTTGTCTTGTGGCTGACCTTTGCCGAAAAAATGCCACAGCTCGCGGCGCAGGGCACCAACCTCATTTTCTTCTTGTTTTCCTCGGGTGCCGCCCTTGCGGTACACGCTTTTCGCACCCCGTTACTGTGGAAAACGATTGCTTGCCTTGTGGTTTTCGGCTTGCTTGGCAGTGCCCTTGGCGTGCGGCTCGCCACGCGCTTGCCGCAGGAAATGCTGCGGCGGCTCTTCGGCACGCTCCTCATCCTTTCGGGCGCATACGGGCTTTTTTCGCGTAAAAAATAAAAAAACAAGCGCGAATAAGTTTCGCTATAAGCACCTCTTAGCTTGGCATGCTCGCCGCATGGCGAGGACACGCGTCGGTCGACTATTTCATAGCCTCCTCTCCGTCCCTCGTCGGTTGGCTATTTCATAGCCTCCCTCCGAGAGGGAGGTGGATTTTGCGAAGCAAAAGACGGAAGGAGCCTGCGTGCCTTTAGAATTATGCAAACATGATCGTAACGCACTCTCCCCCACCCGCTCACGCGGGAGCCCCCTCCCGGAGGGAGCCGAGGATTGGCGACCGCACAGGCACCTTTGGTAGGAAAATATTCTGCACTGTATTTTGTTCGTTTCTGCTCGTCGGCATAGCTTTATGAACCCCTGCCACCACGGTGGGATTTTCATCTTACAATAAATCGCACCTCACGCCTTTTCTTCTATAAATAAATTATAAACAAATTTTTTTCAAAAACCTCTTTACAAACGAAAAAAAATGTGGTATACTATTCCCCGCATGACGTAAACTCGGTCATGGGATACCGCCGCACACGCGGCATTCACCGACCCACCGCTGTGTTTATGCCATAGTAAAAAAGAAAGGTGAAAAGATCATGTTGTTGAAGGACGAAAAGCAAGCTATTATCGAGCAGTATGCTACCCACGAGGGTGACACCGGTTCTCCCGAGGTTCAGATCGCGATCCTTACCCATCGCATCAACGCTCTTACCGAGCACCTCAAGGCTAACCACAAGGATCACCACAGCCGTCGCGGCATGCTGAAGATGATCGGTCACAGACGTAACCTCCTTGGCTACCTCCAGAAGACCGATATCAACCGTTACCGCGCAATCATCGAAAAGCTGAATCTGCGTAAGTAATGCCGTTGGCAAGAGCGGGGCGCGGGGGTCACCCCACCGCCCCGCTCCACTTGTAAAAGACATTCTCCTGCGGCACGGTCTTAACAGTTAGCTATGCGCCCGAACGCGCTTGGGACGTGTAGCTAATTGTTAAACCCCCGCCGGTGAAAATAAAAAATACGGAGGAAATAAACATGTCCGAAAATGCAGTAAGCACCCCCATGGTGTTTAAAAACTTCAAAGTCGGAGGCCAAGCGGTCTTAGGAAGACAATTAGGAAAACCA
>JAZOSR010000039.1:0-20275 GCA_045657225.1 Eubacteriales bacterium | reverse complement strand
CTCAAAAAATTCGACTTGTCTTACTCGAAAATCTATTCTTTTAAAACTGTCCTCACCCTGCGGTGAGAAAATTTTTGAAGGATTTTTGTGCGGCGTGGTGCAGACAAGTGTGAACTTTTCAAGGCACGCCACGTGAAAAGACGCAGAAATTTTCCGCCGCAGGGCTTATATGTTCGATTCCCTTGCGGCTACGCTCATTATTTGTTTTCCCTCATTGGCAATAGTTTTTTTGAAGCACACAAGACGCAAGGCAATCTGTCGTATTTCATTTACAACAAAAACTCCGTGGCATGTGCCACGGAGATTTTTTGATTTTGTTATTTCATCACCACACGGCGGTAATTCTTCTTGCCGCGCTTGACAAGAAGGCCTGCGGTGAGTGCCTCCTTGGTAAAGGTTGCGCGGATGTCGGTGACCTTGTCGCCCTCGACGGTCACGCCGCCCTGCTCGACGTTGCGGCGTGCCTCGGACTTGGAGGCGCAAAGCTCGGCTTTCACGAGCATGGTGAGAATGTCAATGGCACCGTCGGTGAGGTCCGCGTCCGAGAGCTCGGTGGTGGGGGCATCCTCACCCGACCCCGCGCCAAACAGTGCCTTGGCGGCTGCCTCAGCCTTCCCCGCCTCCTCCTCGCCGTGCACCAATTTGGTAAGCTCAAAGGCAAGGATCTCCTTGGCGCGATTCAGCTGCTCGCCCTGCCAAGCGTCCATCTTGTCGATCTCCTCGACAGGGAGGAACGTGAGCATACGGATGCACTTGAGAACGTCGGCGTCACCCACGTTGCGCCAATATTGATAGAACTCATAAGGCGTGGTCTTTTCGGGATCAAGCCAAACGGCACCGCTGGCAGTCTTGCCCATCTTCTTGCCCTCGGAGTTGAGGAGGAGCGTAATGGTCATGGCAAAGGCGTCCTTGCCGAGCTTCTTGCGGATGAGCTCGGTGCCGCCCAGCATGTTCGACCACTGGTCGTCGCCGCCGAACTGCATGTTGCAGTTGTAGGTCTTAAAGAGGTGGTAGAAGTCGTAGGACTGCATGATCATGTAATTGAACTCAAGGAAGGAAAGACCCTTTTCCATACGCTGCTTGTAGCACTCGGCGGAGAGCATTTTATTGACCGAGAAGCAAGCGCCAACGTCGCGGAGCACGTCCACGTAATTGAGGTCAAGCAGCCAATCGGCGTTGTTGACGAGAATGGCGTTATCAAAGTCGATAAAGCGCGACATCTGCTTTTTAAAGCAGGCGACGTTGTGGTCGATCGTCTCGCGCGTCATCATCTTGCGCATGTCGGTCCTGCCCGACGGGTCGCCGATCATGGCGGTGCCGCCGCCAATGAGCACCACGGGCTTGTTGCCCGCCATTTGCAGGCGCTTCATCAGGCACAGCGCCATAAAGTGCCCCACGTGCAGGGAATCGGCGGTCGGGTCAAAGCCGATATAGAAGGTTGCCTTGCCTTCGTTGACGAGATCGCGGATCTCCTTTTCGTCGGTAACCTGCGCAATCAGGCCGCGGGCGACGAGTTCTTCGTAAATCTTCATGATAGTTCTCCTTTTGTGTGTGAAATTGTACGGAAAATAAAAAATACCCCTTGCCATAGGCAAGAGGGCGAGCGGATCGCGGTACCACCTCTGTTCGTCGCACGGGGCGACCTCAGGCAGCCATGGCTGCGCTCGCGTAACGGGCGACACCGTCACAGTCTAATAAGAGCGGTATTTCGCGCCCCGTTCGGTGTGCAACTCGCGAAGGTATTCGGCAAAAGCGCCCCGCTGCCTCGCACCAAACGGCAGCTCTCTGTGGGTGACGGATTTTTGCTTACTTGTTTCGGTCATCGTTTTATAGGGGTAGTATATCATAAATTATAGCGCTTGTCAAGTGCCTCCTTGTGCGTTTTAACGGCTTTTTGAATGTGCATATTGCACAAGCACTCGGCTGTACAACATGCACATATAAAATTTCTCCTTTTTGACGTATCATAAAAGGGAAAAGGAAGATTGACATATTTTAGGAGATGTGATATAATATAGATAGATATAATAACCAACATTTTCGGTAATTTTGTTGAATTTTTGTAAAAAAACACGAAAAGGAGGTGGCGATGTGTCCGAAAAGTCTTTTCGACTATCAAAGAAGGAAAAAATAATCATTATTATGCTGGCAATCGTGTTGCCGTTGGGCTGTGCCTTTGGCGGCGTGGCGATTTATCGGCGTGTGCCTGCGCCCGTAACAGACGTGTTTGTTCCTCGTCCCGATAAGATTGTTTATTTTAACGACGGATATACGGAGGTGCTGAGTGATGAAGCTGTTGACACTGTTTACGAGACATTGATGGGATTATGGCAAAACACAGAAGCTTTTGATCTTTCGGATCGGTGGATAGTAAAGTCAAAGGAAAGAATTTTTACCGAAGAATGGGGCATAGAATTTGTTTATATAAGACGTCAGCATGTTAAGGGCAAGGTGCTACTCGGAGAGAGGGCGGAGTATTCTTATTTTTATACTGATTTTTATTTTCAAACCATCTTATTTCTGCTATATGATTATCCCCGCCTTTCAATGGTTAAAAGCTTTGGCGATGATGATTTGTTCACAATATGGCCCGGTCCCTATGCACACCCTGAGGGAAGCGGAAAGCCAAATGAGGGTTATGCTCGTCCGCTTAACTTTCGCTTTAATGAGAGTGCGTACGATTCTTTTATCGACGTGCTGAATGATTCAATTTCTTATAACGATCAACCGTAAGCTTTTATATTTTTGCCGAGCACGCCATGGCGTGCTCGGTTTTTATATAAATATTTTTGCTTGATGTCAGGGACTGTGTGCACAATAAACGCGTGACCTTTCAAGTGCCGCTCTTGACTTTTTCGTCTTAATACTGTATAATGTAAGATTGAAGTTAATGTCCGATGCCGTGGCATCGGGAGAGGTGAGTTATGAAACAAAGCTTATTGCAGATCATGCAGGCGCGCATGCCCGAATTTTCAAAGGGACAGCGCCTGATTGCACAGTATATTCTTGCGCATTACGACCGCGCCGCGTATATGACGGCGTCAAAGCTCGGCGCTACCGTTGAGGTCTCCGAATCAACCGTTGTGCGCTTCGCCAACGAGCTTGGCTTTGACGGCTATCCCGATATGCAGCGTGCCCTGCAGGAGCTGGCACGTACGCACCTCACCGCCGCACAGCGCATGGAGGTGGCGGATAATCTCCTTGACCGCGACAACGTGCTTGACAAGGTCCTTTTGGGCGATGCCGATATGATCCGTCAAACGCTTGACGGCATTGACCGCGAGGCGTTTTACAGTGCCGTTGAGAAGATTGTTTCGGCACGCAACATTTATATTCTCGGCGTGCGCTCCTCGGCGGCGCTTGCGGACTTCCTCATTTTCAATTTCCGCATGATGTTTGACAACGTCCGTGCGGTTGAGGGCACAACGGGTACTGAAATCTTTGAGCAGCTCCTCAATATCGGTCCTGAGGACGTGCTGATCGCCATCAGCTTTCCGCGCTACTCGAAGCGCACGATAAGAGCCGTGCAATTCGCGCACAACGCGGGTGCTGACGTGGTGGCGATCACTGACAGCCCCTCTTCGCCGCTCGCCGCGGGCAGCAGTCAGCTCCTCACCGCGCGCAGTGATATGGCATCGTTTGTCGATTCGCTGGTGGCACCGCTCAGCATTATTAACGCGATGATCGCCGCCGTGTCGATGAAAAATCACGACGAGGTTGCCGCCCGCTTGCGCCGCCTTGAGGGCATTTGGGACGAGTATGACGTCTATGATAAAAACAGCTGAAATGGATATGATAAATAAAAGAGTGTGCGTAGTGGGCGGCGGTGCCGCAGGGCTTATGGCGGCGATACACGCCGCAAGATACGGCGCTGAAGTGACGGTATTTGAGCGCAATGACCGCCTTGGCAAAAAGCTCCGCATTACGGGCAAGGGGCGCTGTAACGTCACAAATCACTGCACACGTGATGAGTTTTTTGCCAACATTCCCGCAAATGCCAAGTTTCTTTACTCGGCGTGGGACCGCTTTTCCTCCGCCGATACCGAGGCATTTTTTGAGGAGCTTGGTGTGCCGCTGAAGGTCGAGCGCGGCAACCGTGTCTTTCCCGTGTCGGATAAGGCGGGCGACGTGGTCGATGCGCTGGTGCGCGAATGCCGCCACCTTGGCGTTACAGTCAAAAACGCACGCGTTAGCGGGCTCCTTATCGAGGACGGTGTGGTACGTGGTGTCACGTTTGGTGAAAAAAACGAGCGCTTCGACGCCGTGATCGTGGCAACGGGCGGTGTCTCTTACCCGAAAACGGGCTCGGACGGTGACGGATACCGCTTTGCAAGGGCGGCGGGTCACACGGTCGTGGAGCCGCGTCCCTCTCTTGTGCCGCTTGTTGAAAAGGGGCGCTTTTGCGCCTCGGTGCAGGGGCTTTCGCTTAAAAACGTGCGCCTTGTGGCACGTGAGGTGGCGAGCGAAAAGTGCGTGTTCTCTGACTTTGGTGAAATGCTCTTTACGCATTATGGCGTATCGGGACCGCTGGTGCTTTCCGCCTCGGCGCATCTTACCGATATTGCGCCCGATAAATATGAGCTGCTCATTGACCTCAAGCCCGCGCTTGACGAGAAAACACTTGATGCGCGGCTTTTGTCGGATTTCAGAAAATATCAAAACAAGGATTTTCAAAACGCCCTCTCGGATCTCTTGCCGCAAAAGCTCATTGACCCGCTGGTGCGGCTTTCGGGCATTGACGGGCGCAAGAAGGTCAATGCCGTGACGAAGGAGGAGCGCGCGCGCTTCCTTTCGCTCTTAAAGGCACTGCCCGTGCGTGTGTTTGGCACGCGCCCGATCGACGAGGCGATCATCACCAAGGGCGGTGTGGCGCTTTCCGAGATCTCACCCCGTACTATGGCTTCCCGCAAGGTGGAGGGGCTGTATTTCGCGGGCGAGGTGCTCGATCTTGATGCCTATACGGGCGGCTTTAATTTGCAAATAGCCTTCTCGACCGCGGTGCTTGCGGGCGAGGCGGCGGCAATAGATGAATGAAAAGGAGATATGATATGATCAGAATTGCGATCGACGGACCCAGCGGCGCGGGTAAAAGCAGCATTGCCAAGGCGGTTGCCGCAAGGCTTGGCATCGTTTACGTGGATACGGGTGCGCTTTACCGCACCGTTGGCTATTACGTAAGAGGCAAGGGGATCGCCCGCACCGATAAGGAGGGCGTGGTTTCCTGCCTGCCCGATATTAAGATCGAGGTGCGCTACGAGGACGGCGCACAGCACGTTTACCTCAATGGCGAGGACCTCGGTGACCGCATTCGCGAGCCGGAGATCTCCATGTACGCCTCGGCGGTTTCGGCGATCCCCGCGGTACGTGCCTTCCTGCTCGATACCCAGCGCGACATTGCCGCCAAGAACAGCGTCATTATGGACGGACGTGACATCGGCACGGAGATCCTGCCGAATGCCGACGTGAAAATTTTCATGACCGCCTCCAACGAAGCGCGCGCGATGCGCCGCACCAAGGAGCTGATCGCCAAGGGCATGGACGCCAAATACGAGGACGTGCTGCGCGAGATGATCGAGCGCGATGAGAACGACCGCACGCGCGACGTTGCCCCCGCCATTGCCGCACCCGATGCCATTTTGCTTGACAATTCCGACATGACGATCGAGGAGAACGTGGATGCGGTCCTTTCGATCATTGAAAGGGTAACGGGTACGAAAAAGGCATGAAAAGTATGCTTTATCGGATCATTCGCGGTCTGCTTGGCTTCCCCGTGCGCCTGCTCTTTCGCATTCGCTACAAGAACAGAAAAAAGGAGCCGACGTGTGCCGAGGGCCCTTACCTTGTTTGTGCCAATCATCAGACCGTGCTTGACGTTGTGTTTATCGCGGCATCTCTTAAGCGTCAGCAGCCGCATTTCATGGCAAAGGCGGAGCTTTTCCGCGTGCCCTTCCTTGGCTGGCTTGTTCGCAAGCTTGGTGCCTTTCCCGTATCGCGCGGCAAGGGTGACGTGGGTGCTGTGAAGCACGCGATCGGTCTTTTGAAGAGCGGCCGCTCGGTCGGTATGTTTCCGCAGGGCACGCGTTGCCCCGAGAAGGATCCGCGTGAGTGTAAGATCAAATTTGGCGCGGGTATGATCGCTGTGCGCGCAGGCGTGACCGTCCTGCCCGTTCACATCAAAATGAAGAACTACAAATGGCGCTTTCTCCGTCGCGTGAAGGTCATTGTCGGCGATCCCATTCCCTTTGAGAGATTTGAGTACAAAGAGGGCGAGGCGGGCGAATACGCACGCATCACCGAAATGATCTATGACGAGATCTGCCGTCTTGGCGAGGAAACCGCATGAGCGAGATCGTCATTGCAAGACACGCGGGCTTTTGCCCCGGCGTGCGCGTTGCGACCGAGCGCCTTGCGCGCCGCATTGAGCATCGGGTAAGGGGAGAGCGCATCTATACGCTCGGGCACCTCATTCACAACGAGCAGTATCACCGTATGCTCGAAAAAAAGGGCGTAACTGTAACGGGAAACGGTGACCTTGAGGCGCTTGCCGCCTCGTCAAGCGAAGCCTCACCCGTTGTGGTGTTTGTCCGTGCACACGGCATTCCGCTTGAGATCAAAGAAAGACTCACGGCGCTTTCCGAGGCACACCCTCACTTTTCCTTTGAGGACTGCACCTGCCCCTTTGTCGATAAGATCCACCGCATTGCGCGTGAAGCATCGGAGGATGGCAAGGGTAAGGAGCGCGTTTTCCTTTGCATCGGCGATCCCGATCACCCCGAGGTGGTTGGGTTTATGAGCTGCTTCTCGGGCGAAAAATACGTTTTTGCCGACTGTGCGACCTTTGAAGCGGCAATTTCAAGGGAGCTTTGCGAAAAATTTTTGGTCAAAACGCCTGTTATGGTCGCACAAACCACCCAAAAATTAACGGAATGGAAAAAATGTCAAGAAATTTTAAAAAAGGTATGTACAAACGCGTTAATTTTTGATACAATATGTAATGTTACGGATTCTCGTCAGGAGGAGGCAAGAAAACTTGCCGCAGAGTGTGACGGTATGATCGTGATCGGCGGCGCGGAAAGCTCAAACACCGCAAAGCTGTACGATATATGCCGTGCAATTTGCCCCGATACCCTTTGGGTGAAGGATACGGCAAATATGCCTGACCTGAGTGCGTTTTCATTAACCCATCGCAAAGTGGGGATAGTGGCGGGTGCATCGACCCCGCAAGAGATCATTGAGGAGGTACATAAAACAATGACTGAAGCAGAAAACTTTGCAAAATTGCTTGAGGAAACAGAAGCAAAAACTTTACATACAGGAGAAATCGTTACCGGCACCGTGACACACGTATCCGACACGGAACTGCAACTCGATCTTGGCACGAGCGTAACCGGCTACATCAAGGCTGACCGCGTAACCGATGATCCGAGTGTAAAGCTGACCGAACAGTTCAAGGTTGGTGACACCGTTGAGGCGAAGGTGATTCGTGTCAGCGACGTTGAGGGTGTTGCTGAGCTTGACAAGCGCCGCGTTGATTCCGGTAAGAACTGGGACAAGGTGGTTGCTGCCGTTGAGAGCCGCGAGGTGCTTGAGGCACCCGTTGCTGACGTGGTAAAGGGCGGCGTGATCGTATTTGTTTACGGCAACCGCGTATTTATCCCCGCATCCCAGACCGGTGTGCCGAAGGACGGCGATCTTGCTCCCCTTAAGGGCACGACCGTGAAGTTCAAGGTCATCGAGACCAAGGAGCAGGGCCACAAGGCGATCGGCTCCATCCGTGCCGTGCTGCGTGACGAGCGCCGCGCACTCGAGGAGGCTTTCTGGGCTGAGATCGAGGAGGGCAAGACCTACACCGGTGCCGTTAAGAGCATGACCTCTTACGGTGCGTTCATTGACCTTGGTGGCGTGGACGGCATGGTTCACACCAGCGAGCTTTCTTGGAAGCACATCAAGAATCCCGCAGAGGTCGTTTCGGTTGGCGAGGTGATCACGGTATTCGTGAAGTCCTTTGACCGCGAGAAGAAGCGCATTTCTCTTGGCTACAAGACCGAGGAGAGCAACCCTTGGGTGATCTTCACCGGCAAGTACCAGGTGGGTGACGTTGTTCCCGTTAAGATCGTTAGCATGATGCCCTTTGGCGCATTTGCAGAGATCATTGACGGTGTGGACGGTCTGATCCACATTTCCCAGATCGCAATGACCCGCATTGGCAAGCCCGCTGACGTTCTTGAGATCGGTCAGGCTGTTGACGCAAAGATCATTGAGATCGACAACGAAAAGCAGAAGGTTAGCCTTTCGATCCGCGCACTCCTTGAGGAGGTTGCTGCTGCTGAAGCCGCAATGCCCGAGGATGCAGCTGTTGAGGAAACTCCTGTTGAGGAGTAATCCTTCTTAAAAAAGCACCGTGATGCGCTTTGCCGTATCACGGTGCTTTTTGTATAATGAAAACCTCGCCATAGTGGTGGGGCTCAAAAGAGGCTATTGCCGATGAGCGGAATGCAAAAAAAGAAAAGCGTAAGATGTTTTTGTTGAAAGGCTCCCTCCGGGAGGGAGCTCCCGCGAAGCGGGTGAGGGAGCACGCGCAGCATAGGGAAAGAGCATACAAAATGGCGTGATGGGTTAAGAAGAGAGAAAACTTCAAAGTGACGCAGGCTCCTTCCGTCGCGCGGTTGCGCGCCACCTTCCTCTCGGAGGAAGGCTTTGAAGAGGCGAAAAGCCGAGGGTAGACAAAAGGTCGGAATGAATCCGTTTACGGGTAGTAAGTAACAATTGCATGGTTGGCAGACCGATAGACAGCGCACTTGTGCGCAGCCATGTGGTATCGGCAAAATTGCTTCGGAATTCTTGTCACAAAGGATGCGACCTCGCATTCTTTGGATTAGAGCCTATGCCCGAAATTGAAATCCCCACGCTACGCACGAGGGGGGATAGTTATTTGCGCGAAAAGGCGCAAAAAAATTAAAAATGACATTGACATGGGAATGATTTGATGCTATAATATTATAGAATAGGTATAGAGTTTTATACCGAGCATAACGGAAGGTGGGTGCGTGGAATGAAGATTGCCATTGTGGCAGCTGACATGAAAAAAGAGCTGATGACACAGTTTTGTATTGCGTATTGCGGCATTTTGAGTAAGCACAGCCTATGCGCTACCAGCATTACCGCGAAGTATATCTCCGAGGCAACAGGGCTTGAGATCGAGCGCTTGCTGACCGGTGAGCAGGGCGGCGAGGCACAGATCGCCACGCGCGTTGCTTATGACGAGATCGATATTTTGCTTTGCTTCCGTGACACGCGCGCAGGCGCGACACCGAGCGAGGAGCAGGAGCTTTTGCTTGCTTGCGACCGCTATAACATTCCCGTTGCCACCAACATTGCCACTGCCGAGGTGCTGATCACCGCACTTGAGCGCGGCGACCTTGATTGGCGCAATTTCCTGAACCCTACGAGCGAGTATAACCGCGCCAAAAGAAAATAATTACGTGATCGGAACACGCTGCGCAAGCCACGCCGTAGCAGAGAGAGGGTCCTAGTGCTGAAAGACCCTTTGCGACGTTTGTGACAGTACCGCCCGATTGCCACTGTTTATAATCAAAAGAGTAAAAAACACGGGTGGAACCGTGCGATTCGTCGCACCCCGAGGAGAGGATAACTCCCCTCGGGGTGCGTGTTTTTATATAAAGGAGAGAAAACCATGTTTGAAGTAAGATTTCCCGAAAAATCCATGCAATTTGATGCACCCCTCTCGGTCTTTGACGCCGCGCGCGCAGGGGAGCTTGTCAGCCGTGCCCATATTGCTGCCGAGGTTGGCGGCAAGGTTGTCGGTATGACGCATTTGCTTGATGCCGACACTGACGTAAAGCTCCTGAGTTTTGCCGATGCGGCAGGTAAGCACGTTTTTTCGCACACGGCGGCACATGTTCTCGCGCAAGCAGTCAAGCGCCTTTACCCCAATGTGAAGCTCACGATCGGTCCTGCCATTGACAGCGGCTTTTATTATGATTTTGACAGCGACATGCCCTTTTCCGCAGAGGTCCTCTCTGCCATTGAGGGCGAGATGAAGAAGATCGTGAAGGAAAATCTTCTGATCGAGCGCTTTGAGCTGCCCCGTGCCGAGGCAGTGGCACTGATGGAGGAAAAGGGCGAGCCCTATAAGGTACAGCTTATCAACGAGCTGCCTGAGGATGCCGTCATCAGCTTTTACCGTCAGGGCGAGTTTGTTGACCTTTGCGCGGGTCCTCATCTCTTCTCGACGGGTGCTGTCAAGGCGTTTAAGCTGACGCAGTGCACGGGTGCTTATTGGAAGGGCGACCAGAAAAACAAGATGCTCCAGCGTGTCTACGGTGTCGCGTTCCCCACAAAGGACGAGATGAAGGCACACCTTGAGCAGCTTGAGGAGGCACGCAAGCGCGACCATAACAAGATCGGTCGTGAGCTTGAGTATTTCACCACCGTTGAGACGATCGGTCAGGGTCTGCCGATCCTCTTGCCGAAGGGCGCACGCACCGTGCAGATCCTCCAGCGCTGGATCGAGGACGAGGAGCAAAAGCGCGGCTACCTGCTTACCAAAACGCCCCTGATGGCAAAGCGCGATCTTTATCGCATTTCGGGACACTGGGATCACTACCGTGACGGTATGTTCATTCTCGGCGATGCTGAGGACGAAACCAAGGAGTGCTTTGCGCTTCGCCCCATGACTTGTCCCTTCCAATATCAGGTGTTCCTCAATAAAAAGCGCTCCTACCGCGAGCTGCCGATGCGCCTTGGCGAAACCTCCACGCTCTTCCGCAACGAGGATAGCGGCGAGATGCACGGTCTTATCCGCGTGCGCCAGTTCACGATCTCCGAGGGTCACCTTGTTCTTCGTCCCGAGCAGCTTGAGGAGGAGTTCCACGGCTGTCTTGAGCTTGCAAAATACGTGCTGGATACCGTCGGCATGCTTGAAAACTGCACCTTCCGCTTCTCGCAGTGGGATCCCGCCCGCGCGGGCATCAAGTACGAGGGCACGGCGGAGCAGTGGGAGCACGCGCAGTCCGTAATGGGTGCTATTCTTGATAAGCTTGGCGTGAAGTACGAGATCGGTATTGACGAGGCGGCGTTCTACGGCCCCAAGCTCGATATTCAGTACAAGAACGTGTTTGGCAAGGAGGATACCATCGTTACCATTCAGATCGACATGCTGCTTGCCGAGAAGTTTGGCATGGAGTACGTTGACAGCGACGGTCAGATGAAGCGTCCTTACATTATTCACCGCACCTCGCTTGGCTGCTACGAAAGAACGCTTGCTTACCTCATTGAGCGCTACGCGGGGGCTCTGCCCACGTGGATGGCACCCGAGCAGGTACGCATTCTGCCGATCGGTGACGAGCACGCGGATTACGCATACGGCGTGAAGGCGAAGCTGATGGCAGCAGGCATCCGCGTGGAGGTTGACGACCGCAACGAAACCATTGGTAAGAAGATCCGCAACGCACAGCTTGAAAAGCTCCCCTATATGCTCGTTATTGGTGAGAACGAAATGAATGCAGGCACGGTTGCCGTGCGTTCTCGCCGCGACGGTGACAAGGGCGTGATGAGCGTGGAGGATTTCATTGCCGAGATCAAGTGCGAGATCGACGAGAAAAAACGCTGATCCGTACCCGCAATATATAACATTAAAAAGCAGGAGAAGTGATGACTTCTCCTGCTTTTTTGCATTGAATTGGAAAAAATAATATTAGTGCAATATAAAAATTGGAAAATATGGAATAAAAAATGGAAAATAAAAAGAAAATTTCTTTCGGCGGGACTTGACAAACCAAGCCGAGTATGATAAAATAACAAGTGTTATAAAACAAATGTTATTTTTGGAGGTCTTTATGCCACCTAATGTGAAAATCACAGGTGAAGATATACTCACCGCGGCGCTTGATCTGGTACGTGAGGAGGGTGAGGCGGCACTGAACGCACGCGCCCTCGCAAAACGCCTCGATTGTTCCACACAGCCGATTTTTTGTCATTATTCCTCCATGGAGGCGCTGCGCGGCGCGGTGCTTCACGCGGCATATACCTATTATCATCACGCGTTGCAGACGGAAATGGCAAAGGGCAGGTATCCCGCCTATAAGGCAAGCGGCATGCACTATATTTCCTTTGCGGTGCACGAGCCGCATCTTTTCAGGTGGCTCTTTATGCGTGAGCGCTCGGAGGTGGAGCGGCGGGGGGTCTTTTCGGTGCTTGACGAGGAGGTGCTCGCCGTTTTGATGCAGATTCTCGGTGCTACGCGCGAGGAGGCGGAGCGCTTCCATTTTACGATGTGGATGTGGGTGCACGGCGTGGCGGCATCGGTTGCCACGGGCTTTTGCGCCTTTGACGAGGAGGGGATCAGCGCGTGCCTTTCCGACGTTTATTTTGGGCTTCGCGGACGATTTGAAAAGGAGAAGAAGCATGAATAACAGTATTGAAATCAAAGGGCTCTCTAAAAGCTACGGTGAGGTGAAGGCAGTTTCTGACCTTTCCTTTTCGGTGCGTGAGGGTGAGCTTTTCGCCTTTCTTGGCGTGAACGGTGCGGGCAAATCCACGACCATCAATATTATTTCGGGGCAGTTAAAAAAGGATGCGGGGGAGGTTTCGGTCGGCGGTTACTCGATTGATGCCGATGCAAACGGCGCCAAGCGCCTGCTCGGCGTGGTGTTCCAGCACTCCGTGCTTGACCGCACCCTTTCGGTAAAGGATAATCTGCGAAGCCGCGCGGCACTTTACGGCATATTTGACGAGGCGTTTGAGTCGCGCTATGCCGAGCTTGCCGAGCTGCTTGATTTTGCCGCGCTTTCGGGGCGTGCGGTCGGTAAGCTCTCGGGCGGTCAGCGCCGCAGGATCGATATTGCAAGAGCACTTCTCCATCACCCTAAAATTCTCATTCTTGATGAGCCGACGACGGGGCTTGACCCGCAAACGCGCAAAATGCTCTTTGACGTGGTAGGGCGTTTGCGTGAAAGTGAGGGGATCACCGTTCTTTTGACGACGCATTATATGGAGGAGGCGGCAGATGCTGATTACGTCGTCATCCTTGACGGCGGCAAAATTGCCGCCAAGGGCACGCCGCACGAGCTGAAAACGAAGTATGCGGGGGATTTTATGACCCTTTACGGTGTGGAGGAGGCGCAAGTGGCGGCGCTCGGTTATCCTTATCGTGCGCTTCGCGACGGCTTTCGCGTGTCAGTGCCGAGCACGGCGACTGTGCGTGAGCTGCTTGAGAAGGCTCCTTCGCTTTTTCTTGATTTTGAGGTCACGAAGGGCAGAATGGACGACGTGTTTTTATCCGTGACAGGCAAAAGACTCGGAGGTGAGGAATCATGAGACAAACGAAAGCGCTGCTTGTGCGCAATATCAAGCTCTTTTTTAAGGACAAGGGGTTGTTTTTCACCTCGTTGATCACACCGATCATTTTGCTTGTTCTTTATATCACGTTTCTTGGAAACGTCTACCGTGATGCCTTTCTTTCAAGCTTTGCGGCGGGCGTTGTGCTGCCCGAGCGCCTGATCGACGGGTACGTTGGGGCACAGCTCGTTTCGTCCCTGCTGGCGGTTGCTGCCGTTACGGTTTCCTTTTGCTCGAATATGCTGATGGTGCAGGATCGGGCAAACGGCACGATCGCGGATTTTACGGTGTCACCCGTATCACCGCGACGTATGGCAGTTGCCTACTATATTTGTACGCTTCTTGTAACGCTTATCATCTGCTACGCGGCGGCGGCGATCTGCTTTGTTTATATGGCGATTGTCGGGTGGTATCTTTCCTTTGCTGATGTTATGCTTATTTTGCTTGACGTGCTTTTGCTCGTCATGTTTGGCACGGCGCTCTCGTCGCTCGTTAATTTCTTCCTCTCCTCGCAGGGGCAGATCTCGGCGGTCGGCAGCATCGTCAGCTCGGGATACGGCTTCCTTAGCGGCGCGTATATGCCGATCTCGCAGTTCTCGGATTGGCTCCAAAACCTCATTGCCTTTTTCCCCGGCACGTACGGCACGTCGCTTCTCAGACGCCACGCGATGAAAGGCGTATTTGAGGCGCTCGGTGAGGAGGGCGTGCCCGATGCTGTGGTCGATATCGTGCGTGACGCGGTTGACTGTAACATCTATCTTTTTGACAAACAAGTACCCGCGTACCTTGGCTACGTGATTCTCATCGGCGCGACGCTGCTTTTGGTCGGTGTCTGCGTGCTTCTTCACATGAGGCAGGAAAAACGGACAAGAAAATAATAAAAATCACCCCGTCAGTGCCCATATCGGCGCTGACGGGGTCGTTTTATGGCTTATTTTACATCAATAATAGAAGTGTCCCACATCTCGGGTGCCTCATAGCCGAGGAGGTTTACCATCGTAGCGGCAACGTTCGACAGACCAAAGCTGCCGTCATCAGCCTTGACGGTGTAGGTGTTCTTTGCGGCGGTGTTGTCGTAGATGATGCAGGGAACGGGGTTGAGAGTATGGCTGGTCTTTGCCTTGAAGTTGCCGTTCTTGTCTGCCTTGGGCGCACCCGTCTTCTTGTCAACCTCATACATTTCATCGGCGTTACCGTGGTCTGCGGTGATGAGCGCCACGCCGCCAAGGCGGTCGATGACGGGCAGGAGTCTGCCAAGCTGGAGGTCAAGCGCCTCCATCGAGCAACGGGTAGCGGCAAGAGAACCGGTGTGACCGACCATATCGCCGTTCGGGAAGTTGACGCGCAAATACTGATATTTGCCGCTCTCAAGGCACTCGATGAGCTTATCGGTGATCTCGGCACACTTCATCCAAGGACGCTGCTCAAAGGGCACGACGTCGGAGGGAACCTCAATGTAGGTTTCAAGCTCCTCGGAGAACTTGCCCGACTTGTTGCCGTTCCAGAAATACGTCACGTGACCGTATTTTTGCGTTTCGGAGATGGCAAGCTGAGAAATGCCGGTTGCGGCAAGATACTCGCTCATGGTGTTGGTGATCTCGGGGGGAGATACCAGATATTTCTTCGGAATGTGGAGGTCGCCGTCGTACTCAAGCATGCCTGCGTATACCACGCTCGGTACGCGCACACGGTCGAACTTGTCAAACTCGTCGCCGCCGTCAAACGCCTTGGAGATCTCGATCGAGCGGTCGCCGCGGAAGTTGTAGAAAATGACGCTGTCGCCGTCCTTGACGGTGCCAAGCGGCTTGCCGTCCTTCGCGATCACGAAGGGGGGCAGATCCTGGTCGATGTCCTTGGTCTCGGCACGGTAGGTCTTCACTGCCTCGGCGGCAGATGCGAACTGACGACCCTCGCCAAGCACGTGGGTCTTCCAACCAAGCTCAACCATTGCCCAGTTTGCCTCGTAACGGTCCATGGTGATGGTCATACGACCGCCACCGCTGGCGATTGCCGCGTCAAAGTCCTTGTCGTTGAGCTCTGCAAGGAATGCCTCGAAGGGATCAATATATTCGAGTGCGGAGGTCTCGCCGACGTCACGACCGTCAATGAGGGTGTGAATGCGAACGGTCTTAATGCCCTCTGCCTTCGCCTGCTTGACCATTGCCTTGAGGTGGTCAATGTGGGAGTGGACGTTACCGTCCGAGAAAAGACCGAGGAAGTGCAGGGTGCTGTTGTTGCTCTTGACGTTGGCGATCAGCTCCTGCCAGGTGGCGGAGGCGAACATCTTGCCCGATTCAATGGAATTGGATACCAGCTTTGCGCCCTGCGCGAAGACCTGACCTGCACCGAGGGCGTTATGACCAACCTCGGAGTTGCCCATGTCATCGTCGGAGGGCAGACCCACTGCCATGCCGTGCGCCTTAAGAGCGACGGTCGGGTAATTTGCCATCAGACCGTCAAGCACGGGGGTGTAGGCGGTAGTAACTGCGTTGCCCGCACAGTCGGGGGCAATGCCGACACCGTCCATAACAATGGTTACAACAGGACCTGTTACGCCGCCAAATGCGGACAGCTTGTTTAACTTTTTGCTCATAATATCTCCTTTTTGCGCCGCGCGGCTCTTGTCAAACGCGCGGCACTGTGTTATACTTTTGTTAAGGTAAAATTATTTTGCGGCGCTGACCAGTGCCTCGGTGTCGCGCGCGATCAGCAGCTCCTCGTTGGTGGGGATCAGGTAAACCGCGACCTTCGAGTCGTCGGTCGAGAGCTTCACGATATTGGACTGGCGCAGCATCTTGGCATTAAGCTCCTTGTTGATCTTGATGCCGAAGTATTCCATATCCTCGCACACGATCTCGCGCAGGTGGGGGTTGTTCTCACCGATGCCCGCGGTAAATACCACGGCGTCAAGGCCGTTCATTTCAGCGGCATACGCGCCGATATATTTCTTCAGCTGAAGCTTGAGGATGTTGACGGCAAGGTCGGACTGCTCGTAGTGCGGGTTGGAGGGACCTTCGGAAATCGCCTTCTCAAGGTCGCGCGAGTCGGAGGAGTAGCCGCTTGTTACACCAAGGAAGCCGGATTTTTTGTTCATCAGGTCACTGACGCCTGCGGTGTCAAGCCCCAATTTTTCCATCATAAAGGGAACGATCGCGGGGTCAATATCGCCGCAACGTGTGCCCATTTCAACGCCCGCAAGGGGAGTAAAGCCCATGGACGTATCCATGACCTTGCCGTCCTTAACGGCGGAAACCGAGGAGCCGTTGCCGATGTGGCAGGTGACGATCTTGGTGCCCTCAACGCGGCCGAGGATCTTTTGCATCTCGCCCGCGACAAAGCGGTGGGAGGTGCCGTGCGCACCGTAGCGGCGCACGCCATAGTCGCGGTAAAGCTCATAGGGCAGGGCGTACATGTATGCTTCGGGCTTCATCGTTTGGTGGAAGGCGGTATCGAAAACGAGTACCTGGGGCTTGTCGGGCATAACGGCAAGACAGCCCTCAATGCCCTGAATGTGGGCGGGCGTGTGCAGGGGTGCGAAGTCGTGGCAAAGGCGAAGCTTTGCAAGCACGTCTTCATCAAGGAGCATGGACTGCGAGAAATATGCGCCGCCGTGCACCACGCGGTGACCGACAGCCTCGATCTCGTTCATGCTGGAAATACAGCCGTATTCCTTGTCAAGCAGCTTTTCCACAACGATCTTCATCGCGTCCGCGTGCGTCTTCATGGGGCGCGCCTCCTCGGTCTTCAGGCCCTTGACGAGCTGCTTGTGCTCGATCAGGGATCCATCGGTGCCGATGCGCTCGCAAATGCCCTTGGCATATACGGTGTCGTTTGAGGTGTCAAAAAGCTGGTACTTCAGCGAGCTGGAGCCCGCGTTTACGACCAAAACGTTCATAATTAAGCCTCCAAAAGTAGAATATAATAAATTAGCAACTTATAGTATATCACAAATTTGCGGCTTTTTCAACAATCGCAGTAAAAAAAAGGAAAATTTTTAAAAAAGTGAGGAGATCGCTTGAAACACGTTGGTATTATTTGTGAATTTAATCCGCTTCATACGGGTCACGCGCGGCTCTTGTCAGCGGTTCGCGGAGCAGAATGCGTGGTCTGCCTGATGAGCGGTCCCTTTGTGCAGCGGGGCGAGGCGGCGATCCTGCCGCCACACGTGCGCGCCGCTATGGCGATCGAGGCGGGCGCGGACCTTGTGCTTGAATTGCCCTATCCCTTTGCCGCCGCGTCCGCCAGATATTTTGCGACCGCGGGCGTGGGTGCGCTTGCGGCACTTGGTGTTGATACGCTTGCCTTTGGCAGTGAGCGGGGCAACCTTTCGGAGCTGACGGCGTTGGCGCAGGCGGCGCCCGATAGCGATTTTCGCAAAAGGGCAGGGAACGTGGCGCAAAACAAGGGGGATGCCGCCGCATATTTCGAGGCGCTCGGTGATGCCGCCGCCTCCAATGACATCTTGGCGATCGAATATTTGCGCGCGATCAAAGAGGGGAATTTTTCGCTTGATGTGAGGGTGGTGGCGCGCGAGGGTGCCGCATACACCGATAAGACCGCAAGGGACGGCGAGCACCCCTCGGCGACTGCCCTGCGAGAGATGATCAGACGCGGCGAGAGTGTGGAAAAATACATACCGTTAGCGGCTTATCCCCTGTTTTTGCGTGGGATTGAGCAGTATGGCAGCTTTGACGTATCAAGGCTCGGTAGCGCGATGCTCGCACTCTTGCGCCACCCTCTTTGCGGGGAAAGCCACGCCAACGCCGCCGAATGCGGCGGTGGGCTGCTCGGCAGACTGCAAAGGGCGGCAGAGAACGCAACGGGGTACGAGGCGCTTTGCCGCGCGGCGGCAACCAAGCGCTATACCGATGGGCGTATTCGCCGCGCGCTCCTTTATCTGTTGTCGGGCGTGACCCATGCCGATCTTGTGGCGAAGCCCTCTTATTTGCGCTTGCTTGCAATGAACAAACGGGGCAGAGAATTTCTCTCAAAAACCGACAAAATTCGCACCGTCCCCGTGGTAACCAAGCAATCGGAGATCGCGGCGCTTGGTGCTGCGGCACAGCGTCAGCGCCAGCTGTCGCTGGTGGCGGACGGTCTGTTTGCGCTTTGTGCCGAAAAAGAGCTTTTGCCACGCGATTTACAAACACAAAAGCCGTATTTGAAAATCAATACTTGACTTTTCGCTTATTTCGTGGTATACTTACCGTTGGTATTATTTAGGGAGGAGGCAGAGGATAATGGCTGAAACGAGAAAAAAGGTTGAGGGCGAATATTTGATGTATCAGAACAAGCCCCTGGTGCGCGAGGGCGATACCCTCATTTACGGTGATCTGAACGCAGATCCTTGTGTACTGTGTCTTGATATTATGAGCTATGAGGGTGAGGGCGACGCAAGAGTGCCTGCCAAGGTGCTGATTCAGGTCGTAGATGCGAAGGACCCTAACAAGATCATTAAGCAGGGTGACAAAAACGGTCTGCACGACGCGTTTTCACTCGGCATGACGTGGCTTGATATTGAGCTTAAAAAGAGCACGAAGGCATAATAAGGGCTGTTTATTTCGCGCAGACCAAAAACACACTTTTAAGCATAACTTAAACAACCGCTTTTCTTTATCCTTTTGAGGGGTAAGGGAGAGCGGTTTCGCTTTTTAGTATGATTTTTTAGGTAGAAATCCGCTTTGCGGATTTCATTTCATGTGTGTTTTTTAGCCGCGCTCTCGACACTCAATGTATTAAATACATTTCTCGTGCCGAGATCACGGCTTCTGCATCGAACTAAACAGCCCTTGCTTTCCCCGCTTTATAAAAACAACCCGTTTTGACATCGAAAACGATGAGAAAACGGGTTGTTGGTTTTTAAAGCACCGTCCATATCACAAAAAAGAGAGTTACGTGCAGGGCGATGCCAAAGAGATTGACGGCTGTGAAATACCAATGCCTTGTTTTGTGGCGGAACAGCTGCATGGCAAGAAAGCCGCCCACCGCGCCGCCGAAAAGTGAGGCAAGGAGCAGCGCTTTTTCAGAAATGCGCCATTCGCCGTTTCGCGCTTTTTGCTTGTCTATACCGTAAAGAGAAAAGGCGACAAGGGACATGACGGCAATGAATATGAGATAATACTTCATAATGGATTAATAGGTCTGCTTGCGGAGCTTGCCGTCCTTTTTGTGGATGGCAATGTTACCGTCTTGATTTTCGGAAACGGTTTCGGCGTAGGCGATCGCTTCCTTTTGGGTATTAAAGAGCTTCAGCGCCTTTTGCGCGCCTGCTGCCTTGACCTGCCATTTGCCCTCGCTGTTTTTGGAAACGTGATAGGTTTTACCCGAAACTGCCATGATAATTCTCCTTTGTAAGTAGATATTTGATCCGCTAATTATATTATAATGGAACTCGACAAAAAATGCAAGTTTTTTTGTTTGCGGTGCTCTAAAAAAATAAAAACAAAAATTTTTTAAAAAAGTATTGACATAAAAAAAGCTTTGTGGTAAAATGTATGGGTCGCAGAAATCTGGGTGTGGCGCAGTTGGTAGCGCGCTACCTTGGGGTGGTAGAGGCCGCACGTTCAAGTCGTGTCACTCAGACCAACGCAAAGCTTGTCTTTGCGCGACCGCATCGAAAGATGCAATAATGCGGGTATGTGTGGATCCTTCCGCCATACCCGCAAAATATGCGGGTATGTGCGGACTCATTCCGCCACACCCACACAATATGCGGGTATGGCGGAATTGGCAGACGCGCTAGATTCAGGTTCTAGTGGGGGCAACTTCGTGGAGGTTCAAGTCCTCTTACCCGCACCAAACAAAAAAGCACGGCGCTCGCCGTGCTTTTTTGTTTTATCCAAGCCGCAGGGCTTGGTATATCATCGCCGCACAACGTGCGGTGTATATCATCAGCCCCGTGGGGCTGGATATCATC
>JAZOSR010000038.1:0-28499 GCA_045657225.1 Eubacteriales bacterium | reverse complement strand
CTCAGGTGCAATAACCATAAAGGTTACTCCAAAGAGAGTATCGGGACGGGTCGTATATATCATAAGCTTTTCGTCAATATCCTTAAGACCGAAATTAACGAATGCGCCTGTTGATTTACCAATCCAGTTAACCTGCTGCATCTTGATATTGGGAAGATAATCAACGTTCTCAAGGCCCGCAAGAAGCTTATCGGCATACTCAGTAATTCTAAGATACCAAACGTCCTTGGATTTCTGTACGATGTCGCTATGACAAATATCACATTTGCCGCCCTGCGAGTCCTCATTCGAGAGCACGACCTTGCAGGAGGGACAGTAGTTGACGAGCGCAGTGTCACGGAAGACAAGCCCGTTCTCAAACATTTTAAGGAAGATCCACTGCGTCCAGCGGTAATAGCCCTCCTCGGTGGTATCGACCACGCGATCCCAATCAAACGAGAAGCCCACGCGCTTCAGCTGCTGGGTGAACTTGGCGATATTGTTATCGGTCACCTGACGGGGGTGGATGCCTGTTTTAATGGCATAGTTCTCGGTCGGCAGACCGTATGCGTCAAAGCCGATCGGGAAAAGAACGTTATAGCCCTCCATACGGCGCTTGCGCGAAATGACCTCAAGACCCGAATACGCCTTGATGTGTCCGACGTGCATGCCGGCGCCGCTCGGATACGGAAATTCTACAAGACCGTAGAATTTCTTGCGTGCATCATTATCCTTGGCATGGAAAATGCCTGCCTCTTCCCACTTTTCTTGCCATTTCTTCTCAATGGCGGCAAAATTGTATTTCATAGTGTCTCCTTACTGTGAATCCGTTTCGGGTTCCTTATATAATTTATCAAGATTGAAAAATTCACGCGATTCGCGATCAAAAATGTGCACCATCACCGTGCCGTAATCAACGATCTGCCACGAGCGTGTGTTAAGGCCGTCCGTGTGCAGAGGAAAGACCTCTCGCTCTCCGAGCTTAAACTCAAGCTCGCCCGCCAAAGCCTTGACGTGAGGTGCTGAGGAACCGGTGGCAAGCACCAGATAGTCGGTAATATCGCTTCTGCCCGCGACCGACAGCACCACAACGTTTGCCGCCTTTTTGTTATCCAGCACATCACGTGCCGCCTCGGCAAGCGTTTTTGCATCAGCGTCGGCAAGGGACGGTAATTTTTCTTTGTTTTCAAGCATTTCTTCGTTCATGATTGATCCTTTCCTTCAAAGGGGTATTTATTTTCCCTGAAAAACCGAAGCGCCGCCTCGGTATCAAGGCAGATCGGCGAGCCGCTTCTTTCAAGCTCCTCCACCGTCATTTCAAGTGAGCGGCAAATGACCGCACCAAGGTGCGCCAAACGCGCTGCGTGCTCCATCTTTTCGGGAGCCGCATCAAAAAACATATCGCGCAGTGCTACGCAATCGGGAAAGGCCCTGCCCTCCTCAATATAATCGGCAAGATACAGGATCGCGTCCGTCAATGTCATTCCCGCACGCCCCGTGGTGTGCCAGCGCACTGCCGAAATCAGCTCGGGTGTGGCAAGCGTGGGGTAACGGTGCGGAATTTCAAGCGCTGCGGTCATGCCGTGCCAGACCTTTGGGGACTCCAGCTCGTCGGGTCGCAGCACGACACCGTGCTTTTCCATGACGGCAAGCTGGCGCTCGTTATCGTATTCCTTGGTTATATCGTGTAAAAGCGCCGCCGCGCGGAGCTCGCCCTCTCTTTCGGGACAGTAAAGCGCGGCAAGGCGCGCCGCCATTTTTTCAACGCCTGCGGTGTGTGAAAAGCGGTAGGGCGACATTTCTGACTGCACGTCACGGCGCAGAGTGTCAAGCACCTGCCCCACAAAAGCCCTCTCACACATAAAGCCCATTCTCCTTAATATAAGCGGCAACCGCCTCTGGCACCACGCCGCCAATATCCTCCCCTGCCTTTACCATACGGCGGATCTCGGTGGAGGAAATATCCACGAAATCGCAGGGCACGCGGCGCACGACCTTACCGAAGCGGGCAAGATACTCCTTGTTTTTGGCAATGATCTGTCCCTCAATCACGGGGTCGCTCTCGCGGCGCATATAGACGGGATAGCAAAGCTTAAAGATCTCCTCGGGCTCGCGCCAGCGGTCAAGCGTCAGCATCATATCGGTGCCCATCAGCAGCAGAAGGCGTCTATCCTCACCCGACAGCGCACGAAGCGTATCAACGGTATAGCTTTTACCGCCGCGCGAGATCTCAAGATCACTGACGATCACGCGCTCCATATCCCCAAACGCCAGCTCGCACATGGCAAGACGGTGACGGGGATCGTCGGCGGCGTCGATCTGCTTGTGGGGCGGAAGTGCCGTTGGAATGATATACAAAATATCAAGCTCCATTTGCTTAAAAAACTCCCTTGCCGCCACCAAGTGTCCGTTATGAGGAGGGGCAAACGTGCCGCCGTAAATGCCGATACGCATTTCTCCGTTTATCATAGCTCGATCTTCTTTTTGGTTTCCGATTCGCGGTAAAGAATGCACTTGGTGCCGATGACTGACACGACCTCAGCACCCGTTGCCGCGGCAAGCTCCTCCGCCGCCCCGCGCACGCCGAGATCACAGGTCTCAAGCACGCGAAGCTTGATGAGCTCGTGCGCCTCAAGCGCGTCACCCACGGTTGCGATCAGGGTATCGGTAATACCGTTTTTTCCGATCTGCATGATGGTATCGAGTGTCGATGCCATTGAGCGCAATTTTGCGCGTTGTTTACTCGTTAACATAATTCTCCTTCATTCTCGCGGTCAAGAAATTGCTTGGCGAACGCCTTGATCGCCTCACCGCGATGACTGATACTGTTTTTTTCTTCCCCGTCAAGCTCGGCAAAGGTCTTGCCGAAGGGGGCGTAATAAAAGAGCGGATCGTAGCCGAAACCTCCCTCGCCGCGCGGTGCTTCGAGGATCTCTCCCTCGGTGCGCCCCAAGGCAACGATGGGCTCTCCACCGTCGGGAAAGACACACGCAAACGCGCAAACGAACGCGGCTCGGCGATCATCTTTATCCTTTAAATTTTCAAGCAAAAGCGCGTTGTTGGCGGCATCGTTGCCGTGCTCGCCCGCGTAGCGCGCGGAAAACACACCAGGCGCGCCGTCAAGCGCCTCCACGCAAAGACCCGAATCGTCAGCAAGTGCGATATAGCCACTTTTCACCGCCGCACGTGCCTTAATGAGCGCGTTTTCGGCAAAGGTCAAGCCATTCTCCTCCACGTCATCAAAAAGTCCGACGTCATCAAGCGACAACAGCTCCACGCCCTCGCCAAGATACTGCCCAAGCAGGCGGTTCAGCTCCTTTAGTTTGCCCCGATTGCGCGAGGCAAGCACCATTTTATAGTTTTTCATGCTTCAAACAGCGCGGCAACAAATTCCTCCGCGTCAAACTCCTGCATATCGTCGATTTTTTCACCAACGCCGATAAACTTCACGGGAAGCCCCAGCTCACGGCGGATCGAAAGCACGATGCCGCCCTTTGCCGTGCCGTCAAGCTTGTTGAGAATAAGACCCGTAATGTCTGCCGCCTTGCCGAATTCTTTTGCCTGCATAATCGCGTTCTGACCCGTGGTGGCATCAAGCACCAAGAGGTTTTCACGCGCGCTGTCGGGCAGCTCTCTTGCAATCACGCGGTTGATCTTTGCAAGCTCATCCATGAGGTTTTTCTTGTTGTGAAGGCGACCTGCCGTATCGATGATCAGCACGTCGGCACCCTTCTTTTTGGTATATTGGATCGCGTCAAACACCACAGCGGCGGGGTCAGAGCCCTCCTGCTGCTTCACGAGATCCACGCCCGCGCGGTCACACCAAACAGCAAGCTGCTCAATGGCGGCGGCGCGGAAGGTATCCGCGGCGGCAACGACCACCTTTTTCTTTGCCTTCTTCAGGCGGTTCGAGATCTTACCGATCGAGGTCGTTTTTCCCGCACCGTTCACACCGATGATCAAAATCACGGTGGGCGTAGTTTCAAGCGAGAGCGCACCGCCCTCTCCGATCATATCGGAAAGGATCACGCGCAGCGAGGATTTAATATCCTCGGGCTCCTTCAGGCGCCCCTCCTTGATCTCCTCGCGCAAACGGTCAAGGATCTCCTCGGTGGTTTCAACACCGACGTCTGCGGTGATCAGCAGCTCCTCCAATTCCTCAAGCAGGTCCTCGTCCACGCGCACGAACATTTTTAGTAACGCGTCGATCTTACCGAACAGTGCCTGCTTGGTCTTTGAAAGGCCTTCCTTTAATTTAGCTAAAAATCCCATCCCAATCATCTCCTTCCTTTTTGCCTGCAATGGAGGCAATGTCAAGCGCCAGTACCTTGGAAATGCCGCGCTCGGGCATCGTGACACCGTAAAGGCGGTTTGCCGCCTCCATCGTGCCGCGACGGTGGGTAATGAGAATAAACTGCGTATCTCTTGAATAACGCTTGATGTACGCGGCAAAGCGGGCAACGTTCACCTCGTCAAGTGCCGCCTCGATCTCGTCGAGGATAAAGAACGGTGTGGGGTTGACCTGCAGGATCGCAAAGAACAGAGCGATCGCAACGAAGGACTGCTCGCCACCCGAAAGCATGGTAAGGCTCTTGATGATCTTGCCGGGAGGCGCCGCCTTGATCTCGATGCCCGAATTGAGAACGTCGGCAGGGTCGGAAAGCGAAATTTCCGCGCTACCGCCGCCAAAGAGCTCGGAGAAGGTGCGGTTGAAGTTCTCGTTGATCTTATTGAAGGTTTCCACAAAGGAGGTGCACATCTCGCTCTCAAGATCGGCAATAATCTTTAAGAGGTCGTCGCGCGCCGCGGTCATATCCGCGATCTGTGCTGCCATGAAGTCGTAGCGCTCCTTGACCTCCTTGTACTTATTAACGGCGTCAAGGTCAACGTTACCGATGGCACGCAGGCGGTTTCTGCAGCTCGTCTGCAGCTCCGCGGTCGCGGCACGCTCGGCGGCGGTGATCGGCTCATAGCCAAGCTCAAGTGCCTCGTTACGCGTCATCGCGTAATCCTCCCAGAAGCGAGTGGCAAGCTTGTCCTGCTCCTCGCGCAGGTTGTTAAGGCGCGACTCGTTCTTCGTGTGCAAACGGAAGATGTTTTCCTTTTCCGCTTGCTTGTTGCGCAGCTTTTCATTGACCAACGCGCGCTTTTTCTCAATATCCATATTGCCCGAGGTCAATCTTGCGCGGCGCTCGGAAAGCTCGGCAAGAACACGCTCGCCCTCGGCAAACGTATTGCGGTTTGCCTGCTGGCGCTGCAGCTCGGTTTGAATATTTTCTTCAAACTCGGCGATCTGTATGCGGCGCTCGTCAATTTCTGCTTGAATAGCATTTGCGCGCGCCACGGATTCCTCAATATACTTATTGACGGTTTCAATGTCCTTACGCACGCCACTAATGCTAATGTAAAGCTCGGTCATCTCGTCGTCAAGCGCACTCTTCTCTTCCAGAATGCGGTTGCGCTCAAGATCCTTTTCGTTGCGCAGGGCGCTGATCTCCTCAACGGCGTGGCGAAGTGCCGCTTCCTCGGCAACGAGGCGCTCAAGCTCATCGTCGTAGCCCGCGCGCTGCTCATTGAGCTTGAGGAAGTCCTCCTCGAGCTTTTGCAGAAGGCTTTCGTTCGCCTCCAGCTTGCCGCGCAGCTGCGCGACCTCACCCATTTCACCGTTATAAAGCGCGGTAAGAAGTCCGCGGCGGTTTTCCGCGTCCTCTCGATCCTCGGTTGCCGTCTTGATCTTCGCTTCAAGCTCTGCGCGCTCGGCGGAAAGCTCCTCAAGCTCTGCATTCAGGCGCTTGATCTTTTCCGACAGCTCCTCGATCTGCGAGGCGCGCGAAAGCGCACCGCCCTTTTGCTTCACGGAGCCGACGGTAAAGGAGCCGCCCGCATTGATGACCTGACCGTCAAGCGTGACGACTTTTACGCGGAATTTGGTTTTGCGCGCCATTTCGGTGGCGCTTTCAATATCCTCAAATACCACAGTCCTGCCAAGCAGGGAGGATACGACCCCGCGGAATTTATCCTCGCAGTCGACAAGCTCGCTGGCAATGCCAACGTAGCCGCGGCAGGTAGCGGCTGTTTCCATTTCCGCCGTAACAGTCAAGGGATTCATCGACGAGATCGGGAAAAGCGTTACTCTGCCCGCTTCAGCCTTTTTAAGAGCGTACATGACGTTCTTCGCCACTGCCTCGTCCTCCACAACGATATGCTGGAGGTTGGCGCCAAGCGCCGTTTCCATGGCAACGACGTATTTTTTATCAACGGACATGACCTTCGACAAGGGACCGTAGATCTTGCCGCAACGGCGACCGTCCTTGTCGGTGATCCTGCCGCCCGCATAGGCATCCATTACGAAGCGCACGCTGTTGCTGTACCCCTCGAAATGCTCCTCCATTGCGCGCCACGCCTCAATGCGCTGACGGGCAATATCGACCTGTGCCTTGGCGGAGGTTTCGTCCTCGGTGAGGTCCGCGAGCGATGCGTTCAGCTCACGCAGGCTTGCATCCTGCTCGGCAATCTGCACGCCCACCTCATCAATGCTTGTCTGATAAGAGGCGGCGGATTTTTCCTTTTCGGCAAGCTGAGTGCCCAGCGTTTCGGAAAGCTTACGGTAACCGTCGATCTCGGCGGTCATCGAATCGTTCTTGTCGCTGTCGGTAATTTTACTGCTTTCAATCACGCGACGGCGCACGATATTCTCGGAGATTGCCTCCTCGCGCTCGGTCACGTCGGCAAGTGCGACGGCAATATCACCCGCAAGCGAGAGTGCACGGTCGGCAAGGGCTTGCGCCCCCTCTGCCTTTTTCGTGTGCTCGCCCTCAAGCTTATCGCGCGCTGCCTCGTGCTCGGAAAGCTCGGCGCGCAGGCGCTTCTCCTCTTCCTTTTCAACCTTCAAGGCGTCCTCTCGCAGGGAGATCACCGCGCTCGTTTCCACGATCTTTTCCTTAAAGTTGGCAATTCGCGTGTCCGATACGTGGAACTGGTTGTCACGCGCGTGGTTCTCGTTTTGCAGTGCCTGAATGCGCTCAAGCATTTCCTCTGCGGCGGCGCTGTTTGCCTGCGACTCCTCAAACAGGCGGTCGCTTTGCGCGTTATAGTCGGCGATAGCCTCCTCCGCGAGCTTTAAGTCATAGCCGCTGTTACGGAACGCCTCCTCTGCCGCCTCAGCATCCACACGGATGCGCTCGGAATCAAAGAGCCAAAGCTGCACGTCAACGCGCTTTTTCGTTTCAAGCAGCTCGATCGCGGTCTGTGCGCGCGACGCCTCCTTTTCAAGCGGTCCTACCTGCGCCTCAACCTCGCGGAACACGTCGGTCACGCGGGTCATATTCTCCTCGGTCGTTTTCAGCTTGCGCTCTGTTTCGTTTTTGCGGTGGCGGTATTTTGCAATGCCCGAAGCATCCTCAAAGATGCTACGGCGCTCGTCGGATTTACGCGAAATAATCTCGGCGATCTTACCCTGACCGATGATCGAATAACCGTCACGGCCGATACCCGTATTCATAAACAGCTCGTAAACGTCACGCAAGCGGCAAGCACGGCGGTTGATGTAATATTCACTTTCGCCAACGCGGTAATAGCGGCGGGTAACCGTTACCTCGTCGTAGGGGCAGTCAAGTCGGTTTTCCTCGTCGGTATTGTCAAAGGTGACCGAAACCTCGGCAAAGCCCATGGGCTTTCGGCTGTCCGCACCGCCGAAGATGATGTCTTCCATCTTCGAGCCGCGCAGGCTCTTTGAGGAAATTTCACCCAGAACCCAACGCATTGCATCGGAAATATTGGATTTACCGCTACCGTTCGGTCCAACAACAACAGTGGTGCCGCGCTCAAAGGTCAGCTTCGTTTTGTCGGGGAAGGACTTAAAGCCCTGCATTTCAAGTGACTTTAAATACAAATGCCACGCCTCCTTTCTCAAATCATATCTTTATTATTATATATCATAATGCTAAAATTTGCAAGAGTTTTTTTCATCTTTGTCAAAAAGGTTTTACGCACACCTCAAATAGTCGCTTGTTCACGAAAAATTTACATATTCGGGCGTGATTTCTCAAAACAAACTGCTTTTTTTGAAATATTTCTCTTGACACTCGGCTTTCATTATGTTATAATGTTGCACTGATGCGGGCAGATCAGAGCAAACCGTGATCTCCCGTCTCCTTACCGCACGTAAATTTGTCTGTGTGCGGTCTTTTATAGTCCATAGGGAGGTGTAAATTATGGAAAAGGTTATCAATTCTTACGAAACCCTGTTTATCGCCGATGTTTCCGCAGGCGAGGAGGCAGCCAAGGCAACCGTCGCTAAGTTTACCGACATCATTGCCAAGAACGCCGAGATCGTTGAAGTTGCGGATTGGGGCAAGCGCCGTCTTGCATACCCCATCAACGATATGCCGGAGGGCTACTACACGGTCGTAACGTTTAAGTCTGCTCCTGAGTTCCCCGCAGAGCTCGAGCGTCTTTACAACATCGACGAGTCCGTGATGCGCTCTATCGTATTGAAGCTTGAGTACGAGGCTGTCGCTAAGGCAGAGCCCGTAGTCGAGGCTGAAGAAGTTGCTGCCGAAGAAACCGTAGCAACCGAAGAATAATTAAAATAGGAGGCGTCTTGTATGTCCAACTTGAATCTCAACAAGGTCGTTCTGTGCGGCAGACTTACCGCCGACCCTGAACTGAAGCAAACACAAAACGGCATTCCCGTTGTATCCTTCACCCTTGCAGTAAACAGACGCAGATTCCAATCTTCCGGCGACGCATCGCAGGCACAGGCTGATTTCATCCGCTTGGTCGCTTGGCGTCAGACCGCGGAGTTTATCTCCAAATTCTTCAAAAAGGGCTCTGCTCTTTGTGTCACAGGCTCTATTCAAACCAGAACCTGGCAGGACCAGCAGGGTCAAAAGCGTAACGACACCGAGGTGGTTGTTGACGAAGCAATGTTCGTTGACGGCCGCAACGAGGCTGGCGCTATGCAAGGCGGCTATACGCCCGATGCGTATGGCAGCGCCCCCTCCTTCTCTACTCCTTCGGCAGAGGCGCCGAACTTCGAGGAGTTGAAGGCGGATGACGATCTGCCCTTCTGACAGATCACAAATATTATAGGAGGATAACGAAATTATGGATAACAGAGTCGAAGCACCCGTGCGTCCCGCACGCCCCATGAACCGCAAGAGAAAAAAGGTTTGCATTTTCTGCGCGGACAAGGTTGCATTCATTGATTACAAGGATACCGCAAAGCTGCGCAAGTTCATTAGCGAGCGTGGTAAGATCCTGCCCCGCAGAATCTCCGGTACCTGCGCAAAGCATCAGCGCGAGCTGAACACCGCAATTAAGCGTTCCCGTCAGGTAGCACTGCTGCCCTACGTGACCGACTAAGGCAAAAATAAAAAAACGCCGCGTTCGCGGCGTTTTTTTTAATTATTTTCCGATTGTTTCTTTTTATTTTTCATATAGAGAGCAAGCTCTGCCGCGGGCACTGCCAAAATTGCGGCGATCAGGAGCCAGACGAGCAGATTGCCGATATAAGAATAAAGCGTTCTGTCGGTTTTGGCGTATGCGGTATAAACGGCAACACCCTCAAGAAGCGGCGGTTGATCCTCAAAGGATTCACCGCTTGGCGAGATCACCGAGGATATGCCCGTATCGGCAGCGCGCACGATCCATCTGCCACTTTCGATCGCGCGAAGGCGCGCTTGCGAATGGTGCATATAAATGGCACGCGAATCGGTAAACCACGAGTCGTTGGTGGGCAGGATCATCAGGGCGGCACCGTCGCGCACACTCTCGCGCGTCAATTCCTCATAAATGGAGTCAAAGCAGATCAGCGACCCGACCTTACCGTATTCGGTATCGAAAAGCGCGGAGCCCTCACCCGGCGCAAGATCGTAGGAAAGCAGGTTGATTTCTTCAATAAGCGGGAAAACGGTTTCAATAAACGCGCGCCACGGCACGTATTCGCCAAAGGGCACAAGGTGGCGCTTGGCATAGACCGCCTCGCCGAGTGTGCCGTCGGGATAGGCAATAAACACGGCGTTTTGCTCTCCCTCGTCAGCATCATGAAAGCCGCCGCAAAAGATCGTTACATTATAGGTGCTTGCAAGCCTGCAAACAAATTTTCCAAGAGAATTTGAAGCGTAGATGGTACCGGGAATAAAGGTTTCGGGGAACACGACGATCTTGGCACCTGCCTCTGCCGCCTTGGCAGTCAGGCGCTCGTATTTTTCATACATTCTCTCCCTGCCGCCCGACCACTTGTTCGTCGAGCCGATATTGCCCTGCACCGCGGCGACCACAACGGGCTCTCCCTTCTCCTCACCTGCGGTAAGATACCCCACCGTTCCGCACAAAATGCCAATGAGAAGAGCGCCAAGTGCGCAAAATGCCGCTATACGTACCCTCACATTTTCAAAAAAGCGCTTTCTTTCCCCTCTTTCCATTCCCATCACCTCAATAGCACCAAGCGCAAGGTATCCGTTAGCCAAAAGAAGGATAAAGGTGATGAAATAGGAGCCAAAGAGGGCGGCACTGCCCGAAATGATACCGTAATCGATCTGGGAAAGCGACAGACGCCCCCACGGGACCCCCGTCCAGGCAATCGTCTGGCTCCACTCGCAAACCGTATATTGCGCCGCAAAAAGGAGGGGCAGCAAAAGCTTGCGCTCGCGCAAGACACTGCGGCGGGAAAGAAATGCAAATAGTGGGAACACCGACATGGAAAGCGAGGTTTGCAAGAGTGCAAGCCCAAACCAACAAAACGCGATGAGGATCACGGCTTCGCCCTCGCCGACTCCCAAGAAATCCATGGGGTAAAGGTCAAGGAACCAATGATAGATCGTCAGGTAATACGCGTAATAATAAATGAAGCCGTAAAGAAAAAAGCGACGGTAACGGCGCGCGGGATCGCGTACCGCGAGAAAGAGGAAAAAGAGCGCGGGGGTCATTGCGAAAAACGCAAGAAAGCCGACCGTCGGGAACATAACGGCAAGCCCCATCAAAAAGCCGCCGAGCGCGAGCAAAAGCCAAGATGCTTTTTTCATATTCCCCCTCCTTTTTGCATCATTCAAAATCCTTTAAAAACCAAATGTCCGTAGTTGGTATTGAAAACTCCTTGCCCTCAAGGTAGGAAAGCACGGATTCGCCCCCTGTTTTGTCGAAGGCAAGACGATAAGCATAAAGCGCTTGGTATTTATATCCCCTGCCCTTATCCTGCGCGTTATGCCCGTATTTTCCGTCACCGACAAGGGGATGACCGATATGGGCAAGGTGCGCGCGGATCTGGTGTGTTCTGCCCGTCACAAGCTCGACCTCAAGCAGTGATTTGCCGTATTTTTCAGAAATAGTGCGGTAACGGGTCACGATATTCTTACTGCCAGGCAGCTTTTTGTCGCTGACCTGCACCTGATTTTTCGCGCTGTCCTTGCGCAAAAAGCCCGTGAGCGTATCCTCTTTTTTCGGCATTTTGCCGTGCGCGGCGCAAAGGTAGAACTTGGAGATCTCGTTTTGCTTGATCTTCTCGTTCATCACGCGAAGTGCCTCGGCGTTTTTGGCGGCGATCACAATGCCGCCCGTGTTACGGTCAATGCGGTTGCAAAGCGCGGGGGCGAAGGATTGCTCGGCACGCGGGTCATATTCACCCTTTTGGTAAAGATATGCCTTGACGTGCAAAATCAGCGTATTCTCTCCCCCATCGGTATCCTCATGCACCAGCACACCTGGGCGCTTGTTTAAGAGCATGATGTTTTCGTCCTCATAAACGATCGAAAGCTTGGGCTTGATGGCGTCAAGCGCGCCCATATCGCGCGCGGGAACGTCAAAAAACTCGTCCTTCAAAAACAGCTGCACCTCGTCCCCCGCCACCAGTACCTGATTTTCCTTGGCGCGCGCACGGTTGACCTTGATCTTCTTGGTGCGGATCGCTTTATACATCATGGAAAGCGGCAAGCCCTTTACGGCTTTACTGAGAAATTTATCAAGACGCTGACCCGCGTCGTTTTTTTCGATCTTCAAAATGCGCACAAGCCGCCCTCCTTTGTTAAAATGCTTCTTTTATTATACTTTACACACCCGTTTTTTGCAAGTGCTTTTCAAAAACTTTTGCCGCGAGGTTGACCAAAGCTCCAAAACGTGGTAAAATAAAGAAAAACACAAAGGAGGGTGCCAAAATGCCCCAAAATTGCCATACCGTCACGATCTGCACCCTCGGCTGCAAGGTCAACCAATACGAAAGCGAGGCAATTGCCGAAAAATTTGAGCAAAACGGCTTTGTCGTGCTGCACGACGACACGCCCGCCGACGTTTACGTGATCAACACCTGCACCGTCACTGCCGAATCCGACAGGAAGGCAAGACAGTTGATCAGACGCGCCCTGAAGCAAAACAAAAGCGCTGTTATCCTCGTTACGGGCTGCTTTTCGCAGGCGGCACCCGAGGACGTTGCGAAAATCAAGGGTGTTGACTATATTTGCGGCAACACCGACAAGCTCGGCGTGGTAAATGCCGCCATACGTATCTTAAAAAACGGCAAAAACGACTCTCCCGAAATGATGGTGAAGGACATCAACACCGCCCCCTTTGAGCCGATGTGCATTACGCGCTTTGACCGCACGCGCGCCTACGTGAAGATTGAGGACGGGTGCGAAAATCACTGCACCTACTGCGCCATTCCCGCCGCACGCGGCAGGGTACGCTCCAAGCCGATCGCCGAGGTTGTGACTGAGGTGGAGGCACTGATCGCTGGCGGTTGTCGCGAGGTGGTGCTCACGGGTATCGAAACCGCCTCCTACGGACGTGATCTTGAAAACGTGACACTCGCGGACCTCCTTGAAGCGACAGACAAAATCAAGGGCGATTTTCGCATACGCCTCGGCTCGCTTGACCCCTCGCTGATGAAAGAGGCGTTTGTCAAGCGCATTGCGGCGCTTTCTCACCTTGCGCCCCATTTTCACCTTTCCGTGCAAAGCGGCTCGTCAAGAACACTTGCCGCTATGAAGCGCAAATACAACCGTGACCAAGCGCTTGCCGGTGTTGCAAGACTGCGCGCCGCCATCCCCGCAGTCGAGCTGACCGCCGACTTTATCGTCGGGTTCCCCGGCGAGAGCGACGAGGATTTTGAGGACACGCTTTCCTTTGTAAAACAAGCCGCGTTTTTGCAGATCCACGTATTTGCCTACTCAAAGCGCGAGGGCACACTTGCCGCTAAAATGAACGGACAGCTCGACGGCGCTACCAAAAAGCACCGCTCTGCCGCCCTCATCGCCGCAGGCGAGGAGGCGCGCCGCCTGCGCCTTACCAAAGCGCTCGACACCCCTCGCCGCACCGTACTGTTTGAAAGCACCGATAACGGTATCGCGTTCGGGCACACCGACAGCTTCCTTGAGGTCGCTGTGAAAACCTCTCTTCCCCTGCACAACAAATTTGCGAGTGTGCGCCTGTGTGCCGCAGAAGACGGGCACCTCGTTGCCGAAATGGAGAACGATGATGAATAACGAAATCACAGGAAACCAATTTGCCTCACGTGCGGTAGGTGCCATTTTTAACATGAATGACGCGGACCTCGCGCGGCTGGCGGATGAGCTTGGCATTGATATGAGTGTGCGGGAGCTGCAATTTTGCAGATCTTATTTCAACCACGCCTTTCACCGCGCGCCGCTCGTGGCAGAGCTTTTGTTCATTGCGGAATATCTGCGCGCACGCCGCGCCTCTCCCCTCTCGCTCCTGCCCTATAACCTTTCTTTTACCTCGCCCGACACGGCGCGCGCCTTTACCGATATGGAAAAAAAGGCATCAACACTCTCACCCGATCAAAAGAATCCGCCCTCCCTGCTCCGATTAATGAATACGGCAGGCGCGTATTTGAAGCGCGCGGGACACGCGCCGTTCAAGAACGATCTGCTCCTTGCCAACGAGGCAGACGTTGCCCTTCGCTCGGGAAAAGAGAAGCCGCGTCTCATCCTACCGCTTGGTGATCAGCTTGCCGCACTCCTGCCACGGGAGGAGAAAAGCAAGATGATCGCACCCATGACAGTCCTTGCCATTCACGCCGAGGACCCGCGCCTCCTTCCTCATCTTACCGCAAAAATTATGGAAAGCACGGTGCGTTTCGGTGCTCTGCCCCTCATGCATATCGGCGAGGAGGGGTTCTATTCGCACCTCACAGAGCTTGATGGCGGCATAGAGATCTTTGCCACACTTTCTCTTGATGAGCAAGAAAGCAATCCCTATCACGCCCTTGATGATGTGCTGCGAAACACCACGCTCTTTGCTCTACCCGAAAAGGTCGTGCCATCAATACTCGGTATCGGTATACCTGTAAAGCCCATTGGCAGACTCCTTGCCAACGAGGCGTTTGTTTTCCATTTCAAGGCGGCGACGGTATCTCTGAACGGTCATTTTCTGCGTGAGCTGAACACCCTTTGCTCCAAGCATTTCCATGCGGAAATCCCGCAAAAATCCCCTGCTGTTTATCAAATTGAGCAAACTGCAACCGGCAATGAACTGCTCTGCGGCGCGGTGTGTGAGGGCGACGCTATCCCCGCATTGCTTGACCTGCTTCTTGCCGCATACAAAACAGGCGTCAGCGCCAAGGAGGTATCTGTGCGCGCCACACTCGCGTGCAACAAAGAAAATCTCCCGCACGCGCTCTCGCTTGCAGCCGACCTTCACCGCGTGACGACCGAGCTTTCGCTCGCCGCCCTCCCCACCACAATCACAGTAAGCAGCAAGCAAGCACCTACCCTCACCGTTGCCCTCACCGCACCCTTAAGTAAGGCGGCGAGCGAAGCGGAAATTACCGCCTTTGAGGCAGCCGTCGCGCAGGCGGATTACGCCGCGCTCCGCGCACTTTTTTACAAAATGAATGCCCAAAAAAATAATGTTTAAAAAAAATGAAAAAACCTCTTGCATTTTTCATTTTTATATGTTATAATAAATGCTGTTCAAATTTAAAGTATCTAACGAAGTGCACCCACGGGTGCGACAGGAGGTGTCAATATGGCAAAATGCAGCATTTGCGGCAAGGGCGTTGTCTTCGGTCAGAACGTTTCTCACTCTAACCGTAAAACCAACCGTACCTGGAAGCCCAACATCCGCAAGGTAAAGGCAATCGTTGATGGAACTCCCGCTACCGTAGCGGTCTGCTCCCGTTGCTTGCGTTCGGGCAAAGTTACCCGCGCATAATTGCATAAAAAAAGCGCGCCGCTAAGGCGCGCTTTTTTTATTTTTCTTTTTACTTATTTCTTCATTATCGCATCAATAGCCGAAATACAGTTATCGCGGAAGCCCGCCTTTTCAAGTGCCGCCACGCCCTTGATGGTCGAGCCGCCCGGTGAGCAGACCTCGTCCTTGAGAACCCCCGGGTGCTTGCCCGTTTCGCGCTGCAGCTTGGCACCGCCAAGGATCATTTGTGCCGTCATCTTGAGAGCATTTTCGCGCGAAAGCCCGTACCGTACCCCGGCATCGGCAAAGGCATCGATCATCATATCGACAAATGCGGGGCCGCACCCTGCGATGGCACCGCCAATGCCCATTTGCGCACTCGGCAAAACGATCACCGTGCCAAGCGCCTCGAAAAGCGCCTTTATAAAGACAAGCTCTCCCTTGGCAAGGGAATTTGCTTCCTCAAAAAGGAACACGCCCTCGCCGACGGCGGCGGGAGTGTTGGGCATCACAAACTGCACACGCGCACTTTGCGGCAGCAGAGCGCGATACGCCGCGTGATCCCAGCCAAGCGCCACGGAAACGATCGCCTTACCCGCAAGCGCATCGCCAAGCTCTGCAATCACCCCTGCCACCTGCTGGGGCTTGCACGCCATGACGAGAATATCTGATTTATTTGCCAATTCGGGTAGGCTGTTTGCCACCTGAAAGCCGAGCGCCTTTGCGTTTGCCAAGAGCTTTTCCCTATTCGGCGCATAAGCCCAAATGTGACTTGGCGTGATCTGCCGCTTGTCAACGAAGCCACGCACCAAGGCGCTTGCCATATTGCCCATACCGATAAATCCAATATCCATGACTGTCACCTCAAGAATTATTACGTTTATTATAATCAAAACGGCAAAAAAAGTCAATACACAACCAAACTTTATTGACAATTTGCCGTGCGTGTGCTATAATATCAAAAATTAATTTATTATTGTGAGGTCTATATTATGCAATCTTGGTTGAATCTTGAAGGCAAATCCGTTATCGTCACGGGCGGTGCTTCGGGCATCGGTCGCGCGTGTGTTGAGGAGCTTCTTGCCGACGGCGCTTACGTCACGGTATGCGACATCAGCGACAAGGCTCCCGATTTTAACGTCGGCAGTGGCAAGCTGTTGTACGTACAAACCGACGTCACGAGCAAGGCAAGCGTTGACGCAATGGTAGCAAAGGTCGTTGATACGTTCGGTGGCATTGATGCCATCGTCAATAACGCCGGCATCAATATTCCCCGTCTTTTGGTTGACGAGGGTAATCAGTTCGAGCTTGACGAGGCAGTTTGGGACAAGGTCATGAACGTCAATGTCAAGGGTCTTTTCTTCTGCTCGCAGGCAGCAGGCCGCGTTATGGTCAAGCAGGGTCACGGCGTTATTATTAATATGTCCTCCGAATGCGGTCTTGAGGGCTCGGAGGGTCAAAGTGTCTATGCGGCAAGCAAAAGCGCCGTTAACGCGCTCACCCGCTCTTGGGCAAAGGAGCTCGGCAAAAAGAACATCCGTGTCGTGGGCGTTGCTCCCGGCATTCTTGAGGCAACGGGGCTTCGTACCCTTTCTTACGAAACCGCGCTTGCCTACACGCGCGGCATCACGGTAGACGATCTGCGCGCGGGCTACTCCAAGACCGGCACCACGCCCCTTGGTCGCTCGGGCAAGCTCCCCGAGGTTGCCAACACGGTCGCCTTCCTCGTTTCCGACCGTGCCTCCTACATTCACGGCGTTACCATCAACGTCGCGGGCGGCAAGACCAGAGGTTAAAATCTTCAAATTTAAGTGGAGCGCGAACAGCTTGTTCGTGCTCCACTTTTTTGCGCGTTGCCACCGTCACACTCAACCACCGGTTGAGCTTTTCTGCGGATTTTTTTTCAAAAGGTCTTTATAGTTGAAGCATAATCATGTATAATATAATTAATGTCTTCAACGAAGGGGCAAGCATCGATATGAAAACCATTAATTTCAAAAAAATCAAAGCTTTACGCATGCAGCAGGGACTCTCGCAAAAAGCACTGGCAAAGCGACTCGGTGTCAGCGATCGGGCGGTCTCAAAATGGGAGCTTGGATACTCGCAGCCCTCCGCACAGCATCTCGTTTCCCTTTCCCGCATTCTTGGTGCCGACATAGAAGATTTTTTATCAGGTGAGAAAGCACCCGAAAAGAAAGGTGCCAATGGCATGCAATCTCTCACCGAGCTTTTCAAAATCGGGCGAGGTCCCTCCAGCTCACACACCATGGGACCGGAGCGCGCGTGCAAAGTGTTCATAGCACAAAATCCCGACGCCGACGCGTTTCGTGTGACCCTATACGGCTCTCTTGCCAAAACCGGCAAGGGGCACGGCACAGATGAGGTCATCAAAAAAACGTTAGCACCGTTTCCCTGCGAGGTTGTATTTAATTTTACGAAAACGGATATTCCCCACCCCAATACTATGGATATGATCGGCTTGAAAAACGGAGTCGAAATCGCAAAAACAAGAGTCATGAGTGTTGGCGGCGGCAGTATTTTGTTTGAAAACGAAAGCATGGTCCAAGCGCCCAACGTATATACCGAGCACACCTTCAGCGATATTGCCGCCTACTGCAAAAAGCATTCTCTGCGCCTGTGGGAATACGCGATAGCGCAAGAGGAGCCGAGCTTCTTGGCACATATGAGGCGAGTGTGGGATGCAATGAAGCACGCGATCAGGCAGGGACTTCAGGATGAGGGAATTTTGCCCGGTGGATTATCCGTCAAGAAAAAGGCAAAGTCGCTCTTTCTCAATCAGCACATAGACGAAAGCGCGGAAACTCGTGAAAATCGTATGGTTTGCGCCTTTGCGTTTGCCGTCAGCGAGCAAAATGCCTCCGGCGAGCAGATCGTCACGGCACCCACCTGCGGCGCGGCGGGGGTACTGCCCGCGGTGCTTTATTATCAACAGCAAAAGCACAAATTTGATGACGAACAGATCGTAAGGGCGCTGATTACCGCGGGTATCATCGGCAACCTGATCAAAACAAACGCCTCCATCTCGGGGGCGGAATGCGGTTGTCAAGCGGAGATCGGCAGTGCCTGTGCCATGGCGGCGGCAGCACTGGGAGAATTGTTTTCGCTTGACATTGACAAGATCGAATACGCCGCAGAAATTGCCATAGAGCATCACCTCGGGCTTACGTGTGACCCCATTTGCGGTCTTGTGCAGATACCCTGCATCGAGCGAAACGCCGTTGCCGCCATGCGCGCCATCAACGCGGTAAGCCTTGCGAGCTTTTTGTGGGACTCACGCAAAATCTCACTCGACAAGGTCATTCACACCATGAAGGAAACGGGACGGGATATCTCTGCCTCCTACAAGGAAACCTCGGAGGCGGGGCTTGCCAAAATCGTATTTTAATCGTCATTGTCCCGCACAAATTTCCACACATCAATTGACAAGACAGCAAAAAAGCGATACAATAAATGTACTGACAAAAAAGGAGTATGCCATGGAACGTATCATTACGGCGGTTGAAAAGCACCGCGATTTGATGTTGGCGGCGGAACGCCGCATTTGGAGCCATCCCGAAACAGGCTACAAGGAGTATAAAACCTCCGCATATCTTGCCGAGCAATTTGAAAAGCTTGGCTATACCCTCACCTACGCTGACGGCATCACGGGCTTTTACACCGAGATCGACACGAAGAAGGAGGGTCCCACGCTCCTCATTCTCGGCGAGCTTGATTCTGTCATCTGCGCCGTACATCCCGAAGCTGATAAGGAAACCGGTGCCGTGCATTCCTGCGGTCACCACGCGCAGTGTGCCGCCCTTCTCGGCATTGCCGCGGCATTAAAGGAGCCGCACATGCTTGACGATCTTTCGGGCAAGATCATGCTTTGCGCCGTTCCCGCCGAGGAGCTCCTTGAGATCGAATACCGTCAGGAGCTGAGGCGTCAGGGCAAGATCAAACACATGGGCGGTAAAGCGGAATTTATGAGTCGCGGCTATTTTGATGACGTAGATCTCGCCTTTATGGTTCACACCTCCACCAGATTTTCGGTCAACGACGGCGGCTCTGTTGGCTGCCTTGCCAAAAACATCATTTACAAGGGTAAGGCGGCACACGCGGGCGGCTCTCCTTGGAGCGGCTGTAACGCGCTTTACGCCGCCAACTGCGGCATCAACGCGGCAAATGCCCTGCGCGAGACATTTAAAGAGGCAGATATCATCCGTTTTCACCCCATCATGACGCACGGCGGCGACATCGTTAACGGCATCCCCTCCGTAGCCCGTCTTGAAAGCTATGTGCGCGGCAAGACCTTTGAGGCGATCATCAACGCCAATAAGAAGATCAACCGTGCGCTCACGGGTGCCGCGCTTTCACTTGGCGCAAACATTGAAATTATCGATATTCCGGGCTACGCCCCCATGCAAAACGCGCACGACCTGGTCACCACCGTCAGTGATGCTATGGCGGCAGTTCTGCCCGACGTGGAATTCAAGATCAATCAGAGAACGGGGTCGGGCAGCACCGACATGGGCGATCTTTCCCGCGTGATGCCTGTCATTCACCCCTACGCAGGCGGCGCCAAGGGCACCGCGCACGGCAGCGATTATTACATCGAGAACCCCGAGCTTGCCTGTGTTGGCAGTGCCAAATTGCAGCTTGGCATGCTCCGACTTTTGCTTGAAAACGGCGCGGCACGCGCCAAGGAGATCATTGCCAATTACGAGGCTCCCTTCCCCTCCATTGCCGATTATCTTGCCTTTATAGAAAATCTGAACGACAGCGGCGATCGCATCACCTACCGTGAGGACGGTACCGCCGAGGTTCGACTTTGATCCCAAAAAGCATACATAATAAAAATCACCCCGCCCCTCTATCTCGTGATAGAGGGGCGGGGCTTTTGATTTTGTCACATGACGTACATTATATAGCGCCCCACGCTTCGGGCATACCGTTCACCATATGCCAATAACCGCTCATTGCGGTATCGGCATAATACCAAACGGAACAACCACCGTAATACCAATTACTGAGGTAGGAATTCTCCGATTGAATATTGGTATTAAACTCGCTGCTGCTCGTGGCGTAGGTATAAAGGGTTTTCAGATTATTGCAGCCGTCAAAGGCGTACGAATAAATATACCCCATGTCACTGCCAATCACAATATACTCAAGCATTTTGCAATTTTGGAAAGCATACCTGTTAATGTGCGTCATTCCCTCGGGCAGATGCACGCCAAGCAAGCTGGTGCAGTTATAAAACGCATAGCTCTCGATCTCGGTCACACCCTCGGAAATCACCAGCGTTGTCAGCAAACGCCCATCCACGTACGCGGATTTTGTGTAGTACATGGGGTTTGAATAGTTGTTTCCGAAGACGATCTGCGCCCAGCTGTCAACACTGCCGATATTGAGGCGCTTCAATGCGGTACAATTAAAGAACGCATCGTTGCCAATGCTCCTCACACCGCTACCGATCGTGATTGTTGCAAGCGACTTACAACCGTAAAACGCACTGCTGCCGATCGAGTTCACGCCCGAACCGATCACCACCGTCTTCAGCTTATCATAAAAGGCAAAAGCATGTGCTCTCACCTTTTCCACGTCGGTAACGGTCACGCTCTCAACGAGCACGCCGTTCTCGTAAAGATTCTCCGCATAATTGAAGATCGCCTCGGACTCATAACCGCTACCGTATGCCGCCCATTTCTTCGCGTCATCAATATGAACGTTCTTAAGGGAATTGCATCCGTAGAAGTTTTCGTAGGAAAAGTCCATGGAGGGAGAGGAGAAATAAATATCTGTGAGGGACTCACAATACGAAAATACGGATCCATCAAGATTTGTCACCGTAGAGGGTACCGCGAAGCTCTTCAGCGCGGTCGCGTGATAGAACAAATAGCTCTTCAGTGACGTAATAGGCGCGTTGATCACCACCGACGTGAGCTTTGGTGTATAGGCAAAGGCATAGTTAGAAATATCGGTGACCGTTGCGGGTACCACAACCGATTCTAACGTTTGATGATACTTAAACGCGCTATTACCAATGCTATACGCCGCATCCTTATAAAGCTCGGGCAACACAACGTCCTTGCCCTCACCAATGTACGAAACCAGCAGGCAAACCTCTTCATCGCGGTAGAAGACAAGTCCTTCCGCTGTAACGGTCAGGTTGTGCGTATCGGTTGATTTGATCACGTTATGGGCATACGTTGCCACGTTACCGTGCTCGCCCGACGCACCCGCAACGATATTGAGATCGGAATCGTTATAAACCTCAGCGATCTTCAAACATTCGTTAAAGGCACCGCTATTGATCATTTGCATGCTTGCGGGAATCTTCACACTCACCAGATTCTCGCAGTTGGTAAAGGCGTAGGATTTGATTTCAGTCACGCCCTCGGGAATTTCAAGCTGATAGACGGGCTCGCCGTTTACGGTGAAGTATTTAGCGTAATAAAGAGGATTGGCAACAACGGCACCGCCCACCTGATCACCAAACTCGATCGCACACCATTTTGCAAGGTCATTGATGTGCACCACATCAAGTGATTCACAGAAGGTGAAGGCGTAGGAGCGCATCAGTGTGACACCCGTACCAACAGTGACCTCCTTCAAATTTCGACAGTAGGCAAATGCATGGCTTCCAATTTCGGTAATAGTATCGGGAATCACCACGCGTGTGAGCATCATGTTATCCTCAAACGCGCCGTAGCCGATCTTGGTAATCGTCACACCGTTTAGCTTTTCGGGAATGATCAGCTCGGTAAGTGTTGCCTCGGCAGATTGGGTCAGTCCCTCGATCGTCGTGCCACCGTCGCTCACGATAAACATACTCTCCCAACGAGCCTTAAGCACAAGATTCTCGGCATAATTACCGCTGATCACCGTTACCCTCACGCCGTTAAAGTACCAGCCGTCAAACACAAAGCCGGGATTGAGCGAGGCGTCGGGCGCCTTGAGAACGATGGTGTCCTCCACGGTAAAGGAATCGGGATTGTCGATCTCGCCCTGCAGATCACCCATATCATAGGTAATGCTGTAACGTGCCATTTCCCATCTTGCAACGATCGTGATATCCTCGGTCACGGTATCGGGAAGCCCCTCAAAGCCCACCAAGGTATATCCGTTTTTCGCGAGCGTGGGCGGCACAACCGCGCCACCGTGCTTCACGATGACCGAAAGCGAGCCGCTGACCAGCATGCCACCGTTCACATCCACCGTAACGGTATGCAAAACACGCGCATAACGTATCTGGAGCACCAACGCACCGTCACCCGAAATCGTGCCCGATACCGTCGTCTCAATAGCGGTAAAATAGTCGATCTCAAGCGCGCTTGCACTGACAAGATCGCCCGTTGTGCCGACCGTTTGTTCCGTCAAGGCTTCGTCAACCACAAATTCACCCGTCAAATTTTCAAACAAGTGCTCAATGCGATAAGGGGTGTCGCTTCTCGCCGACCAAAGCGCCGTTGCATTCACAACGCCTGCAACGGTATCGGGAATGCCCTCAAAGCCGAGGAAATCATAACCGGGCTTTACCAACGTGGGAAGCGCGACCGTGCCGCCGTACGGGACCTGCTGATAAAGCGAGCCCGAAACGACCTCGCCACCCGCGGCATTGATGGTCACGTCAAATTTCTCTCGGTTATATTTCACCTGCAAAACAAGCTGACCGTCACCTGTAATTACACCGCCAACAGAAATTTCCGTGCAGTAATAATGCGGGATTTTATCAATAACAGCATATACCGTACTGCCTGTTTCACCTGTTTTGTTATAGGATTTGATCGCATCAAGCTCATACTCACCCTGTAGATTCTCAAAATAATATTCCACACGGTAGGGGGTATCTGTTCTCGCCTCCCACTTGGCGACAACGGTGATCGATTCGGTCACCGTCTGCGGCAGATTTTCAAAGCCAAGAAAATCGTAGCCGGGCTTCGTCAACGTGGGCAGCACGACTGATCCGCCGTGCTTAATATCCTGTGTAAGGCTACCGCTTTCAAGGGTTGCGCCCATCGGATCGATCGTCACGCGATAGATCTTCAGATTCAAATAGACCTTAATCACCAAACCGCCATCGGGGAGCACCACGCCGCTGAATTGCAGCTCGGTCGGCTCATAGTTGTCGATCGCGTCAAAGACGGCGTAGACCGTGCTATCGGTCGTTCCCTTATTTTCTTGCGTCATATTTTCGTTAAGGTCATAGCCGCCCGAGAGATTCTCAAAATAGAATTCCACACGGTACGTAACATCACTTCGCGGAATCCAGATGGCATGAACCGTAACCTCACCCGTAATGCTGCTGCTGAAATCGTAATCCCAGCCGCCAAAGGTATAGCCCTGTTTTTCGGGAACGGTCGTGGGAGGCGCAACAGTGCTTCCCTCCTCTACAGGCACACTGCTGGTGGGCGTTCCGTTTCCTGCATCAAACACCACGTTAAAGGTAGAAAGGCGTTTGATCGTAACGGTATAGATCTTTTCAAAGCCATAGAAAACGACCTTGATGTAAAAAACGTTATTTCCTGCTTGCAGGGTAGGCGTGTTGCCCTGCAATATGTTAGAAAAATCCGCGTCGGTCGCAACGATATAGCTTGCCGCGCCGTCAAGCTTTAAGTATGCGTCAAACGAAAAATCCGAGGTGCCCGCAGACACCGTGCCACTGATCGAGTTACCCGACACCTGCAAATGCTCGGACTGCACGTTCGTGCCAACCGTTGCGGTGGGAATCACCTCTTGGGGCGTGATCACCGACTGACAAGCCGAGCAGTGCGAGCCCTCTGTAAGACCCGTTTCAGCCTCGGTCGGTGCTTTGGCTTCGTCCACTGCGGGCGTGTGGGCAATCATCTCAAGCACGGCACTCTCCACCTCGCCACAAGCAGTGCAGGTGCGTTGCCGCTCGCCCTTCGCGGTGCAGGTCGCGTCCCTGACCGTTTCCCATTCATCCCACGAGTGGTCAGTGCACTCACCGCCACACGCCGCAAGACAAAGGAGTGTCAAAAGAAGCGCCAAGCACAAAATGAATATTTTTGACATTTTCATTTGATTTTTCCCTCCTTATAAAGAGAAATAATGATATTTGCAAATTATATTATAGCACTCCTTCCTTCCACATTCAATAGTTTTACAAAATATATACTTGACAACCGCCACCAGCTGGAGTATAATAGTTTGAAGAAAAGAGGTGCCATTATGGAATTTAAAATCATGTCCTTTAATCTGCGCGTTCCCGCAGAAGCGGACGGTATCAATCATTTTGACAATCGCAAGCAGCTTGTACTTGCCACGATCGAAAAAGAGCAGCCCGACCTCATTGGCTTTCAGGAGGCGCCCGACTCAACACGCGCCTTTTTGCGCGCAAATCTGCCTTCCAACTATACACTGCTCGGCTGTGGCAGAAAGGCAGGCTACCGCGGTGAGAGTGCACCGCTTGCTTACAGAAACGATAAATTTGAGCTGATCGCCTTTGACACCTTCTGGCTCTCCGACACGCCAAGTGTGCCCGAATCGCGCTACGAAAACAGCGACCAGAGCCATTGTCCGCGTCTGACCTTTCACGCCGTTTTACACGCAGAAGCGTGTGAGCAACCGATACACTTTTATAACACCCACCTTGATCACAAGGGCAAAGAGGCACGCACGCTTGGTATGCGCGACATTATCAGGCACATCAAAAAGCAAGACGGCACCTTTATTCTCACGGGTGATATGAACGCCACCCCCGACGAGCAGTGCATAAAGGAGATACTCGCCGAGCCTTGCATCATTGACGCAACCGCGAATATTCCCTCCACCTTCCATGCATTTGGAAAAAGGGAGGATGAGTATAAAATCGATTATATTTTTACCAACGGCAAATCGATTAACGCCTGTGCCGTGGATGATCCACACGAAAACGGCATTTATATTTCGGACCATTACCCGATCTGTGCAATTCTTGATCTCTGATACACAAAGTAACAAAAAAAGCGGAGCTTGCCTCTCATGCGAGGGTGCAAGCTCCGCTTTCTTGTTTTTTTAATTCAATTTTCCAATTTTTTGATTTATTTTTCCAACTTTTCCAAATAATCAATATAAAGATTCCAATCGTGTCTTGATTGGTAATGCGCTCCCGCTCTGCAATGATAGGCAATATCGCCGTCATGACTGACGTTGCCTGCCGCCGAAACAAAGCCTTCCCGATCAACAAAGCCAACCATTCCCTGCTTTTCGTAAAAAGCGCTTGCCGCACGGCACGCGAGAAGCTCGTTTTGGGGGCATGCCCACGCATCCCCCTCAGCCGACGCAACGTAAACACGGTGCGGATAATTGGCGGCAATTAGAAAATGCTGGTCAAAGGGCATCTCATCCTCGCGGTACGCATATCTTAAATACCGTTTATTAAACCAATACGGAAATCTTTCACAGATCTTGGCGACCGTTTCTCCTGTATTCCCGCGCGCGATTGCGGCGCCGCTGCAGCCCGAATCATTTGAAAAGGCGCAGTAGAAGCGCTCGTCAAGCGCGCCTGCCAAAAGTGCTGTTTTACCAAGGCGAGAATGCCCCGTCATGCTGATGCGCGCATGGTCAAGCTCCTCGCGCGTCATGGCATAATCCAGCACGCGCATTGCCGCCCACGCCCAAAGACCGATCTTGCCGCAAGCGTGCTCATCACGCACGCCACCGGGATAAACAACACCCGCAAAGCCGTTTTCAAAATCACCGTTATCTCCTGTAACGTCCTGATAGCAAAACGTCAGCGTGGCATAACCGCGATCAATGATCTCCTCAGTCGGCTGATACATATCGGGCACGTGATCCCTGAAATTCACATGCACAAATGCGGGATGCTTTTTATCCTTGCTTTTCGGATATGTAAAGTAGATGGGAAAGGAAAACTCGCCCCATTCTCCCGAAGCGGTCAGCATAATTTTTTCGCGCATTGCGCTTCCCGCCGCAAAATTCTTATGAACCTCAACGATTTCGGCACAAAGCGATTGCGGCGCGCTCGGCAAATAACCGTATTCCTCACGCAGCAGCGTTTCTACAAGCTCTTCCTTTGTCTTTTCTGCAAAAGAAGGCAATTTTTTTTGCAAGTCCATCCCAATTACCACCTGTTGACCTTTCCGTCCACCACGGTTATATCAGCCGAAACGCCAATTTCCTTCAAGGGGTCTGCGGGCCAGATAACCAGGTCGCCATCCTTGCCAACCTCAAGACTGCCGACACGATCAGAAATGCCCATGTGCACGGCAGGATTGATCGTAATGGCGTGCCAAGCCGCCTCAACGGGCAAGCCTTCGCTAACCGCAAAGCCGGCACACATAGCAAGGTGCTGAAGCGGGATCACGGGCGAGTCGGTAATAATGCTGAACGATACGCCTGCGGCGTGAAGTGCAGCGGGGGTCGAAAAGCCCTTATTGATCAGCTCGGGCTTGCTCTTCGAGCCAAAAGAGGGACCGATCATAGCGGGATATCCCTCTGCAGCCAGCTCGTTTGCAATCAAAGCGCCCTCGGTGCAGTGATCAAGAGTCAGCTTGATACCAAACTCCTTAGCAATACGGATCGCGGTAAAGATATCGTCCGCACGGTGCGCATGAGCCTTCAGCGGAATTTCACCCTTCATCACGGGGATCATCGCCTCCAGCTTCATATCAAAATTCGGCTCCTTTCCGGCTTCCTTTGCGGCAAGATAATTGCGCGCCTTGAAAAGAAGCTCACGCAGCAGTGCCGCGATTGCCATACGGGTAATAGGCGCTTTTTTGGAGGAAACGCCAAAAGCATTTTTGGGATTTTCGCCAAACGCACACTTCATGGCGACGGGGTGCTTGATGATCATATCGTCAACACGCTTGCCTACAAGCTTAATAGCAGCAAAGGTGCCGCCAACCACGTTTGCACTGCCGGGGCCTGCGCAAGCGGTCGTCACACCGTGCTTGATCGCTTCATCAAGCGCCTCATCCATCGGGTTAAAGCCGTCAATAGCGCGCATTTGCGGCGTAATGGGGTCCGATTTTTCGTTGAGATCAGCGCCCTCCCAGCGTAGAGCAGTATTTTTTACGCCAATGTGAGAATGTGCCTCAACAAGTCCGGGGGTGACCAAGCGCCCCGCCGCATCTATTACCGTTGCACCCTCGGGAGCTTCAACATCGGCACCGATCGCCGCAATTTTACCGTTATCATCGATCAGCACGGCACCGTTTTCGATATCGGCGCCCGCCATCGTTTTAATATGTCCGTTTTTAATCAGTAGCATAAATTTTATAACCTCCACGCCAAAATATATCTTTATTATAGCACAATATCACTGTCAATGCAATATTTTTTTTACTAATCTCGCCATTTGTTTACAAAAAAGCAAGGAACCGCCCAAACGGCGATTCCTTGCAAAAAGCCAATGACTGAATTATTTGGACGGCACAAAGCTTGGTGCCTGCACCTCGTTGCCTGCAAAGGCATTTGGACCGGGATTCGACAGAGAAAAATACATACGTGCCGCCTTGGTCGTTCCAAAATCCTGGTTAGATCCACTATCCTGTACCTTGTTAAAGGCATCACGGAACATTTGATTGTGTGCCTCCTCGCGATTAAGAAGAAAATCGATCGTCTCACGCACCTTTTTGTCCTCTATCTGACGGTAAAGGTACTCGTAAACCACCTTTGCTCTTTGCTCGGAGGCAATATTACTGAGAAGATCGGCACAAAGATCCCCTGTCACAGTGACGTAATCCGCCGTCCAGGAATACCCCGAGGCGTTGATCAGCCCCGGATTGAGCCCTAATTGCACGTGGGTCTGGATCTCGCCCGCTGTCACCTGCATGGCGTTCACATCGTGACCGTTCAGCAAATTGATCGTCTGCGCGATCATTTCCATGTGCCCAAGCTCCTCTGCGGCAATATCAAGAAACAGATCCTTGATCTCGGCATTTTTGATGCGAAAGCTCTGCGACATATATTGCATTGCCGCCTTAAGCTCTCCGTTCCCACCACCAAGCTGCTCCTGTAAGAGTGCCGCGTATTGCGGATTGGGGCGCTCTACCGCCACGGGATGAAACAGCATTTTTTCATGCTTGAACATAGAAACCTCCCAAAATAAATATTTCTATTATTTTCCCCAAGCATCCAATCTTTATGCAAACAAACCTCCGGCACAGCAACAATCATATAAAAAACAAAAAAGGACGAGCGAACTCGTCCTTTTTTATGTATGTCGGCATTGAGCTATCTTTCCGGTCCGTCTCCAGACAAGTATTGTTGCCACAGCAGAGCTTAACTTCCGTGTTCGGAATGGGAACGGGTGGACCCTCTGCGTTAAAAACACCGACTGTTCAATGAGGTAGTCATTGAACAAGAGCTAATGCTCATTGAAAACCGAACAAGGGATGAAGTGTAGAGCG
>JAZOSR010000037.1:0-11822 GCA_045657225.1 Eubacteriales bacterium | reverse complement strand
GGGTGACCGTCACGGGTCCCCCCTCCTTGATCTGGCGCTTAAACAGCGGTATCACCGAGCCGTTTGAGCCAAGGACGTTGCCAAATCGCACTGCCACGTAGTCGGTATTTTGCGCGTGCGCCGCATAGGTCTGCACGATCATTTCACAAATGCGCTTGGTCGCCCCCATCACGTTGGTGGGGTTGACTGCCTTGTCGGTCGAGATCATCACAAAGCGCTCCGCCTCATAGCGGTAAGCGGCGTCCGCCACGTTGATCGTACCGAAGACGTTATTTTTCACCGCCTCACCGGGACTTGTCTCCATGAGGGGCACGTGCTTATGTGCCGCCGCGTGGAAGACGATCTGGGGTCTTACCGTTTCGAAAAGCTCATTTACACGCCCACGTTCGCGCACACTGCCGATGAGCGCCGACAAACGGAGGTTCGGATAGGCGCGCCGCAGCTCCTGCTCAATTTCATAGGCGTTGTTCTCGTAAATATCAAAGATCACCAAATGAGAGGGATTATGTGCCGCGACCTGACGACAAATTTCTGACCCAATGGAGCCACCGCCGCCCGTAATCAGCACGCATTTGCCCTCAATATACTCAAACACTTCCTTGGAATTGATCTTGATCGGCTCACGACCCAAAAGGTCGTTGATATCGACGTCACGTATCGTTTTTATAAAGTCTGCCTCGCCCACCATCTGCTGAACGCCGGGCATGATCTGCACGCGGCATTTGGTGGCGGTGCAGATATGGCAGATTTTGTTGATCTCCTCGCGATCTGCCGAGGGAATCGCGATCATAATGCGATCCACCCGATAACGCTCGACCGCCGCAGGAATATCATCGCGCCCTCCGACCACGGGCACGGTCGAAATGCGCAGCCCCTTCTTTTTCGGGTCGTCATCAATGAGGCAAACGGGCATCAGATTTCCGTATCTTTGCAGCTCCTTCACGAGCCACGAGCCACCCTTGCCGGCGCCCACGATCATCACGTTGGTATATTTTTTGCCGCGAGACATACGCAATGCGAGAGCACGCGAGGCGCGCACGCTGAAGCGGCTGATCTCAAGAAAATGCAAAAAGATGAGGTAAAGGAGCAAAAGCTGCACGGTCGAGAGCCAATCAAGCGCAACGTTGATCAGCGCTCCCACGCCAAAGGAGCATATGACCGCTCCGAAAATATGCGTCATCTCTCTGAAGCCCGCGTCACGCAGGGAGAAGTGATAAAGCCCGAGTAACGCGATAAACACGACCGTTACCACAACAAGCAAGACAACGCCGAGCATGTATTCGATAAAATACACAAAGCTCTCGTCCAAAGCAATACAGGTCAAAAATAAGGACGCGATCAGGAAAACGACATCAAGCAGGACAAGTATGACGATCTGCCGTAGCTTTAACAGTAAATTGTTCTTCATAATCAAGCCTTTCATTGAACGTGAAACGCACCTTTTATTTTGGCGCTGTGCAGTACGTGTCAAAAAACGTCGCAAAACGCCAATCATATTTATTATTATACACTATTATCTTGTCAGTTGTCAAGTAGAAGTTTACTTTTGGGACAAAGCGCAAAGAAAAGGCACACCGAAAGAGGAATTACCCCTCAAACGGTGTGCGTTTTGAGTATTATTGTATTTTATTTTCGCGTCCCGTCGTCCCATAAAACGACCTCACCCGCCGCCCTTGTCGCGTTCATATCGATAAGTCGCTGATTCGAGGAGCCGCGAAAGCGCAGGCGAATATCCTTTTTCGCCGCTACAAACTCGCCGTCCACCAAAACGTCGAAGAAGGAGAGCATCTCGTCGGTGACCTCGCACCTCGCGCGGCTCTCGCCCGTCAGCTCCTCGAGCGTGTAGCCCGAGTAGCACCAAACCGTCTTTTTCGGATACCGTTCACGCATCTTTTTCAAAAGCGGCAGCAGCACGCGCTGATTTTGCGGCTCCATCGGCTCACCGCCAAGGAGTGATAGCCCCGCGATAAAATCAGGGGCAAGCGCGTCAAGAACCTCTTCCTCGGTTTTCTCGGTAAAGGGCTCGCCGTAGTGAAAATCCCACGTATCGCTGTTAAAGCAGCCGGGGCAGCGGTGCGTGCAGCCCGAAACAAACAGGGACACACGCACCCCGGGACCGTTGGCGATATCGCGCTTTTTGATCGTACCGTAATGCATATTAAAGGTGGAGCACACGCTCGCGGATCTCGGCGGTTCTGCCCTGATTCCAATACTGCGAGCCGATATATCCGCAGGTACGTCTTGCCACGTTCATCTTGTTTTGGTCACGGTTGTGGCAGTGCGGGCACTCCCAAACCAGCTTGCCGTCGTCCTCCACGATCTGAATTTCTCCGTCGTAGCCACAGACCTGGCAGTAGTCGGACTTGGTGTTCAGCTCGGCGTACATAATGTTGTTGTAAATAAACTTCATGACCTCCAGCACCGCGGGGATATTATCCTGCATGTTGGGGACCTCGACGTAGGAAATAGCGCCGCCGGGCGAGAGCTCCTGGAACTTCGATTCAAACGCCAGCTTGTCAAAGGCGTCGATCTCCTCGGTCACGTGCACGTGATAGGAGTTGGTAATATAGCTCTTGTCGGTGACACCCTCGATCTTGCCAAAGCGCTTTTGCAGGCACTTTGCAAACTTGTAGGTCGTCGATTCAAGGGGCGTACCGTAAAGCGAGTAGTGGATGTTCTCCGCCGCCTTCCATTTTGCGCACGCGTCGTTGAGGCGCTGCATCACGGCAAGACCGAATTTCTCGCCTTCGGGATCGGTCAGTTTCTTACCCGTCAAGGCATATACGCACTCCCAAAGACCTGCGTAGCCAAGCGAAATGGTGGAGTAACCGCCGTGGAGCAGCTTGGTGATCGGCTCGCCCTTCTCAAGGCGGGCAAGCGCACCGTACTGCCAAAGGATGGGTGCCGCGTCGGAGAGCGTACCCTCAAGGCGCTCGTGACGGCACTGCAGCGCGCGATGGCAAAGCTCCAGACGCTCGTCAAGCACCTGCCAGAATTTATCCTCGTTTCTTACGCCGTCCATCGTCGCGGTGCAAGCGGCATCGACCAGATTAATGGTCACAACGCCCTGGTTAAAGCGACCGTAATACTTCGCCTTACCGTTTTCGTCAACCCAAGGAGTGAGGAAGGAGCGGCAGCCCATGCAGGTGTAGCACTGACCGTCACCGTTCGCGTCAACCTTAAGGTTCTTCATCACCTTTTCGGAAATGTAATCGGGCACCATGCGCTTTGCCGTGCACTTGGCGGCAAGGCAGGTAAGATCAAAGTAGGGCGCGTCCTCGCTGATGTTATCCTCCTCAAGCACGTAGATGAGCTTGGGGAATGCGGGGGTCACGTATACACCCGCTTCGTTCTTCACGCCCGTGCAGCGCTGCTCCAGCACCTCGCGGATAATGAGGGCAAGGTCCTTTTTCAGCTGCTCGTCCTTCGCCTCGCCAAGATACATAAAGACGGTGACAAAGGGAGCTTGTCCGTTGGTCGTGAGGAGCGTGACGACCTGATACTGAATGGTCTGCACGCCGCGCTTGATCTCCTGCAGAAGGCGCTTTTCCACGATCTCGGAGATCTTCTTTTCACCGGGATCAACGCCAAGCTCCTCCATTTCCGCCTTCACCTCACGGGTGATTTTCTCACGCGAGATCTGCACGAAGGGGGCGAGATGTGTAAGGGAAATCGACTGACCGCCGTATTGGTTGGAGGCGACCTGTGCGATAATTTGTGTTGCAATGTTGCAGGCTGTGGAGAAGCTGTGGGGCTTCTCGATCAGCGTACCGCTGATAACGGTACCGTTTTGCAGCATATCCTCGAGGTTAACGAGGTCGCAGTTGTGCATATGCTGTGCGAAATAGTCTGCGTCGTGGAAGTGGATAATACCGTCCTCGTGCGCCTTCACAATCTCCTCGGGCAACAGAATGCGGCGGGTAATATCCTTGCTGACCTCACCTGCCATGTAGTCACGCTGTACCGAGTTAACGGTGGGGTTCTTGTTGGCGTTTTCCTGCTTTGCTTCCTCGTTGTTACATTCGATAAGCGAGAGGATGTTGCCGTCCGTAGTGTTCGAGCGGCGCGCAAGGTTACGCGTAAAGCGGTAACGAATGTAGCGCTTTGCGGTTTCAGGCGCGTTTTGCTGAATAATGAGCGTCTCCACCAGCTCCTGGATCTCCTCGACGGAAAGCGCTCTGCCCACGTCCTCGCAGTAATCCTCAATGACCAGCGAAATATAGTCGATCTGACGCTGTGTCAGCTCCGGCTTGCCCTCGCCACTCTCGTTTGCCTTTTGAATTGCGCGAACGATCTTTTCTCTGTCAAAGATTGCCTCCGCGCCGTTTCTCTTAATGATCTTCATACTCTTTCTCCCTCCCAAATGCGAAGAACAAAGCCTGCCAAAAGCGCCGAAAGCCTTGGTTTTTCGACAATTTTTGCCGCTCGTCCTTACTTGATCGGGCGCCCCGTGCGCCCCTATATTTAGATAACAAATTTTAACAGCACCACAATATATAGTGCCAAGCAAAAGATAGTATACCATGAGCGCGCCAAAAAGTAAAGTCATTTTTCAATAAAATATTACACAAAAATCAGCCCCTTTTTTTGGCACCTTTGTCACCTTTTTCGCAAGCCCCCAAGCAAGCATAAATTACGTCGGTTTTATCTTAAATTTTGACCCACAAACACCATCGCAACCGCCTTTGCCTTCTCCTTGAGGAGAAGGTGGCGTGGAACACGACGGATGAGGTGTCGCCTGCAGGGCGTCTTGACCCACAAACACCATCGCAACCGCCCTTGCCTTCCCCTCATGGGGACTCCCCTCGCCCTTGGCGTGGGTGCAAGTTTGCTGTGCAAACATTGCGAGGGGGACCGCCCCACGGTGGATGAGGTGCGCCCAAAGGGCGTCTTGACCCACAAACACCATCGCAACCAACCGCGCCCTACCTCCTTGGCTCCCTCCGGGAGGGGGCTCCGCGTAGCGGTGGGGGAGAATGCGATCCCCAATTTATAAACGGGCAAGCGCAACCAACCGCGTCCTGCCTTGGCTCCCTCCGGGAGGGGGACCGCCCCGCGGTGGATGAGGTGCGCCCAAAGGGCGTCTTGACCCACAAACGCCAGCGCAACCGCCTTTGCCTTCTCCTTGAGGAGAAGGTGGCGTGGAACACGACGGATGAGGTGCGCCCAAAGGGCGTCTTGACCCACAAACGCCAGCGCAACCAACCGCGCCCTGCCTTGGCTCCCTCCGGGAGGGGGCTCCGCGTAGCGGTGGGGGAGAATGCGATCCCCGATTTATAAACGGGCGAGCGCAACCAACCGCGCTCTACCCGTAGGGACCGGCCTCCCGGACGGTCCGTAATCCACGACCCATTGCGACGAGATGCATATATACGATACAAATATATATACGATACAAATATTTGTAAGGTGTTAGATGGAGCGATCACTGACCTGTCGCACCACCTCATTTTCAAAAAATCTTGCTCACCCTCTTGCATTATCACGCAAAATAGGATAAAATAGTAACGTTGTCAATTTTTCGCGGCACAGGGGAGCCCTTCTTCCGCCACAGCCGCAAACCTTACATTATATAAAAGGATAAAAACATGGACGAAAGAACAAGAAAAGAAATAGAGCGCAGACGCACGTTTGCCATTATCTCCCACCCCGACGCGGGCAAAACGACACTGACTGAAAAGCTCCTGCTCTACGGCGGTGCCATTCAATCGGCGGGATCCGTCAAGGGCAAGCAGAGCGACCGCCACGCCGTATCCGACTGGATGGAGCTTGAAAAACAGCGCGGCATTTCCGTAACCTCCTCGGTCTTGCAATTTGAATACAACGGCTACTGCATCAACATCCTCGACACCCCGGGACACCAAGACTTCTCGGAGGATACCTACCGCACCCTGATGGCGGCAGATAGCGCGGTGATGGTCATTGACGCCGCCAAGGGCATCGAGCCGCAAACGCGCAAGCTCTTTCACGTGTGCGCCAAGCGCGGCATCCCGATCTTTACCTTTATTAATAAGCTCGACCACGAGGCGCGCGATCCCTTTGACCTTCTCGACGAGCTGGAGCGCGAGTTTGGCATCGGCACGTACCCGATGAACTGGCCGATCTCCTGCGGTGTCACGTTCAAGGGCGTATACGACCGCCGCGAGCGCGCCATTCACACCTTTGATAATGCCCACGGCGGCAGAAGCCGCCTTGCCTCGATCGCCTGCGACATCAGCGACACCGAAAAGCTTGACGAGCTGATCGGCGAGAACCTAAGAGAAGAGCTTTGTGAGCAGGTCGAGCTGCTGGACGGCGCTTCGTTCGACTTCGACCTTGATGCCATCTCGCGCGGAAAACTCTCGCCCGTCTTTTTCGGCTCGGCGCTCAACAACTTCGGCGTGGAGGACTTTCTCCGTTACTTCCTGCAATTAACTCCCACTCCTCTGCCTCGCGTGGCAGGTGATGTGACCGTTGACCCCTTCAGCGACGGATTTTCGGCGTTTGTCTTTAAAATTCAGGCAAACATGAATAAGGCACACCGCGACCGCATTGCGTTTTTCCGCATCTGCTCCGGTAAATTTGAGCGTGGCCGCGAGTATTTCCACACACAGGCAGGCAGACCCGTCAAGCTCTCCCAACCCCAGCAGATGATGGCAGAGGCAAGAGAGGGCGTGGAGGAGGCGTTTGCGGGCGACATCATCGGCGTATTTGACCCCGGCATCTTCTCGATCGGCGACACGGTGTGTACCAAGGAGCAAAAATTTGCCTTTGAGGGCATTCCCACCTTCGCCCCCGAGCATTTCGCCATGATCGAGCAGATCGATTCGATGAAGCGCAAGCAGTTCCAAAAGGGCATGAACCAAATCGCGCAGGAGGGTGCCATCCGCATCTTCTTCGAGCCCGATACGGGCTACGAGCGCGTCTTTGTCGGCGTTATCGGCACCCTGCAATACGACGTATTAAAGTTCCGCATGAAATCCGAGTACGGCGTTGACTATATCAAGCGCGAGCTGCCCTTCCAATTCATCAAGCGCATCGCCTCAACCGACCTTGACCTGAAAAAGTTAAATCTCGCCTCAGATACCCAGCGCGTCGTGGACGTGCGCGGCAACAATTACCTCCTTTTCACAGGTCAGTGGAGCATCAAATGGGCGCTTGACAACAATCCCTCACTCGTTCTTGAAGATTTCGATAAGGGTTAATTTTCCAATTTTATATTCAGATTTTCCAATTTTGAAATATTCTAATTGCATATTTTTCCAAAAGCACGGCTTTTTGGCGTCAAATGCGCCAAAAAGCCCTCTTTTGTTTCTTCTTCCCAAAATCACGCTTCAACGCGTCAAAGACCCAAAGCAGACACCCATCCCCGTCTGTTGCAGGAAATGGCACCCACGGCATCCCACATCCATGATCCGCAAACAGCTACGCGTCCCATCCCTGCAGGATCGGTTCAGGAATCGACCGTTATCTGCAATTTACAAAGCAATCACGCGATCAACCGCATCAGGTCCGCGCGACTCACGGTACTCACGCCCCTCAAAAATTTTTCCTTGGGATAAAATGTATAATTGACATTGATAGGTGTTTATGATATACTAAAGGTAAGAAATGCGCAACGCGCGAAATACAGGAGGAGGTATCCACATGGAAAATCTTCCCATTGACAGTCAAAATCTCGCGGAGAATGCCGCAGAGGAAGCAAAGATCGCGGAGCAGGAGCTGCAGGAGAGTCGCGCCGCCAAGCGGAAACGGCTTTTGCCGCTCGCCATCATTCTCACGCTCATCGTCAGCATCACCTGCATCCTCATCTCCACGCTCTCACTCAGCAGGCAGGCGGCACAGGAGCAAAACAATCTCTTCAACCACGGACTCGTGCCCGTATGGGTCACCAACGACGAGAACCAAACAACAGGTCACCTCGGCTACGCCAACAAGCAGGGCGAGCTTGTCATTCCCGCCACCTTTGACCTTGCCTATTCCTTTTCCAAAAACGGTCTTGCACTTGTCAAGACTACGGACGGCGTGTTCGGCTATATCAAAACAGACGGCAGCTTTGCCATCACCCCTACCTTTGATGACGCGCTTTCCTTTGGCGAAAAGGGGCTTGCACCCGTCAAGCGCGGCGGACTTTGGGGCTACGTTGACGGCAACGGCAAGATCGTCGTCAACTTCCAGTTTGATCAAGCGGACACATTCGCCGCAAACGGTCTTGCGCTCGTTATGATTGACGGCAAATACGGCTACGTCAACACCGACGGTGTTTACATCATCGAGCCGTGCTTTGATGGCGCGCGTGCGTTCGACCGCAACGGCTATGCAGTCGTGTGCGCCTACGGCAAGGTTGGCATCATCAACGAAAAGGGCGAGTGGGAGGTCAACCCGCAATTTGATTTCATCGGTGCCTTTGCCGATAACGGTCTTGCGAAGATCTCTCAAAACGGAAAATACGGCTACATCGATCTTGACGGCAAGCTTGTCGTTGAGCCGACCTATACATATGCCGAGGACTTTTCCGAGGGTCGCGCGGCAGTGATGATCAATGGCAAATGGGGCTTCATCAACAGCCGCGGCAAGCTGGTTATTGACGCAGTCTTTTGCGAGGTTTCCTCCTTTTGCGAAAACGGTCTTGCCGTTGCGCGTCTTGAACCAAACAAGCTTTGCGGCTACATCAACAAGCGCGGCGACTGGAAGATCGACACACTCTACACACAAGCCGCCCCCTTCGTCAATGGACTTGCTCGCGTGTACGTAAGAGAAACGTTTGAATACCACTACATCAACAAAAGCGGCGACACCGTTATTAATCTCGGCGACCCAAACGTGCAAATCAACAGCTTTTTTGAGGACGGCTACACCTATTATGCCGTCAAGGGCAAGATCGGCTCCTATTATCTCCTTGACAAAAAGGGCAACGTCACACTCTTTGAAAACATGAGCCCTTACGTCTTTTTCCGCACACTACAGGACGCCATTTGGTATCCCGAGGGCAATCCCACTCCACGCATTTAATTTTAAAAAACATAAATATTAATAAAAGGAGCACTATCATGCAAGACAAGAACAAAATGAACGAAAATGAAGAGGTAGAGATCCTCACCCTGCAAGACGAGGAGGGCAACGACCACGAGTTTGAGGTCATCGCCACCTACGAGAAAAACGGCACCACGTACCTTGCCGTTATGCCCACCGATGAGGAATCGACCGAGGAGGACGTGTACGAATACGCCATTCTCAAGACCGTTATCGAGGACGGCGAGGAAATGCTCGTATCCGTTGATGACGACGAGGAGTTTGACGACATCGCCGACTATTTCGACGATCTCTTCTCTACCGAGATCGATTACGACCAAAAGTAATTCGCACAGTCTGAAGATCGACTGTGCCGCCTGCGCTGTACGTGATAGCCGTTTTGTGGAGCCGACAAACAGTTCATGGAGCCCGAAACAGTCCGCGCGTGGTTTGCAGACCTCCCTCCCCCCGTACCAATTGACTTGTCTTGGCGGGGCCCGAGGACGTTGGGAGCAGTAAAGCGCGCGTCAGGGCACCACCTTGTATTTACAGGGTTCTGGTCAGCGGTTACACGGCAGGGTGGGTTTTAGAAAGTTAGACCCCCTTGCGGCTAGCCGCAAGGGGGTCTGCGCCGCTAAAAACTTGAAATATATTTCATAAATTTTTCAAAAACCCCTTGAAATTATTTTTTATTTTGGTATAATTTTATTAAGCAAATTTGTGCAAATTTAAAATTTTATTTCATTTGCACTGTTTCATCATTTTCGAAAAGGAGAATACATCATGTACAGTGAAATTCCGAATCCCATTAACCTGATCGCTCCCGAGGATCTTGGCAAGGGCAGCAACATTAAGCTCAATGTCTGTGACCACGAGGTCGATATGTACTGGAAGGTCGCCCTTGAGGTGCTTGACGTTATTGAGGAGAACAACAAGGCAGGCAAGGACACCCTCATGATCGTGCCCTACGGCCCGATCGGTCCTTACAGCCGCATGGTTGAGATCATCAAGCAAAAGAAGATTTCCCTCAAGCGCTGCACCTTTATTAATATGGACGAGTACCTGACCGACGACGGCAAGTATCTCTCTATGGACAATCCTCTGTCGTTTCGCGGCGGTATGGAGCGCATCTTCTACTCCCAGATTCCCGAGGAGCTGAATGTCCTGCCCGAGAACCGCTACTTCCCCGAGCCCGGAAACGAGGGCAAGGTCATGGAGCTGATCGAGAAGCACGGCGGTTACCTTGATATGTGCTTTGGCGGCGTTGGCATCAACGGCCACTACGCCTTCAACGAGCCGCCGGAACCCGGTGTGGAAATGACCAACGAGGAGTTCCTTAACCTCCCCACCCGCGTGCTTCCCATCGCGCGTGAGACTAAGACCATCAACGCATTCATGAACTGCGGCTCGAACTTCGATGCCATCCCCGACCTTTGCATTACGGTTGGCATGAAGGAGATCTTCAAGGCAAGAAAGATCCGTATGTGCATGCCTCGTGACTGGAACGCAGGCGCGCTGCGCAAGGTCCTGCACGGTGACATCACCTGCCACGTACCCTGCAGCCTGATGCAGAACCACCCCGACGCAATGCTTTACGCCGCACGCGTGGCACTCGACTGCCCCGTGCCCGCAATCCGCGTTTACAACAAGTAATATGAAAAAATTAATTTTCAAAAACGCGGACGTCGTCACTGACGTCGGCGTCCTTACAGGCACTGATCTTGCCGTCATTGTCGGGAGGATCACGGAAATCGGCAAGATTGACCTCCCCTCAGAGAGTGACGTCGCGGTCGTGGACGCGACGGGACACTATCTCGTTGCGGGCTTTATTGAAACGCACGTGCACGGTGGCGGCGGCTTTGATTTTATGGACGGCTCGGTCGAGGCGTTCCTTTCTGCCGTTGATACGCACTGCAAGCACGGCACCACCTCGATCGTTCCCACCACCATCGCCTGCTCCGAGGAGGAGATGTTTACCCTGTTTTCGACCTACCGCAAGGCAAAAGGACAATGCCGCACGGCAAACCTCCTTGGTGTGCACCTTGAGGGACCCTTTATTTCCCCCGCCATGAAGGGCGCACAGCCCGAGGACCAGATACGCACCCCCGGGGAGCGCGAGATCGACCGTATCGTTGACGAGGCAGGCGACATCGTTGCCATTTGCAGTATGGCACCCGAAATTGAGGGCGTTGCCTATGCCGCCAAGCGTTTTCGCGAGAACGGCACCGAGCTTTCGGTCGCCCACACCGATGCCATTGCCGCGGACGTTTTCCGCGCCTTTGACATGGGCTTTTCGCACGTCACGCATCTGTATAGCGCCACTCCCGGTGTCCGCAAGATCAACCAGATCGTTTACGCGGGCGTGCCCGAGGCGGTCTATTTGCTCGACGATATGACCATTGAGCTGATCGGCGACGGCAAGCACGTCGCAAAGGAGGTCATGCACATGGCACTGAAGTTCAAGGGCACCGATAAGGTGTCGCTTGTCACTGACTCCATGCGCGCGGCAGGCACGAACGTTACCGAAAGCTATCTTGGCAAGGTACGCCCCGAGGCGCGCGTGATCGTCGAGGACGGTGTCGCCAAGCTCCCCGACCGCAGCTTTTACGCGGGTAGCATCGCCACCTCCGAGATCGCGTTCAGAAACGCCGTCATGAATTACGGCGTGCCGATCGAAACGGTATCGAAAATGATGTCCGCTAACCCCGCCCGCCGCCTTGGCATCGGGGATAAAAAGGGCAAGCTTGCCGTCGGCTTTGATGCCGACCTCGTCCTTACCGACAAGGCGTGCAACGTCAAGCGCGTCTTCGTTGGCGGCAAGGAGATTTTAT
>JAZOSR010000036.1:0-4467 GCA_045657225.1 Eubacteriales bacterium | reverse complement strand
CACCTCAAAGGTGAAGTCCTCCCAAGGCATATTGACGGGCTGCTTGCCGATGATGATCTCGTCAACGTGCATGAGAAGCGGGAAGTCCGCAAGGTCAAGCTTGCCGTTCTTTGCGGCAACGCGAACGGCTCTTGCCACGCGACGAGGGGGAGGCTTTTGCGCGTTTGTTTATTTTACCGTTTTTGCCTGTGCGTTTCTCAGATCAATCGCGCTAAGCAGGGCGGGCAGGGTGGTGGTTGCCAGCTCCGTGTCGCCTGCTCTTGCGGCATCGGCAAAGGTGTCGTAATGAGCGGAGATTTCTCTTTCGGTCTTTATCAGCGCAGGGTCGCTGACGGGGTCACTGTAACGGAGTGCCTCGTAAACCTTTACCGCGCTCTCGCGCAGGATGGGGTCGGTAAGCTCTTTTACCAACAGCCCCGCGCTTGCAGCGGCGGTTTTGATAAATGCGGTCAGAATCTCCATATCGTGGTCAGTGCCGCTGACAAGCGCCACGGTAGAAGCTGCCTTGATGATGGCGATAATGTTGGCACCAAGCACAGCGTAGCATACGATAATGCCGATCCAGTAGGGGAGCGCGGGCAGCCACATAAAGACCGCGCCGACCGGCAGCATGACGAAAAGTGCGGTGAACGAGATCAGCACGAGCGGCGTGCGGTAAAAGGACTTGGTATAGTTTTTGGAACGGAAAAGCACGAGGGTGCAAATGAGGTTCAAAATAAACGCAAGCGTAATGGCGCCGTAAGCGATAAAGAAGCTTGCGGTGTATTTACCAATGGCAGGATCCTTGGCAGGCGTGATAAACGCCACCAGATTAAAGAGCCCAAGAACGATTGCCCAGGCAATGCTGTAAACGGCAAATTTTTTCATCGCTTAGCCCTCCCGTTTTGCGCCGCATTTGGGGCAGAACTTGCCGGGGCGCTCGAATTGATAGCCGCAGGAGCGGCAGACGTTGCTTGGCTTTGCCGCAGCCGCGCCGCATTCCTCACAAAAGGCGGCGCCTGCGGCAAGCTTGGTGCCGCAGTTCTCGCAGAAGCAGGACGCACCGTCGGGGACGTCGGTCCCTGCGGGTTTGCCTGTTGCCGTATTGCCGAGCGCGTCACTCACCGCACCGCCGACAACACCGCCCACAACACCACCAACGCCTGCCATGGTACCAAGCCCCACGCCAAGGTTGGTCATTTGCCCGACCGCTTCGTTTGAGGCAACGCGTTCGGCTACGTCAAAGCCGCGCTCCTCGCGGTAGGTGTAGCCCTCCTGCGCGCGCTTTTGTGCCTGCGCCTGCGAGTCGATTACCAGCTTTTGTGCCTCGGTCTGTGCGTGAATGACGTCAACCTGCTGACGCAGCTTTGCTTCGGCAACGTCGGCGTACTGACGGAAGTGCAGCTCCTTGAAGCGCTCGTATTGACGGTCGCCGTCGGGCTTTGCGACGTTGGTGACGAAGAATTGCTCAAGCGCCACGCCATAGGCGGCAAAATCGGCGGCGAGCAGTGCCTTGATCGACGCGGAAAAGGCGGTGAGGTGCTCGTCGATCTCAAAAATGTTGATGGCGTTTTGCTTGATGACCTGCGCAATGTAGGTTTTGACCTTGGTCATCAAAAACGCGCGGAAAAAGCCAACCAGCTTTTGCTGGGAGAGCACCTGCTCGGTGCCAACGAGCTTCAAGAGGAGCTTGCGTGAATCGTCGGCGCGCAGGGACATTTCACCCGAGGCACCGATGGCAATGGGGAAGCCGTAGGTCGGCTCTATGTACTGCACGCGGCTATCCGTGCCCCACTTGATCGCCATTTGCTCGACCTTGTTGATAAAGTAGACCTCGCAGTGGAAGGGCGTTTTGCCGCCCGTCGCGAGCTTCAGCGCCTTGCCAAGCAACGGGATATTTTGCGTTTCAAGCGTGTAGCGCCCGGGGCCAAAGAGGTCCAGCGCCTGCCCGTTCATAAAGAAGATCGCCTCTTGGTTTTCATGCACGATCAGCTGCGAGAGGGTGTTGAAATCCTCGCACGGATGCTTCCAGATAAACGTGGAATTATCCCCCTCGTATTGAATGATATCGACAAATTTTGCCATGATGTGTGTTCCTTTCTGTGTGATTTATTGGCGTTTCCACAGGCAAGTGACGTAGGTTTGTGTTAAAAGAGTGGCATTATAGGAACTATCTTTAACATCTACGGAGCCGTGAACTTGAGGATCGTTTAATAAATTCCAGTTGCTTTGATTTTCGAAATATACAGTAGCAAGACTAGTACAATTGGAAAAAGCGTGCTCCCAAATGTAATTGACGCTTGCAGGGATGGTGATGCTTCTTAAACTAGTACATCCTCTAAATGCGCTTGATTCAATTTCGGTGATAGTGCTTGGAAGAGTGATTGATTCTAAACTTTCACAGCCATTAAAAGCACTGAACCCAATAGAAACCACACCTTCGGGAATAGATATATTTTTTAAACTGCTACAGCCCTCAAAGGCGTTGTGGGTTATTATACGCACCGATGGCAACGAAACACTTGTTATGTTTTTGCAGTTTTCAAAAGCTCCCGAGGGAATGCCTGTGCTATTTTGATGGGTAATGGTGACATTTTTGAGTGATGACGGAACATAGTCTATGTTTTCATTGCTATTGCTAGCTCCGAAAATATACCCGAAACACATTTCTAATCCCACTCCGTGTTCTGAAAATCCTATAAAAGGCAAAGTTATGCTTTGTAAGGAATCGCAGCCGGCAAAAGCTCCTTGTTGTATATAAGATACGCTTTCAGGAACCGTAATTGAGATAAGGGCATTGCAATTTAGAAAAGCGTTTGTTTCGATGGTTCTTACGGGAGTGCCATCAATTTCATCAAGAATTTCTATCGAGCTGCCAATTTCGTCGGTGTAACCTATCACATGATAGCTATCATCACTTTTTTTATAATGCACGCCGTCGATGATATGATTTGATGTAGTATTAGCGATGATGCCAATAATGCTACCAATTAAACAAAGGGTAATTACGGCAATGCCTATGATAAGAAGCATTTTATTGTTGCGCCTTTTCAACGCGTCGCGTTCTTTTATGCAAGTGTCTAGGAGGTCTGATGTATCAAAAAGATTTTTAGAGGAATGTAAAAGCTTGATTGCTGCATCGTACGAAGAAATGTTTCGGGTTGTTCTTGCGGTTTTTATTAGATGTTCGATTTTTCGACGAGGGAGATCCGCTTTTTCCTTGAGTAGTTTTTCTCGTAGTGTTACTGCATCCTTGTACTCACCAAGATCGGTAAAAAGTTCTGCAACACGTGTGAAATCCTCTTCGGTTTTTGCCTTGTTCATTGCCGCAACGACTTTTTTATATTTTAACTCTAAGGATTTCTCAAGACATTTCTCGCGTAGCGCTGGCGAATCTTTATAGTCACCAAGCGTGGCAAAAAGATCGGCAACGTGGACAAAATCGTCCTCGTTCTCGGCAAGCCCCATTTGGTAAATGGAGGAATAGTATTTGGTCAGTGGTATATAGTCTTCTAAAGTCGCTACAAGTTCCGGTGTGCCAAAGCGGAGCGCTTTTTGATAATTGGGGTAAAGCAAAAGATCAGCGTGGCAGTGAGCGATGTCCTCCTGCCGTTTTGCGCCAAGATCGATCATCAGCTTGGCAAGATAAATTTCTGCGTTTTCGGGATCGTTGTCAAGCAGTCGCTCGCAGTAGTCGTTTGCGGTGTCAAATTCTCCGTCCTCAAGAAAGAGATGCACGCGCTTTAGCATTGCCGCGGTGTTCGTCGCGGCGGCAGGTGCCTCGTTGGCTTTCGCGGCGGGCGCGGCAGGTGCCGCCTTCGCCTTTTCTGCCTTCACCATCTTTTCAATGGCGTGGACAAGGTCCTGCATGAAGCCAAGACGTGACATATCCTGCGCTTGCAGGTGAGAGAATTCCTCGGGCAGGTCGTAGGGATCCATGCCGCGATAGGCAGGGATCAGAATCTTGCGCTCGCCGTTTTTGATGAGCGCAAGGTAACGGCTCCATTCGTTTTTTACCCACACGGCGTTAAAGTGCGTGGGATCGGTGCCCAGCACCACCATGACCTTGGCGGAATGCAGGGCGGCGAAGATGTAGGGCTCGTAAGCGGAGCCAAGCTTATCCTCAAGCGTCACGCGTGCGTAAAAGACCTTGAAGCCCTCGCGTGTCAGCTCGTGGTAAAGCTCCGCGGCAAGGACACTGTCCTGTGTGCGCCTGCCGCTCTTGTCGCTTTCCTTGTAGCAGATAAAGACGTCAAACGGCTCCTCGCGCTCGGAAATGGCAAGGATGCTTTTTTGTATGTCGTTGATGGCACTCGCCTCTGTCTCAAAGAGCTCCTTTTGATAGCAGTCGGCATTGGCGATTGCCGCCTTATAGTCCTCGTCGTCAAAGATCGAGGTGTACTGCGCGCGGTTAACGGTTGGCATATGCTTGCCTGTCGCGGGGTCTTTTACGTATTCCACGCCAAAGCGGCAGAGCACCAGGGACCA
>JAZOSR010000035.1:0-92504 GCA_045657225.1 Eubacteriales bacterium | reverse complement strand
TTCAGATTCACGGGAGATATGTGGGCGGTTCCCGAGGGAACGGTGGTTTTCCCGGGTGAGCCGATACTGACAGTGAGAGCGAGAGCGATAGAAGCGCAGTTTATCGAAACGTTCGTACTTATGGCGATAAATCACGAGTCTCTCATCGCGACCAAGGCGGCGAGACTTACCAGAGCTGCTAAGGGAAGAACGATAAGCGAGTTTGGATCCCGCCGAGCTCACGGAGCGGATGCCGCAATACTCGGTGCGCGCGCCGCTTATATCGGCGGTGTAAACGGCACGGCTTGTGCCATTGCCGATCAGGTCTATGGCGTACCGGCGTCAGGCACGATGGCGCACTCCTGGGTGCAGATGTTTGATACCGAGTACGAGGCGTTCCTTACTTACTGCAAGCTTTATCCCGATAGCGCAACACTTCTTGTTGATACCTATAACGTTCTTGAGTCCGGTGTTCCCAATGCCATCAAGGCATTCCGTGAAACGGGCGTGAAGAAATGTGCTGTGCGCATCGACTCGGGCGATATTACCTATCTTTCCTGCAAGATTCGCGAGATGCTGGATGCCGCAGGCTTTACCGATTGTAAGATCGTAGCATCCAATTCTCTTGACGAATATATCATCAGAGGTCTCCTGCTGCAGGGTGCAAAGGTTGACGCCTTTGGCGTTGGCGAGCGCCTCATTACCTCCAAGAGCAATCCCGTCTTCGGCGGTGTTTACAAGCTTTGTGCCGTTGAAGATAAGGAGGGAAATATTATCCCCAAAATCAAGCTGAGCGAAAACGTCGGCAAAATCACCACGCCGCACTTTAAAAAGGTCTACCGTCTTTTTGGCAAGGATACGGGCAAGGCGGAGGCAGACCTCATTTGCGTCTTTGACGAGGTGGTGGACGACACCAAGCCTCTTGAGATCTTTGATCCCGAAAACACGTGGAAGACCAAGGTGCTTGACAACTTTGTCGCAAAGGAGCTGCTTGTGCCGATTTTCAAGGACGGCAAGCAGATCTATCAATCTCCCTCACTTGAAGAGATCCGCGCACATTGCAAGGCGTCGCTTAACGGCATTTGGGAGGAGGTCAAGCGCTTTGACAATCCCCATAACTACTACGTTGACCTTTCGCGCAAACTGTGGGATATCAAGTACGGCATGATCAAGGAAGCACGCCACCGCACCAAAACAAAAAAATCCTGATTTTTGCGATGAATTTTGGCGAAAATGTCAGTAATTTGCTATTGACATTTGAAAAGCAAATTGATATAATAATAAAGATAATGAAAAGAAACGACTTGACGGTTTACATGGTATACCATGTAAACCGTCGTCATAAAGTCTGAAAGGAGTACCCCGTGACGAAGCTGAAGAATCTGAACGTCGATTTTTTGAATGAATCCACTCGTCGTTCTATCGGTCTTTCTCTCTCTCGTGACGTTGTTTCCGCTATCGATTTTTCTCGTTATATTGCTTTTCCCGGTTTTTGTGATGTGCATGTGCATTTCAGAGAGCCGGGCTTTTCTTATAAAGAGGAGATCGCAAGCGGCTCGCGCGCGGCGGCAAGGGGCGGCTTTACCGCCGTTTGCACTATGCCGAATCTTCGCCCTGTACCTGACACAAGGGAGCATCTTGACGAGCAGCTTGCGCTGATCAAGGAGGGCTCCGTGATCAAGACCGTTCCTTACGGCTCGATCACTGTGGGGCAAAAGGGAGAGATGCTTTCCGACATGGAGGCAATGGCGCGTGATGTTATTGCATTTTCCGACGACGGCGTGGACGTGCGCTCCGACAGCCTGATGCGCGCCGCCATGGAGAGGGCAAAGGCACTCGGGAAAATGATCGTTGCACACTGCGAGATCAAATACGAGGGCATCGGCTACATTCACGACGGTGAATACGCAAGGACGCACGGTCACCGCGGCATCACCTCGGAAAGCGAATATTTACAGGTAAAGCGTGATCTTGCACTGATCAAGGAGATCGGCTGTGCGTACCACGTTTGTCACGTGTCGACCAAGGAGAGCGTTGACCTCATTCGCGCGGCAAAGCGCGAGGGCTTGAACGTCACCTGCGAAACAGGTCCCCATTATCTTGTGCTTGACGACAGCTGTCTTGGGGAGGACGGACGCTTTAAAATGAACCCGCCGATCCGTGCCGCCGCCGACCGCGAGGCACTTGTCGAGGGTCTTATTGACGGCACGGTCGATATGATCGCAACGGACCACGCGCCGCACTCTGCCGAGGAAAAGGCAAAGGGGCTTGCGGGCAGCGCATTTGGCGTTGTCGGTCTTGAAACCGCTTTTCCCGTGCTCTATACACACCTTGTCAAAAAGGGAATTATCGGTCTTGACCGTTTGGTACACGCAATGTCAACGGCACCGCGTGAGCGCTTCGGTCTGCCCGTAGAAAACGACTTTTCCGTGTGGGACCTCTCGCACCTTGAAAAAATAAATCCCGCGGATTTTCTTACCAAGGGTCGTGCCACTCCCTTTGAGGGTATGGAGGTCTATGGTAAAAACCTTTTGACCGTCCACGGCGGCAACATCGTTTACAAAAACATTTAAATAGATCGTATTTACAAGGAGGAATTTGTTATGGCAAAGAGAAAGGACATTAAAAAAATTCTGATCATCGGCTCCGGTCCCATTATTATCGGTCAGGCGGCAGAATTTGACTATGCGGGCACGCAGGCGTGCCTTGCGCTCAAGGAGGAGGGCTACGAGGTCGTGCTCGTCAACTCCAACCCCGCAACCATTATGACCGATACCACGATCGCGGACAAGGTATACATGGAGCCCCTGACGCTTGAATATATCGCAAAAATTCTTCGTTACGAGCGCCCCGACGCGATCCTGCCCGGCATTGGCGGTCAGACCGGTCTTAATCTTGCTATGCAGCTTGAAAAGAAGGGTGTATTGAAGGAATGCCGCGTGGAGCTGCTCGGCACGAGCAGTGAGAGCATTGAGCGCGCCGAGGACAGAGAGCTTTTCAAGGAGCTTTGCCAATCCATCGGCGAGCCGACCATTCCCTCCGAAATTACTTATTCGCTTGAGGAAGCCAAGGAAGCCGCAAACAAGATCGGCTATCCCGTCGTGCTTCGTCCCGCCTTTACGCTTGGCGGTACGGGCGGTGGCTTCGCAAACAACGAGCAGGAGCTTGTTGATATCGGCATTAACGCCTTCAAGCTTTCTCCCGTGCATCAGGTGCTGATCGAAAAGAGCGTGAGAGGCTACAAGGAGATCGAGTTTGAGGTCATGCGTGACCACAAAGACCACGCCATTACCATTTGCGGCATGGAAAATATCGACCCTGTCGGCGTTCACACGGGTGACTCCGTGGTCGTAGCACCGATCCTTACGCTCAGCGAGGAGGATCACAAGATGCTCAACGACAGCGCACTCAAGATCATCAAGGCACTGAAGATCGAGGGTGGCTGTAACGTACAGTTTGCGCTTAACCCCACCACCAGCGAATATTATCTCATCGAGGTCAATCCTCGCGTATCGCGTTCCTCCGCGCTTGCCTCCAAGGCGAGTGGTTACCCGATCGCACGCGTAACGGCAAAGATCGCCGTCGGTATGTCGCTTGAGGAGATTCCGATTGCCAATACCAACGCGGCGCGCGAGCCCGTGCTTGACTATATCGTGGCAAAATTCCCGCGCTTCCCGTTTGATAAGTTCACCAAGGCATCGAACATTCTCGGCACGCAGATGAAGGCAACGGGTGAGGTCATGGGCATTGGCTCCAACCTTGAGGAGTGCGTACTGAAATCCGCGCGCTCGCTTGAAACCGGCGTTTGTCACCTTTACAGCGCCAAGTTTGACGATATGAGCAAGGAGGAGCTGCTTAAATACCTTGCCGAGTTCCACGCGGACGGTATTTTTGCCGTGACCGAGGCCCTGCGCCGTGACGTGACGATCGATGAGCTTTATGAGATCACCAAGATCACGCCCTATTTCCTTGAATCCTTTAAGAAGATCGTTGATATGGAGCGTAAGCTGAAAAAGGCGCCCGGTGACGTGAAGCTCTTGCACGAGGCAAAGAGAATGGGCTTTAGCGACCAGTATATCGCAAAGCTTTGGAAAAAGAAGGAAAAGTTTGTCCTCAATGTTCGCAAGGATCACGACATCGTGCCCGTGTTTAAGATGGCAGATACCTTCCACACCGGCGCGTACATTCCTTATTTCTACTCCTCCTACACGGGCGAGAACGCATCTGTCCTGACCGATAAGAAGAAGGTCGTGGTGTTGGGTGCAGGTCCTATCCGTATCGGACAGGGCGTTGAGTTTGACTATTCGACGGTTCACGCCGTTACCACCATTAAGGATTCGGGCTATGAGGCGATTATCATCAACAACAACCCCGAAACCGTTTCGACCGACTATACCACGAGCGACAAGCTCTATTTCGAGCCTCTGACGCCCGAGGATGTGATGAACATCATTGATTTTGAAGCACCCGAGGGTGTGGTAGCCTCGCTTGGCGGTCAGACTGCGATCAACCTCGCCCAGCCTCTTGCTGACAGAAACGTTCGCATCATCGGTACGGACTGCGCGGCAATTGAAAAGGCAGAGGACCGCGGCTCCTTTGAGCGACTTCTCAAGGAGCTTGGCATTCCGCAGCCCGAGGGCTGTGCTGTCACGAAGATCGAGGATGGCGTTGCCGCCGCAAAGCGCATCGGCTATCCCGTGCTTGTGCGTCCCTCCTTCGTGCTTGGCGGTCGTGCAATGCAGATCGTATCCAATGAGGATCAGCTTCGCCATTATCTCAAGACTGCCGTTGAGATCGACGAGGACAAGCCCGTCTTGGTTGATAAGTATATCATCGGTAAAGAGGTTGAGGTTGACGCCATTTGTGACGGACACGACGTGTTTGTGCCCGGCATTATGGAGCTTGTAGAGCGCACGGGTATCCACTCGGGTGACTCGATCAGCGTATATCCCACCTTTAGCATTTCCGACAAGGTCAAGGGCACGATTTTGCAGTACGCAAAGAAGCTTGGTCTTGGCATCGGTATCGTTGGACTTTATAACATTCAGTTTATCGTTGACCAAAACGAGAAGGTCTATATCATTGAGGTCAATCCTCGCTCCTCCCGCACCGTGCCGTTCCTGTCGAAATCGACCGGCTACAGCCTTGCTGACATTGCCACCAAGTGCATTCTCGGCGAGAGCCTCAAGGAGCAGGGCATCTTCCACCTTTATCCCGAAGAGAAGGAGCGCTGGTACGTAAAGGTTCCCGTGTTCTCCTTTAACAAGATCCGCGGTCTTGACGCTTACCTCTCTCCCGAAATGAAGTCTACGGGCGAGGCGATCGGCTACGACAACAAGCTCAATCGCGCGCTTTACAAGGCACTGCAGGCATCGGGCATGAAGCTGCAGAATTACGGCTCCGTGCTTGCCACCATTGCAGATTGCGACAAGGAGGAGGCACTGCCCCTCATTCGCCCCTTCTACAACCTCGGCTTTAACATTGAGGCAACCGCAGGCACTGCTAAGTTCCTTAAAAAGAACGGCATTCGCACGCACGTTGTAAAGAAGATCAGCGATAACAGCGACGAGATCAAGGAAGAGATCAGACAGGGCTATATTGCCTACGTTATCAACACCAGCAGCCTTGAATCCCAGCACGATCAGACCGACGGCGTGGAGATCCGCAAGTGCGCGACCGAAAATAACGTCTCGATCTTTACCTCTCTTGATACCGTGCGCGTTTTGCTTGACGTGCTGGAGGAAACCACTCTTTGCATTTCCACCATTGATGCGTGAGGAAAACTATGAAGCAGGGAATTTTTACAATCACTGAAAATATGCCCCTGACCGAGAGCGTCGTGAAAATGACGCTCTCGGGCGACACGTCGGCAATTACCGCGCCGGGGCAATTTGTCAATATTAAGCTGGACGGACTTTTCTTGCGCCGTCCGATCTCGGTTTGCGATTACGGCGAGAATACTCTTACGATCCTTTATAAGGTGGTCGGAACGGGTACTGCGCAAATGCGTGATATGAAGGTAGGGGATACGCTTGACGTTCTCACGGGTCTTGGTAATGGCTACGATCTCGCGACCGCGGGCGATGCGCCGCTTCTCATTGGCGGCGGCGTGGGTGTGCCGCCTCTTTACCGTCTTGCAAAGGACCTCATTGCCGCGGGCAAGCGTGTTTCGGTCATTCTTGGCTTTAACACCAAGGACGAGATTTTTTATGAGAACGAATTTAAGGCACTTGGCGCTGAGGTGTATGTCACCACGGTTGACGGCAGCTACGGCACGAAGGGCTTTGTCACAAACGCAATGGAGCTGCTCGACTATTCCTATTTTTACACCTGCGGTCCCGAGCCGATGCTGAAGGCAATCTACCGCGCTGCCAAAACGAGCGGACAGTTCAGCTTTGAGGAGCGCATGGGCTGTGGCTTTGGCGCTTGCATGGGCTGCTCGTGCAAGACTGTGACGGGCAACAAGCGCATTTGTAAGGAGGGCCCCGTGCTCTTGAAGGAGGATATCATATGGGACAAATAAATACAAAAGTAACGCTTTGCGGCATTACGCTTGATAATCCCGTGATCCCTGCCTCGGGCACGTTTGGCTACGGCTACGAATTTGCCGAGCTTTATGATATTAATTGCCTTGGCACGTTTTCCTTTAAGGGAACGACCAAGGACGCGCGCTTCGGCAACCCGACGCCCCGCATTGCGGAGTGCACGGCGGGCATGATCAATGCCGTGGGACTGCAAAACCCCGGTGTTGAAAAGGTCATTTCCGAGGAGCTGCCCCGACTTGCCAAGTGCTTTCATAAGCCCGTGATGGCAAACGTCAGCGGCTTTTCTGTGGAGGATTATGCCTATACCTGCGAAAAGCTTGACAAGGAGGCGCAGGTTGGTTGGCTTGAGGTCAACGTCAGCTGTCCGAACGTTCACGGTGGCGGCATGAGCTTTGGCACACAGCCCGAGGCGGCGGCAGAGGTCACCCGTGCCGTGAAAAAGGTGACGACCAAGCCTGTTATTATCAAGCTTTCGCCGAACGTGACGGATATCGTGGCGATCGCAAAGGCTTGTGAGGAGGCAGGTGCCGACGGCATCAGCCTGATCAACACCATGCTTGGCATGCGTATTAATTTGAACACAAGAAAACCCGTGATCGCCAACAAAATGGGCGGATTTTCGGGCTCCGCGATCTTTCCCGTGGCACTTCGCATGGTCTACCAGGTCGCACACGCCGTAAAGATCCCCGTGATCGGTATGGGCGGTGTTTCCTCGGCAGAGGACGTGATCGAAATGATGCTTGCGGGCGCTACCGCCGTTGAGGTCGGTGCCGCCAATTTGGTCGATCCCTTCGCTTCTCAAAAGATCGTTGAGGATCTGCCGCGCGTGATGCAGAAATACAAAATTGAAAATTTAAGTGATATTATCGGAGGTGTTTTATAATGGGAAAGGACGTCATTATTGCGTGTGACTTTGACAGTGCCGAGAAAACCTTTGCGTTTCTTGACAAATTCACTGGCAAAAAGCCCTTTGTAAAGATTGGTATGGAGCTCTTTTACGCAGAGGGTCCCTCGATCGTGCGCGAGATCAAAAAGCGCGGTCACAAGATCTTCCTTGACCTTAAGCTTCACGACATTCCCAACACCGTGAAAAAGTCTATGGCAGTGCTTTCTCGCCTTGACGTTGATATGACGAACCTGCACGCCGCAGGCACGATCACCATGATGCAGGGTGCACTTGAGGGCCTTACGCGCCCCGATGGCACGCGCCCGATGCTGATTGCTGTAACGCAGCTGACTTCTACCGATCAGGAGCGCATGGAAAACGACCTGCTCATCAAGGAGCCCATCGACAAGGTCGTCATGCACTACGCGCATAACGCCATGGTGGCAGGTCTTGACGGTGTAGTGTGCTCTCCGCTTGAGGCAGGTAAGGTACACGACACCTGCGGCAAGCAGTTTATGACCGTGACGCCCGGTGTGCGCTTTGCTGACGGTGATATTGGTGACCAAAAGCGCGTTATGACCCCCGCCGAGGCAAAGAGAATCGGCTCGGATTATATCGTGGTGGGCAGACCCATTACCGCAGCGGAGGATCCCGTTGTCGCTTACGAGCGTTGCATTCGTGAATTTGTTGATTAAAGGAGTTTAAAATGGAAGCTTATAAGAGAGAATTTATTCAGTTTTTGGAAAGAGCAGGCGTTCTGAAATTCGGTGATTTTACCGCAAAGAGCGGCAGAAAGATTCCTTATTTTATCAATGCCGGTATGATCAAGACGGGCAGTGATATTGCCACGCTCGGTGAATTTTACGCCAAGGCATATTTTGAAAAGCTGGGTGCTAAAAAGGCGGTTCTTTACGGTCCTGCTTACAAGGGCATTTCGCTTTCTGTTTCCGCGGCTGTCGCGCTTTCAAAAAACGGTCTTAACGTTCCTTTCTTCTTCAACCGTAAGGAAGTGAAGGATCACGGCGAGGGCGGCGTTTTCGTTGGTTACGTACCGACGGCAGGCGAGGAGATCGTTATTATCGAGGACGTGATCACCGCAGGCACGGCGATCCGCGAGTCGATGGAGATCCTTTCCCACCTTGAGGGCACAAAGGTTGCCGCTACCTTTATTATGGTAGACCGTAAGGAAAAGGGACAAGGCGAGAAGGGCGCAATGCAGGAGATCGAGGAGCAGTTCGGCTTCCCCGTATATTCCATCGTTGACGTATACGATATTATCGAGTATCTTGAAGAGGATCCCAAAAACGAGGAAAACGTTACGCGTATCAAGAACTATCTTGCCGTGAACGGTGCAAAAGCGTAATAATATAAAAGAGGAAATAAGAATGAAAAGTATAGTTGATATTTTGGATCTGTCGGTAGAGGAGGTAGACCAGCTTCTCGCAACTGCCGAGGATATGATCGAAAATCCGGGGAAATATGCTGATGCTTGCCGCGGTAAAAAGCTGGCAACGCTTTTCTTTGAGCCTTCCACCAGAACCCGCCTTTCCTTTGAGGCGGCAATGTATGAGCTTGGCGGCAATGTGATTGGCTTTTCCTCTGCCTCCAGCACCTCTGCCAGCAAGGGCGAGAGTGTGGCGGATACCGCAAAGGTCATCAGCTGCTATGCGGATATTATTGCTATGCGTCACCCCAAGGAGGGCGCGCCCTTCGTCGCTTCGCAAAATGCGGGCATTCCCGTCATTAATGCAGGTGACGGCGGTCACCACCACCCGACGCAGACGCTTGCCGACCTTCTCACCATTAAGCGTGAAAAGGGAAGATTTACGGGTCTTACCGTCGGCTTTTGCGGCGATTTGAAGTTTGGCAGAACCGTGCATTCGCTGATTGCTGCGCTTTGCCGTTACGAGAATATCAATTTTGTGATGATCTCGCCCGATGAGCTGAAGCTCCCCGGTTACGTCAAAAACGAGATTCCCGAGGGTCGCGGCTTCACCTACACCGAAACCACCGACCTTGAGGCAGTCATGCCCACGCTCGACATTCTCTATATGACGCGCGTACAGCAGGAGCGCTTTACCGATATTGACGAATATCTGCGCCTGCGCGACGCATATATTTTGAATCCCGAGAAGCTGGCACCCGCTAAAAAGGATATGATCGTGCTGCATCCGCTGCCTCGCGTCAACGAGATCAGCGTAGCGGTTGACAACGACCCCCGCGCTTGCTACTTCAAGCAGGTACAAAACGGTAAATACATGCGTATGGCATTGATTTACAGCCTTCTTGGCCGTAAGCTCAGCGAAAAGGCTGCGGAAAAGCAGGAAAATGGTGAGTTTGTATACGATCTTAAGTGCGATAACCCGCGTTGTATTACGACCACCGAGCAGGAGCTGCAGCAGGTCTTCCGTGTGGTGAGCGCCGAAAACCGTGTGTGCCGTTGCATTTACTGTGATACCAAGAAGAAATATTAAGCTTCAATGATAAATCAGGCAAAAGTTTAAAGGCAGGTAAGGATATGTTTCCCGCATCTAAAAGTTACGTTATTTACCCCTCTGTTGTTTTAGCAAATACAGAAACGACCATGACGGTTGCGCCCGCGGAAAAGGCATTTTTGCTCTTTGACGGCGTATACAACCTCACTATTATTCCCGTTGACGGAGACACGAACGATTATCATACCGATGAGGGAAAGATAAAGCTGAGTGCCGTTGCCGAAAACGGTTATCTCACCTTTTCTTTCAATTTTGAAGGTGAGCAAGAATATCTTGTGCTTCTTTACCGTGATGAAAAGCTGCTTGAAACGATGCACGTGTATGCGCTTGAAAGCGATCTTTACGAGCGTATGCCCCTGAAGGGCGACCTTCACACGCACAGCTACCGTTCTGACGGCAAACGCGATCCTGCGGCACTGGCAGGGCATTTTCGTGAGCAGGGCTTTGATTTCTTTGCTCTCACTGACCACAACCGCTATTATCCGGGCGGCGAGATCGACGAAACCTATGAGGGCATCGAGCTTGGCGTGACGCGCGTGCTTGGAGAGGAGGTACATACCCCCGGCAGTATCGTGCATATCGTTCACGTAGGCGGTAAGTCAAGCGTTACAGATCTTTATTATAATCATAAGGACGAATACGAAAGGGAGCTTGCGACCTATGCTGAAAAGGTACCCGCAAGCGTGCCTGCGCAGTATCGCGAAAGATACCAAAAAGCAATGTGGGCAACCGATAAAATTCACGCAGCAGGCGGTCTTGCCATCTTCGCGCATCCCTATTGGCGTCCTGCCGGCTCTTCTATTCGCAACGTGCGTGATGAATTTGCCAAGATTCTTCTGAAGAGTGGTATGTTTGATGCCTATGAGCTGATGGGCGGCATGGGTCAGGACGGCAACAACCGTTCAATTGCGCTTTGGAGCGATCTTCGCGCCGATGGACTGAAGATCTCGGTTGTTGCTTCAAGCGACGTGCATGCACTTGAAGGTAATTATTTCAATTATCTTTTCAACATTTGCTTTGCAAAGGCAAAGGAAAACGATGCGATCGTTGATGCGGTAAAGAACGGTTATTGCGTTGCCGTTGAAGCAACGGGTGAGGGCAAAAATCGCCATTACCGTGTGTACGGTAGCTTGCGTCTTGTTTCTTACGCACAATTCCTTCTTAAATATTATTTCCACGAGCTGCAGCGCGTCTGCCAGGGTGAGGGAATTGCCATGCGCAGTTATGCAATGGATAACGCGCCCGCCGCGCTCATTGAGCTTCAAGTGGCACAGACCAAGGATTTCACCGATCGTTATTTCGGCAGAAAAGCCCCCTTGCTTCCTTCGAAAAAGATTATTGAATTTGAGGAAAAATGGCGTGCACGCCATTTAGAGGGCCCGCTTACCAAGGGATCTTCTGTTTTTTCGGAGAAAATTACAAGACAAATTTAAAAGCAAAAAAAGAACGGACCGCTAAAAGCGGTCCGTTCTTTTTTTACGCAAAATCGTAATAGGGAACAATCTCGGTTTGTGCGGTTTGCTTCTCTGTGTTTTCGTCATCCGTACCTTTGAAGCTTTCAACGATCATGTAGATGGTATAAAACGCCATGCTGACGACCATCAAAACGGCAAGGATAATTGCGAGAATTTTTGTGGCGGGATTGGACTTCTTTTGTTTGTTGCTCATTGGATTGTACCTTCCTTATAATTTGTCGTCCATGCTGATCTGCATGGCATCAATATTTTTTTCATTGAGTAACACACCCGTGGCGGGTATCTTATATTTGCGATATCCCTTACCGTCGCCAAAGCGCGCGGTATAATCGGTCAGTGCCTCCACAATGCGCTTCTCGCGTCTGCCAAAGGTCATGACGGCGTTGCCGTTTGCGTAACGTGTTGACATGATGGGCAAAAGCGAACTCTTTATTATCATAGCACGATCCGCGTCAGAAAGCAAGAGGATATCGAAAGGTTCTTTCTCTTTTTCGTAAAAAGCTGCAACAAGCGGCGACGCGTCGGAGAATGCGTTTTTCAGCTTGCGGCGGTTGCCCTTGGCGGCGTAAGCCGAGATCGGTACGCGCACGCCCTTACCGTTTTCAAAGATAAAGACCATATTTTCACCGTCGGGATAGGTGTTTTGTACGTGCATAAAGACAGGGCGCTCGTCCTTGTCCATACCGAGCTTTGCACTCAAGAAATCACCCATAGCGGATGCTTTGGTGGTGTCAAAATCGTCAACCGCGACGTTGTAGACCTGTGCCTTGTCGGTAAAGATGATGAGATTGTCCTTGTTTTCAGCATCAAAGAGCTGGTGGATGCTATCACCCTCCTTGAGGCGTTGCTCATCGTTGCCTCGCAGGGACTGGAAGGTGATCTTTTTGAAGTAGCCCTCCTTTGTCAGTACAAGGCGAACAGGATAGTTCTCAACGGTGTTTTCTTCTTCTTCCTCGGGAATGTCGCTGGCAAATATCAGCTGTGAGCGACGGGGCTGACCGTATTTTTTCTTAATTTCGGTCAGTTGGTTGGCAATACGGGCGCGGATCTTCAGCTCGTCCGCCAAGATCTCCTCAAATTCGGCAATATCCTTTTTGAGGCTCTCCATTTCCTCAATACAGTTGACAATGTATTTTTTGTTGAGGTTGCGCAGCTTAATATTGGCAATGTAATCTGCCTGCACCTCGTCAATGGAGAAGCCTGCCATCAATTCGGGCACGACGCGGTCGTCGCTTTCCGCGTGGCGGATGATGCGCACGGCTTTATCAATATCAAGCAAAATTTTGCCAAGACCCGTGACGAGATGGAGTCTGTCGCGCTTCTTTTTGAGATCAAAGCTAAGCTCGCGGCGTACACACCCGATGCGGAAGCTGATCCATTCCTTCAGAATATCGACCACGCCGAGCTGACGGGGAGTGGAGTTGATCAAAATATTAAAGTTGCACTTGAAGCTATCCTCAAGGGGCGTCAGCTTAAACAAGCGATTCATCAGCTTGTCGGGATCTGTTCCGCGCTTCAGGTCAAGCGTGAGCTTAAAGCCGTTGAGGTCGATCTCATCTCGGAAGTCAACGATTTCCTTGATCTTACCCTCCTTGACAAGGTCGGTAATGCTGTCAAGGATCGCCTCGATCGTGGTGGAGTAGGGAATTTGCAAAATATCAATGCACTGTGACGCTTTATCATAGGAATAACGCGCACGAATCTTAAATGAGCCCTGACCCGTTTCGTAAATACGGCGCATCTGCTCGCGGTCGTAAATAATCAGACCGCCTCCCGAAAAATCGGGGGCTTTGACAAGATCAAGAATGCGATCCATCGAAGCCTTGGGGTTTTTGAGCAGGGCAATCGTGCCGTCGCAAATTTCCGCCAGGTTAAACGAGCAGATATTGGACGCCATACCAACCGCGATACCGACGTTCGGGGTGACAAGGACGTTCGGGAAGGTAGTGGGGAGCAGAACCGGCTCCTTCATACTGTTGTCGTAGTTGTCAACAAAATCCACCGCATCCTTTTCAATGCCACTGAAAAGCTCCGTGCAAATACCGTCAAGCTTTGCCTCGGTATAACGCGAGGCGGCATATTTCATATCACTCGAATATTGCTTACCAAAGCTACCCTTTGAGTCAACGAGTGGGTGCAGGAGTGCCGCATTACCGCGCGTTAAGCGCACCATCGTTTCGTAAATGGCGGCATCACCGTGCGGGTTCAGCTTCATCGTTTGACCGACGATATTTGCGCTCTTGGTGCGCGCGCCGTTCAAAAGTCCCATCTTATACATGGTATAAAGAAGCTTGCGGTGCGAGGGCTTGAGGCCGTCGATCTCGGGAATGGCGCGCGAGATAATGACGCTCATGACGTAGGGCATATAGTTTTTCTCGATCGTTTCGGTAATGGGCTGTGGCGTTGCGGGGGCAGGGATAATGCGAGAGAGCTCTGTTACGGGAGAGTTCTTTTTCTTTGCCATCTCGGTATGTTACCTTCCTTTCGGTATTTAAACGTGTTTTACAGTGTGCGCGGCGGCACGGATCAAGCGGTTATATAAGGCAAGCCCTAATCCTTCCTTGGGGGGCAGATGAGCATAAACGGTTGAAAGCCCTTGGTGGTCGTTTAACTGTCGCAAAACTGCAAACAAGCGGTGCGCTTGCGTCTTGAGATCGGCTTTTTCGCCGATCGAAAAGATCGTGGCTTGCTTCTCAAAGAGCGCCTGCTCCTCGTCATAGCAAATGATGCCGACAGTCTTGTCCTTCGCGGCATTTTTCATAAATGAAAGTACGCGTTCCTCCTCGCCGTCAAGGAGAACAAGGGAGGCGTTGGGGGCGTAATGACGGTATTTCATGCCGGGTGAGAGCACGCGCTCGTTTTCGGCAAGTGCCGCAGTTACCGCGGGTGCCACCGTTACGGTCTTACAAACGCAACAAAGCGCGTCATAGGTAATCGCGCCGGGGCGCAAAAGCACGCCATCCTCGCCGTGAAGCGCCACAATGGTGGATTCAAGCCCCACCTCGCATTCTCCGCCGTCAATAATGATATCGACCTTGCCGTCAAGGTCCTCGATTACGTGGGCGGCAAGGGTGGGGGAGGGCTTACCCGATGTATTTGCAGAGGGGGCGGCGATCGGCACGCCTGCCGCGCGGATCAGGGCGCTTGCCACGGGATGCGCGGGACAGCGAATCGCCACGGTATCAAGCCCACCCGTCACAGCGCTTGGGACAGTGTCTTTTTTTGGTAAGATCACGGTAAGCGGTCCCGGCATAAACTGTGCGGCAAGCTTATAATAGGTTTCGCTTGTTACGGCGTATTTTTCCGCGTCCTCGGGCGTGGCGATATGTATAATGAGGGGGTTGTCCGACGGACGACCCTTTGCGGCGTATATCGCGCCTGCCGCATCGGCGCTTGTTGCATCACCGCCGATGCCGTAAACGGTTTCGGTGGGAAAGACGACCAGACCGCCGTCACGAAGCCTTGCCGCCGCGCGGTCGATAAGCTCCGCGCTTGCGGCAGGATCGGTTATTTGAAAAATTTCGGTTTTCAAGAGAAAACCTCCTTACTGTTCGCTTTGTAATTTCAGGGCGGTATCCGCGGTAATGAGGGCGTCGATCAGCTCTCCCACATTGCCGTTGAGGATCTTTTCAAGTGTGTAGAGCGTCAGGGAAATGCGGTGATCGGTGACGCGCCCCTGCGGATAATTATAGGTGCGGATGCGCTCACTGCGATCGCCCGTGCCCACTTGTGTGCGACGTGCGGTGGCAATTTGCTCCTGCTGTGCCGTCCTTTCAATATCAAGGAGCTTTGTGCGCAGCATTTTCATTGCCTTGTCGCGGTTTTTGAACTGACTGCGCTCCTCTTGGCATTCAACGACAATACCGCTTGGCTTGTGTGTGAGGCGCACGGCAGACTCGGTTTTATTGACGTGCTGACCGCCAGCGCCGCTACTCTTGCAGGATTCGATCACGATGTCGGCAGGGTTGATCTGCACGTCCACCTCCTCGGCCTCGGGCAGGACCGCGACGGTCACGGTTGAGGTTTGAATGCGCCCTTGCGATTCGGTCACGGGCACGCGCTGTACGCGGTGCACACCCGATTCAAATTTGAAGCGGGAATAAGCGCCCTCACCCTCCACCATAAACGTGATCTCACGGTAGCCGCCAAGCTCGGTCTGATTCGCGGAAAGCGCAGAGGTTTTAAAGCCAACGGAATCGGCGTACATTGTGTACATACGGTAAAGCACAGCGGCGAAAAGTGCCGCCTCCTCACCGCCCGCACCCGCGCGGATCTCAACGATCACGTTGCGGTCGTCGTTTTCATCTCTTGGAAGAAGCTTGATCTTTAAATCATTCAAAAGCGCCTCTGCCTTTTCCTCGAGCAAGCGGCATTCGGCTTGCGCCATTTCACGTAGCTCCGTATCAGATACGGCGGCAAGCTCGCGTGCTTCGTTCAGTTCGGTCAAAACGGCGTTGTACGCACGGTAAAGGGCAACCGTCGGCTCGAGCTTGCGGTATTCCTTCATCAGCGCCGTGTAGGCTTCCGTATCGGTGAAAACCTCGGGAGATTCACACTTGCTTTCAAGCTCGGCGAACCTTGCCGCTACGGCTGTTAATTTATCCAGCATCAGGCGTGGCAGAAGGCGGTGAAGGCACGGTATGCCTCAAAAAGATCGACCTTGGCGATCACCTCAAAGGGAGCATGCATAGAAATAACAGGCACACCGAGGTCAACGGTTTCAATGTTGTGACCTGCAATATATTTGGCAACGGTGCCACCGCCGCCGCAATCGACCTTGCCAAGCTCACCCGCTTGCCAAATGACGCCCTCTTTCTCCATGACGCGGCGCAGCCACCCGATATATTCGGCGCTGGCGTCGTTGGTCGCGGATTTGCCGCGCGAGCCTGTGAATTTCATCAGGACTACACCCGCGGACAAGAGGGGAGTGTTGCGCTTTTCAAACACGGCGGAGAAATTGGGATCGTATGCCGCGGAAACGTCGGCAGAAAGGCACTTGGAGTTGGCGCGCACAAGTGCGGGGTTGCCGCCAAGCGCACGGGAGATCTCATTGATCAAATCGGGAAGCAGGGCGCTCTTCATGCCCGTGTTACCCTCGCTACCCGTTTCCTCCTTGTCCGCGAGAATGCACATGATGGTGTTTTCGGGTGCATCTGCCTCAAGAATTGCCGAAAGAGCAGGGTAAGCGCAAACGCGGTCGTCGTGACCGTATGCGCCAACGAGCGAGCGGTCAAAGCCGATGTCGCGTGCCTTAAAGGCGGGTACGGCACAGAGCTCGGCAGAAAGAAGGTCAGCTTCGGTGATGCCGTATTTTTGGTTGAGGAGATAAAGGGTGTTGAGCTTGATGGCATTGTCGCTCTCGGTATCGATCGGACGGCTACCAACAAGAATGTTGAGCTTCTCGCCCTGAATCGCTTCGCCGATGGGCAGCTTTTCGCTACCGTCGTATGCAAGGTGGGGGAGAAGATCGTTGATATAAAATACGGGGTCGCCCTCGTCCTCACCGATGTTTACGGTGATGGTAGAGCCGTCCTTTTTGATGATAACGCCGTGCAAGGAAAGGGGCGTTGCCACCCATTGATACTTGCGAATACCGCCGTAATAATGCGTTTTGAAGAAGCTCATGCCGTCCTCCTCATAAAGGGGGCATTGCTTGAGGTCAATGCGGGGAGAATCAATGTGTGCGGCGCAGATGCGAATGCCCTCATCGATCGGCTTTTTACCTACGGTAAAGAGATAGAGGTTCTTGCCGCGGTTGTTATAGTAATATTTACCGCCAACGGTAAGCGGCATGCCCATGGTATAGGGCTTGAAGCCTTTCTCGATTGCCATATTGAGAGACGTGGTGACCGCCTCGCGCTCGGTTTTTGCGGCGTCAAGATAGGCGGCGTAGCCTTTGGCATAGGCATAGGCGGCATCAATATCGTCACCGCTCTTTGTTTCATACACACTTTTTTTGCGGTAAAGCAGCTCTGCTGCCAGCTTTTGGGTATCCATTTTATTTCTCCTTAAAATGATATTTATTTTGATATGCGCTCTCGGCGTTGTTGACGCTTTTTACGTACGCCGCCGTTTCGGCAAAAGGAATGCTGATCAGCCTTCCGTCCCTTGCAAGCGCAGGATCGTCAAGCCACGCCGACACGCGTCCCTCGCCCGCGTTGTATGCGGCAAGAACGGTATTTTTATCTTCAAATCTTTCAAAAAGATAGGAAAGATAATAGCAACCGAAGCGCAGGTTGACGCTTGGGTCAAAAAGCTCTGCTTGCTTATGATCTTCTCCGAATTTTTCCTTTGAAAGATATAAAAATGTGTCGGGCATTAATTGCATCAGCCCCATAGCCCCTGCCCGCGATACGGCGCGCGGTCGAAAATCGCTTTCGGTTTTAATGACCGCTAACACCAGCGCGGGTGATAGACGGTAGGTTTGACTGTAAAGAAGTACGGCGGGAAGCAGCTCGCGCTCCCGTTTTTGCTGTAAAGAATTCGTCAAGGCATCTGCCGCTGCTATGAGCAGCATTGCCATCAAAACGGCGACAATCGCCGTTTTAAAGAGAATACTTTTGCGAATACTCAATTTACCCCCACAGAGCAAGCAGCTCCTTGATTCGTTGTTCGAGCGCCGCTTCGTCGTGGTCGTTTTCAAGAATCACGTGGCAATTTGTTCGGTAAAAATCGTCGCTTGGCTGTGCGTTAATACGTGCCTTGGCGGTAGTAACGTCCAAGCCGTCGCGCGCCATAATACGTGCCACGCGCAGGTCACGCGGGGCGATCACACCGACGATCACGTCGCAATCCTTGTCAGCCCCTGCTTCAAACAGCTGTGGCGCATCAAGCAAAGCGGCGCGACACCCATTGATCTTCAGATCATTCAACCTTTTGCGGATCTCGCTCATAACATATTTATGGGTGATTGTGTTTAAAGTATGCAAAAGAGAGGGCGTGTCTTTTTTGCCAAAGACGGCGGCGGCAAGCTTTTGGCGCACAACGAATCCCTCGGGGTCTAAAACCTCTTGCCCGAAGGCATCGGCAATCTCCTTTGTGCAGTTGCCTTTTTGCGATAAAATTTCGTGGTAAATTTGATCGGCGTTAAGCGAGGGCACGCCATGCTTTTTAAAAATATCTGCGGCAAGGCTTTTACCCGCGCCGCTACCGCCCGTGAGGCCTATGACGGTCATAGCATCACCGCCTTTTCGGTGCCGTCTGCGGCAGAGGCAAGCGCTAATTCCATGAGATATTGAATATACGCGCCGTGTGCGAAATCGGGCGTTGCGGATCTGCCCTCATAAACCGCACTCAGGAAGTGGTACATGCTCATCACGTGCCCCGCAAGCCACCCTGTCGGTGCCTTCGGCGAGGGGAACGTGCCCGCAGGATTTTCGTATCTGCCAACACATTCAATGGCGGTGAAGCCTTGTGAGCCGCCGTAATTGCCGCCGGGTACCTCGGCATCGTAAAAATAAAGGTAATTGGGTTGCATGAGAGAGAAGCGAAGTGCGCCGCGCTCGCCGTATATGGCAAACGAAAGCTCGTCGTTTGCGCCCATCGTCAGCTTGCTTGCGGTGATGGTACCGACAGCGCCCGTTTTTGTTGTTACCTGCATATAAAACGCCTCGGGCGCGTTGGTGTAAAACACCGAACCGTCAGCTTTTTTGTGTGTGGGATAGGCGATCTGCGATTTTCCCCAAACGGTGGCAAGCTCGCCGCACAAGAGCACGGCAAGATCAAGCGCGTGCGAGCCAAGATCAAAGAGCACGCCGCCCTCGCCGCAAATATCGGCATCCTGCTTCCAACCCGCTGTGCGAGTTTTATCAATACAGGAGTTGTGAAGATACTGCACCTCAAAATGAAGGATCCTGCCGATTTTTCCTTCATCGATCAACTCTTTTGCGCGCTTTACTGCCGCAAGATGGCGGTTATTAAATACAATAGCGGCGGTAACGCCCGCTTTTTTTGCGAGGTCCGAGAGCTCCTTTGCCTCGGCATAGGTCGTGCATAGCGGCTTTTCGCAGTAAACGTGCTTGCCTGCAAGAAGCGCCTTTTTGACGGTGTTAAAATGGCAATGATTGGGAGTGCAGACATCGACAATATCTACGTCCTTATGATAAATGATCTCATCCTCACTTGCCGTGGCAAAGGGAATGCCGTAGGTGCTTGCCGCATTTTTTGCCTTTTGCACATCGCGTGTCGCAACGCCGAAAAGCTCCGCCCGAAAGGGGAGGTCGGAGCAGAAAAAAGGGAGGTTTTTGACGGCATAGGCATGGGTCTTGCCCATTGCGCCGAAGCCGAGCGTGCCAAGTTTTAAGATGCGCTGTTTCATAAAAACCTCCATAAATAGATATTATTAATTAGTATTATACTACATATTGTGTGAAAATGCAAGAGAAAACTTTTACTTTCAAGCGCTTATGGGTTGAAATTTTAAAAAAAATAAGCTATAATGGATATACGGTAAAAAGGAGAGTGATTTTTTTGACGGTAAGATACAAAACCTTGCTTTTTGATGCGGATAATACGCTATTTGATTTTTCGCTCTCCGAGCGCGTTGCGATTTCAAAAACCATGCAAAGCTTTGGGATTACCCCCACCGAGGAGCTGATCCTTTCTTATAGCGCCATCAACGATCAGATGTGGAAAAAATTAGAGCGCGGAGAAATTGAAAAAAGCAAGCTTCGTACCGAGCGCTTTGCCGTATTTTGCAAGGAACACTCATTTTCGCTTGATGCCGAAAAAATGGCAACGACCTACACGGATTTTCTCTCAAGGCAGACCTTTACCGTGGACGGTATGGAGGAGCTTTGCCGCACGCTTGCTGACTTTTGCGATCTTTATATCGTAACCAACGGCATCAAATACGTGCAGGAGGCGCGCTTCCAAAAATCAAGCTTCGTGCCGTATTTCAAAGACATATTTATTTCCGAAGCACTCGGATACGAAAAGCCCGATCCCCGTTATTTTGAGGCAGTAGCAAAGAGGATACCCGATTTTTCCCCCAAAAATGCTTTGGTGATCGGAGATTCACTTACCTCCGATATTGCGGGCGCCATTGGCGTGGGGATAGACTCCTGTTGGTTTAATCCCAAAAGCATGCCCAACACAAAAAATCTTCCTATCACCTACACCGTCAAGGAGCCAAAGGACATTCTTCCTTTGGTCTTGGTATGAGCTGGGCGCGGCTGGAGGAAGTTTTAAAGAGAAAGAATATCAAGTTTACTCCCTACGTTGATGCCAAGGTCTTATCGACCTTCCGTGTGGGAGGCATTTGCCGCCTTGTCATAGACCCGGCTTGTGAGTGCGAGCTCGTTGAGAGCGTTTGCCTTTGCCAAGCGCTTTCCTTGCCGTTTTCGGTCATAGGGAATGGTAGTAATTTGCTTTTTGACGACGGCATGATCTTTCGCGCCGTGATCCGCACGCGCTTGCTTGATGCTTGCCGCTTTGAGTCGCACGGTGCCACAGTGGGAGCGGGGCTTTCGCTGCCGCTATTGGCAAGACGCGTGGCAGCCCGTGGGTTTGGTGATCTTGCCTTTGCCGCAGGAATACCCGCGAGTGTTGGCGGTGCGGTGATGATGAACGCGGGCGCGCACGGAAAATGTATTGGCGAGAGCGTTCGCACAGTGACTGTTTTTGACCTTGACTGTTGTAAAAAAAGAACGTATTTTAGCAAAGAGTTGACTTTTTCTTACAGAAACAGTTCTTTTCAAGGCTTAAATGCTATTATTTTGCGTATTTCATTTTCTTTTTCGGGCATCGCCGATCCTGCTAAGATACGCAAGGAAATCGATGCCCTCACAGCTTGGCGAAGCAGATCACAGCCTTGCGGCTTGCCGAGTGCGGGAAGCACATTTTTGCGCCCTGCGCCCGACGTGGCGATCAGTGCCATTCTTGACGAGTTGGGACTCAAGGGTATGCGTGTGGGCGGCGCTGCGGTGAGTGAAAAGCATGCAGGGTTTATTGTAAATACGGGCGGCGCAACTGCCGCCGACGTTCTTAATTTAATTCAAAAGATTCAGGATATTACACAAAGAGAAAGGGGATTTCGACCGAAGCCTGAAATTCGGTTGATCTCAAACGAAACATGAATTATTCAATGCGCCTGAAAAGTGAATTGATCTTGGGTGCTCCGCGTAAGGCTTGCTGTAAGGCGGCTTACGCAAGGGGGCTTTTTCTCAATGCCGCACAGACCAAATCGGGGAATATTTTGCTTTCTGTTTCCTCGCTTGACGCGCGCATGGAGATTGCCCGCCTTTACCGTGATCTTTACCGCGGCGAGGCGCTGATGGAAAGAAACACCCTGCTTTTCTCGTCAAAAAAATTATATGATTTTTTAACAAAAACGGAATATACGCCTCATTGCGCGCACTGCGCGGCGCATTTTTTGCGCGGCGCTGTCATTGCCGCGGGCACGATGACCGACCCGCAAAAAAGCTATCATTTGGAGATCAAGGCAGAGGAGGGGGAAGGCGCGGAATTCCTTTCACGTGTTCTTCTTGAAAACGGTTGGGCTCCCAAGCAGCGCACGCATCGAACGGGCACGGGCATCTACATCAAAAACAGTGCCGCCATTGAAGAAATACTGACCTTTCTCGGCGCGACAAACGCGCTTTTCGAGTTGATGAACGCCAAGATCGTGCGCGATATTCGCAACGAGGAAAACCGTGCCACCAACTGCGTAACACGCAATATTACAAGGTCGGTGGATGCCGCGGGACGCACGCTTGAAGCAATTGAACGGATCCGTGCCGCCATGCGATTTGAAACTCTGCCGAGCGAGCTTGCACAAACGGCTCGTTTGCGCGAGGAAATGCCTGCCGCTTCCTTGTTTGAGCTTGCCAAGGCACACAATCCGCCACTGACGAAATCGGGGCTCAATCACAGACTTCAAAAGTTGATTTCGTTTGCAGATTCACTGCAAAAGGAGAAATAATAAAAGAAAAGGAGGGAAAAGCATGTCGGATTTTGTACATTTGCATTTGCACAGCGAATACAGCCTGCTTGACGGCGCGTGCCGTGTGAGCGAAATACCGCGCCGCGCCAAGGCTTGCGGTCACAGTGCGGTAGCACTGACCGATCACGGTGTGATGTACGGCGCTGTGGCGTTTTACCGCGCCTGCAAGGCAGAGGGCATCAAGCCGATCATTGGCTGCGAGGTATATGTGGCACCGCGCTCGCGCTTTGCGAAAAGCACGCAGGACGCACACCCCAATCACCTTGTTTTGCTTTGTGAAAATGAAATCGGTTATCAAAATCTCATTCGCATGGTATCCCTCTCCTTTACCGAGGGCTTTTACAGCAAGCCGCGCGTGGACATTGAGCTTTTAAAGGAATATTCAAAGGGACTTATCGCCCTTTCGGGATGCCTTGCAGGGCGCATTCCGCAGATGCTTGTGGCAGGGGATTTTGATGCCGCTTGTAAGAGCGCCGCTGAGCTTGCCGAGATTTTCGGCAAGGATCGTTTTTATATTGAATTGCAGGATCACGGGCTCCCCCAGCAACAGCAAATTTTGCCCATGCTTGCCCAGCTTGCAAGAAAATTGAATCTGCCCATGGTAGCCACCAACGATTGTCATTACCTCACGCGCGAGGACGCGGGCACGCAGGCGGTCCTCATGTGCATTCAGACGAACACACGCCTCGCGGACGGTCGCCCGATCGGCTTTGAAACCGACGAATTTTACTATAAAAACAGCGACGAAATGCGCGCTTTGTTCGAAAGCTTTGAGGGCGCACTTGAAAATACGGTAAAAATTGCCGATCGTTGCTCGTTTGAGTTTGATTTTACCAAAACCTATTTGCCGCAATTTCCTTGCCCCGACGGACAAGATGCCAAGGAATACCTTGCCGCTCTCACCAAAGCGGGCATGGAAAAGAGGGAAAAAGAGGGATGCTTATCCACCGCGCGCTTTTCGCTCTCGCAATACAGAGCGCGTATGGAATACGAGCTCTCGGTCATCAACGATATGGGATATGCCGATTATTTCCTTATCGTGCAGGATTACGTGAATTTTGCCAAAAGCAAGCATATTCCCGTGGGTCCCGGACGTGGCTCGGGTGCGGGAAGCTTGGTGGCGTATTTCCTCGGCATTACCGACGTTGATCCGTTGCCGCACGAATTACTTTTCGAGCGCTTTTTGAATCCCGAGCGCGTCAGTATGCCCGATATTGATATTGACTTTTGCTACAACAGGCGCGAGGAGGTCATAGAATACGTGACGCGCCGTTACGGCAAGGATCACGTCACGCAGATCGTGACCTTTGGCACCCTTGCGGCGCGTGCCGCGGTGCGTGACGTTGGGCGTGTGCTTGGCTTGCCGTATGTCGAGGTTGATGCCGTGGCAAAAGCTATTCCGCGCGAGCTTGGTATCACCATCAAGCACGCATTGAAGCTGCCCGATTTGAAAAGGCTATATGATAGCAGTCCTACCGTGAAAAGGCTGATCGACCTTTCAATGGCGCTTGAGGGTATGCCGCGCAATCTTTCAATCCATGCGGCAGGCATTGTCATTACCAAAGAAGCGCTTGATCGCCACTTGCCGATCGCGGTCAGCAATGGCGCGGTGATTACGCAATACGATATGGATACGGTTGCGTCGCTTGGGCTTTTGAAATTCGATTTTCTGGGATTGCGGTATCTGACGATCATGAACGATGCCGCCACGGCGGTTCAAAAGACAGATCCTTCCTTTGATCTTAATAAGATTCCGTTTGACGATGCGGCGACCTATCGCTTGATCGCGAAGGGAAACACCTCGGGTATTTTTCAGCTTGAATCGGGTGGTATGCGACAAATGCTTGCAAACCTTTCCCCCACTTGCTTTGAGGATATTGTGGCGGCAATCGCCCTTTATCGCCCGGGACCAATGGAATCGATCCCGAAATTTATTGAGAATCACCGCAATCCCGATGCGGTGATATACGATATTCCGCAGCTTGAGCCCATCCTCAAAAACACCTACGGATGCGTGGTCTATCAAGAGCAGGTCATGCAGATCTTCCGTGAGCTTGCGGGATATACCTTTGGCAAGGCAGACATTGTGCGCCGTGCCATGGCAAAGAAAAAAGCAGACGTGATGGAAGCGGAGCGTGGCGCGTTCCTTGCGGGATGCGCCAAAAACGGCATTGCAGCCGAGGCGGCAGGGAAGCTCTTTGACGATCTTTCCTCCTTTGCCAATTATGCCTTTAATAAAAGCCACGCGGCGGCATACGCCGTGATCTCCTACCGCACCGCGTATCTGAAGGAGCATGCGCCAAAGGAATATTTTGCGGCGCTCCTTACCTCCGAGCTTGGAAATTTGCCCAAAATTGCGGCGTATATTGCCGAGGTCGGCAAGCGAGGCGTGCGTGTGTTGCCCCCCGATATAAACGAATCCGAGGTGGATTTTTCGGCGTGTGGCGACCATATCCGCTTTGGACTTCTCGCACTGAAAAACGTGGGCAGACAGTTTCTTGAAGCGGTTGTCAGCGAGCGCGAGCAAAACGGTCGCTACCGATCTTTTGAGGAATTTGTGGAGCGCATGGCACCCTATGACCTCAACAAGCGTCAAATTGAATCACTGATCAAGGCGGGCGCCTTCGATACGCTTGGCGTTTACCGCAGTCGCCTGATGGCGGTTTACGAGCAGCTGGTCGATTATCAGCAGGGGCGCAATCGCACCAATCTCACAGGACAGCTTGATATGTTTACCGCCGTTGAGGCAACGCCCGCGGTCACCTATCCCGAATTGCCCGAATACGAGCTTCAAACCCTTCTTTTGCAGGAAAAAGAGGCTTCGGGCATGTATTTCTCGGGTCACGTGCTTGACGGCTTTTCAAAAGCGCTCTGTGCCCCCGACCTTAAAACGGTGGAGGAAATATGCGAGAGTGACGGTGAGGACGGTTATCTTGTTTCAGACAAGGAAAACGTGACTGTTGCGGGCATCGTCACTGCCATGACGGTAAAATCAACGAAAACCGACCAAAAAATGGCGTTTTTCACGCTGGAGGATCGCACGGGCGAAATTGAGTGCGTGGTTTTTCCAAAGGTACGCGAGCGCTATCTTGATATTTTGGGAAGCGACAGTGTACTGCGCGTAGAAGGACAGATCTCACTGCGCGAGGACGAGCCGCCGAAAATTTTGGTATCACGTCTGCAAGCGCTCACGCCAAACGACGGTAAGCAGTCCGTCAAAACGCCCATTGCAAGCGATAGTCCGTTAACCCATGCCGCACATCTTTATTTGCGCGTGCCCTCGCTTACCGCGCCGCTTTATTTTGAAGTGCGCAAATATTTGCTTGCCAACACGGGCGATCTTGCGCTTTCCTTTTTTGACAACGAGAAAAAGACCTATCACAAGCAGGTCTTCGGTGTCAAACGCGAAGAAGCCTTACTGCAAAAGCTAAAGGATATGTTGGGAGCAGAAAACGTCGTGCCCAAATAAAGCTTAAATAACAAAAATCACGCAATTATCCCATATAAGAACAGGTATTTCACCCCCGCCTTGCGCAACACTAACAAGGCGGGGGTGATTGTTATGTGTGAAAACGAAAAAAAGGGAAGATTCCTTCGATTTTTACTGCTTTTGCAATTATCCTGTACGGTTTTGGTAACCGCTTTTGTCATAGGCTTTAGTGTGTTTGCCTTGTTTTTTGTGAAAAGCGATATAAACGACGCGCTTTTCATTAGGGGCGATAAAACAACGAGGTTATATTATTATAACAAGCAGGGCGAGGCGCTGGAGCTTGAAGATGATCGCATCAGCGGATATGAAAATATGCTGTTTTCTCCGATCGGTGAAGTGCCAAATGATCTTAAAAACGCATTTATCGCGATTGAGGATAAGCGCTTTTACGAGCACGGCGGTGTTGATTGGCGGCGTACCGCTTCTGCCGCGGGGCGCTTTGTCACAAGCGGCGGCAGAGGTGACTTTGGCGGCTCAACCATCACACAGCAGTTGATCAAAAACCTAACGGGAGAAAGTCAAAAGAGTGTCACGCGCAAGGTGGGCGAGGTCATGCGTGCGGCAAAACTCGAAAAGGAATTTTCAAAGGATGAAATTCTTGAGCAGTATTTAAACGTCGTTAATCTCGCAAGAGGCTGTCTTGGCGTGAAAACTGCCGCAAACGCTTATTTTTCAAAGGAAGTGGGCGAGCTTTCGCTGGCGGAATGCGCTACGATCGCCGCGATCACCAATAATCCCGCAAAATACGATCCCATAAAGCACCCCGATGAAAATCGTGTTCGCCGAGATATTATTCTTGATGAAATGCACGCACAGGGCATGATTGACGATGCGGCATGGCAGGAGGCAAAATCGTCGGCTACCGCCCTCCGCGTCAACGACCGTGTCATGACGGGAAGGATCAATTCCTGGTATGCGGATTTGGTCATAGAGGACGTCATCAATGCGCTTGTAAAGGAAAAGGGATATAGCAAGGAGCGCGCGAGCCGTCTTGTGTATTGCGGCGGCTTAAAGATCTATACCACGATAGATCCCCAAATTGAGCGTGTGCTTCTGCGGTTTTATGAAAACAAGGAAAACTTTCCCACACACGAAAACGGTAAAAAAGCACAGAGTGCTATGATGATCACCGATGCAAAAAACGGGCATATTTTAGCCGTAGCGGGCGCGATTGGCACAAAAAACGCCAATCGATCACAAAATTACGCCTTCAATACCACGCGCCCATCGGGGTCTGTTATCAAGCCTTTGGCTGTATATGCACCCGCGCTTGAACAGGGGCTCATCACCTATGGAAGCGTGTTTGATGACGTGCCGATCAGCTTTCGCGAGAACGGCGCGCCGTGGCCGCGCAATTCGCCCGACCTATACAGAGGTCTTACCACCGCAGGGACGGCGCTGACCTATTCGATCAATACGGTTAGTGTTTCAATCTTGCAAAGGCTTGGAAACGCAAGCTCCTTTCATTTTTTAAAGGATAAGCTTGGTTTTTCGTCCTTGAGCGAAAAGGGAGATATGGGTGCCGCGGCACTCGCACTCGGACAGCAGTCAAACGGTGTATCTCTTCGCGAGGTGGTGGGTGGTTATACGGCGCTTTCCTCAGGGGGCTATTTTTGCGGAACAAAAAGCTTTTATAAGGTGCTAAGTGAGAAAAACGAGCTTCTTTTAAGCAACGAGGATAAAAGCGAGCGCGTGTTTTCTGCGGAAACTGCGTATATTACCACAATGATGCTAAGGCGAGCCGTAAGAGAAGGCACGGGCAGAGATCTGACTGTTGACACAAAGACAGACGTGGCAGGGAAGACGGGAACGAGCAGTAAAAACTGTGATAAATGGTTTATAGGTTACACGCCGCAATATCTCGCGGGCGTGTGGTACGGCTTTGACGAGCCGCGATCGGTTGCGGATGTGAGGGGGAATCACGCGCTTGCCATTTTCGATGCGGTGATGGGAGAAATTCTTGCCGAGCGAAGCGACGTGCAGAAGAGCTTTCCTACAAATGAAAATGTGATTTCAGTTCGTTATTGCAAGGATTCGGGAAAGCTGCTTTCACAAAATTGCGCGCTTGATCCGCGCGGCGACCGCAGCGAGATCGGTTATTTCAAAAAAGGCACGGAGCCAACCTCTTATTGCGACTGCCACACGTTGATCGATTACTGTGAGGGTGGGGGCGTCGCGTGTGACAAATGCCCCACGGAGTGCAGGCACAAGGTTGCGCTTTTGCGCGTGTCAAGACACTTTCCACGGCAGATAAAGGTGTTGGACGCACCTTATTCTTACGGTGGAGAATGTCACGAAAAGAAACCTTTTTTAACCGATAATGAGCCGTATTATGCACAAGAAGGTCAAACAAGCTCACATTACGGCATTCCTATGGGGGTGATACCCTATAATAGAATTTGTCCACAGCATACCCTTGACGACTTTTGGGATCGGCGGCTGCTTTTGCCGTAAAAAAGCACCGAGCGCACAAATTTTGTGCGCTCGGTTTTGTGATTTTTAATTGATCTTACCGCCACCGATAACATACTCGCCGTCGTATAAAACAAGGGATTGTCCTGCGGCGATCGCACGTTGCGGCTCGCTAAATTCAACGGTCAACTCATCCTCACCCGTTTGCTCAACTATAACCTCGGCGGGTGCTTGGCGATAGCGTGCCTTCGCGGTCAGCTTCATTTTAGAGGACATTTTATCAAAGGGGATCAAATTAATGTTTGATGCCGTAAGGCGTGTGGTATAAAGCTCCTTTTCATCACCGAGTGTGACGGTGTGATCGGCGGCGGATTTGGAAACCACGAACATTTTCTTACCAAGCGAAATACCAAGTCCTTTGCCTTGACCGACCGTATAGCGGATAATGCCTTGATGCTCACCCAGCACCTTGCCGTCAAGCGAGAGAAAATTGCCGCGCGGGATGCTTGTTTTTGTTATTTCCTCGATCATACTTGCGTAATCTCCGTTTGGCACGAAGCAAATATCCTGGCTGTCGCTTTTGTGCGCAACGGCAAAATCAAGTCCTCTCGCGATTTCGCGCACCTCATCCTTGGTAAGGTCACCAAGCGGAAATCGCGTGGCGGCGAGCGTTTCTTGAGAAAGAGAATAAAGCATATAGCTTTGGTCCTTTGAGGTATCCTTGGCGCGGCGGAGTAAATATTTGCCCGAGGCATCGCGTTCAACTCGCGCATAATGTCCCGTTGCAATGCTCTGATATCCGTTTTTTCTTGCAAAATCAAACAGAGCGCCGAATTTGATGTAACGGTTGCAATCGACACAAGGGTTAGGCGTTTCGCCTGCAAGATAGCTTTTTACAAAGCGATCAACGACCTCGCGCGAAAATTCCGCCGATAGATCGGCTGTAAAATGCGGGATATGAAGCTTCTCGCAGATCGCGCGCGCATCGGCAATATCTTTTTTTGCATTTTGGGCGTGATGTGTGCCGTCTTTGGCAAGATACATCGTAACACCCGCACAGGTCACGTCTTTTGCAGTAAGATAAGCGGCAACGGCACTGTCAACGCCGCCGCTCATCGCGATCATGATTTTATCCATTTGCATCGTTCCAATCGTATTTTGTCAGCTCGCCCGACTCGCGCAGATCACTAAAATGATCTTGGCGAAGAACCTCGTATACCGCAATTGCCACGGAATTCGAGAGATTGAGGCTACGAAGCTTGTCACGCATCGGGATACGCAGTGCCTCTCCTGGGTGAGAGAATAAAAGCTCCTCGGGCAGTCCCGCGCTTTCCTTACCAAACATCAAAAACACTTCTGCGGGATAGGTTACCTCGGTATAATTGTGCGTGCCTTTGGTGGTAAAATAGTAGATTTTCGCGTCGCTGTGCTTTGAAAAAAAGTCATCAATTCCTTCGTAATAAGTAATATCAAGCTTATCCCAATAATCAAGCCCTGCGCGCTTGAGCTTTTTGTCGTCGATCTCAAAGCCCATGGGCTTAATGAGGTGCAGGGAAGCGCCCGTTGCCGCACAGGTCCTCGCGATATTGCCCGTGTTTTGCGGAATTTCGGGCTCGAAAAGCACGATATGAATTTTGGGCATAACAAGCACCCCCTTTTCGTTATCCTTATCATTATAACCGATTTGTCCGCAAGGCGCAAGGGAGAGTGAAAAAAATTTGCAAATTTTTCGTGATTTCTATGGCAATTTTCTATTATATGTAGTATAATAAATATAATTTATATATTTTGGAGGCCCCCAATGGGATTGTTTCGTAAAATGTTCGGTTCATACAGTGACCGTCAAATTAAAAAGCTGCGTCGCATCGCTAACGAGATCGAGGCGCTTGCGCCCAAATATGCCGCAATGTCAAACGAGGAGCTTGCGGGTGTCACACCGCAGCTGAAGGCGCGCCTTGCGGCGGGTGAAACACTTGATGATATTTTGTGCGACGCATTTGCCGCAGTACGCGAGGCAGACGAGCGTGTGCTTGGCAAGCGCCCCTTCTTTGTACAACTGCTGGGCGGTATTATTTTGCACCAAGGTCGTATTGCCGAAATGAAAACGGGCGAGGGTAAGACCCTTGTGGCGACTATGCCCGCTTACCTCAACGCGCTGACGGGGAATGGTGTGCACGTTGTCACCGTCAACGATTATCTTGCACGCCGCGACAGTGAGGAAATGGGCAGAGTCTATGCCTTTATGGGTCTTTCCACGGGTCTTGTGGTTCACGGTCTTACGCCCGCGGAGAAGCAGGCGGCATACAATGCGGATATTACCTACGGCACCAACAATGAATTTGGATTTGATTATCTGCGTGATAACATGGTGGTGTATAAGGCCGATATGGTACAGCGCGGTCACACCTTCGCCATCGTTGACGAGGTGGACTCGATCCTCATTGACGAGGCGCGCACGCCGCTTATTATCTCGGGCGCAGGGCAAAAGTCGACCGATCTTTACGACCGTGCGAATACGCTGGTGCGCACCATGACCAAGCTCGTCAAAAAAGAAATTGACAGTAAAGAGGAGCTTGATACGGTCGAAGCCGATTACGTAGTAGATGAGAAGGCACGCAATGCGGTCATCACCCCTCGCGGAGCCGCGCGCGCGGAGGAATTCTTCGGTATTGAAAACTTTGGCGATCCCGCCAATTCCGAGATCGCGCATCACATCAATCAGGCCATTCACGCATGGGGCGTGATGAAGCGCGACGTTGATTACGTTGTGAATGAAAACGGCGTGATGATCGTGGATTCCTTCACGGGTCGTATTATGCCGGGACGCCGTTACTCAAACGGCTTGCACCAAGCAATTGAGGCAAAAGAGGGTGTGGAGGTGCAAAAGGAAAACCGCACGCTCGCGACGATCACCTTCCAGAATTATTTCCGTATGTATCAAAAGCTTTCGGGCATGACGGGCACGGCACTCACCGAGGATATGGAATTCCGTGAGATCTACGCGCTTGACGTGGTGGAGGTACCCACCAATAAGCCGATGATCCGCATTGATCACAACGATAACGTTTATAAGAATATCAAGGGGAAATATGATGCGATCATTGCCCAGATCGTGGAATGTCACGAAAAGGGTCAGCCCGTGCTTGTCGGTACGATCAGTGTAGACAAGTCCGAGGAGCTTTCCGCAAAGCTCAAGAAGCGCGGCATCAAGCACAACGTCCTCAATGCCAAGCACCATGAGCGCGAGGCGGAGATTGTGGCGCAGGCAGGCAAATTCGGTGCCGTAACGATCTCCACAAACATGGCAGGACGCGGTACGGACATTATGCTGGGTGGCAATGCCGAGTTCCTAGCCAAAAATGAGATGCGCAAGCTCGAATATACCGAGGAAATGATCGCGATGGCAACGGGCACGACCGACATTGAGGATGATGAGGTACGTGCCGCATGCGAGCTCTTCCGTGATCTTCACGAAAAGTATAAAAAAGAAATTCCACCCGAGGCAGAGCGCGTGCGCGCGGCAGGGGGACTTTATATTCTCGGTACCGAGCGTCACGAGAGCCGCCGTATTGACAATCAGCTGCGCGGTCGTGCAGGCCGTCAGGGTGACCCGGGCGAATCTCGCTTTTTCCTCTCGCTTGAGGATGATCTGATGCGTTTGTTTGGCGGTGACCGCATGCAGGGCTTTGCCGACCGCTTGGGACTGCCTGACGATCAGCCGCTTTCAATGGGACTTTTGTCAAGCCGTATTGAAATGGCACAAAAGCGCATTGAGGATAACAACTTTAAGCGCCGTAAGAACGTCCTCACCTACGACGACGTAATGAACCAGCAACGCAATCTCATTTATAAGCAACGTCTTGACGTGCTAAACGGCGAGGATATTTCCGCAACGATCCTTTCGATGATCCGTTCGACGATCGCCGACAACGTGGCGCTTTATTGGGGCGATGGCAGTGAGGAGACCCGTAACATTGCAGGTCTTGCCACTGTTTATAAGCCTTATTTGATCAACACCGACGATGAGCTTGAGGCAGTGCTTGCCGAGAAGAACAAGCAAGATGCGCTGGTCGAGCACCTTACCGCACGCGCCGAGGCGCTCTACGAGGAAAAGGTAAAGCTCTTTGGCGAGGAGACCTTCCGCGAGGTCGAGCGCTCGATTTTGTTGCAATCGGTAGACCGTCATTGGATGGATCATATCGATGCCATGGACGATTTGAAGGGAAGCATTGGTCTGCACTCTTATGCACAACGCAATCCCGTCAACGAATACCGTCTGCAGGGCGCAGATATGTTTGATGAGATGATCGCCGAGATCCGTGACGAAACCGTTCGCCACGTGCTGACCGTGATTCCGCGCCCGCAGCCCGTTCGCCGCGTGCAGCTCGCCAAGCCCTTGCAGGAAAGCTTTGAGGGACAAGACGGAGCCGCAAGAAAAAAGACAGTTGTGGTGCGCAAGGCAGAAAAGGTCGGCAGAAACGATCTTTGCCCCTGCGGCAGCGGTAAAAAATACAAAAAGTGCTGCGGTGCCGCGCAGAACAATTCTTGAGAATAAAAAGGAGTAGGACATGGGCTTTGGATTATTGCTGATCGGCTATTTTATGATCAATATCATGACGATCTTTGCGCCGTTTGCACTGGTAATGCCGATCGGCTTTGGCATTGTAGCGTTTGCGTGCTACCGTCTTGCGCCATACCACTCCTTTTTCTTGAAATCTCTTTTCGTGTCGGCACTCGGCGTGTTGTTTGGCTGTTATTTTGCCTTGTACGGCTTAATGACGCTTAACGTATTGCCCGAGATGTCGTTCCTTGTCGGCACGTTTTATACCGTTGTTGAGTGGTGCTATTTCGTTTATACACTATTGTTCCATGCGGTACTTTTGGGCGGTCTTATGATGCTTGCGGGCGACCTTGGACTTGTTGAAATTCAAAGCATTTCTATGAGAAATTTGGTCTTTGTCGGCATATATCATCTGCTTTATTTGATTGCCAAGCTGCCGATCTCGTTTATCGAAACGCATCAGACAGCCTTTGCGCTTCCCATCTCGCTCTTGCGCTTTTTCTGCGCATTCTTAAACCTCTGGCTCTTTTTCAGATGCTACCGTTATATTTTGCCCGAGGGCAGCGAGATCACAGCGCCCATACAAGACAAAAAAACAAAGAAAGGAAAATAAATCATGGCAATGCAGATTCGTCCGTTGCGTATATTTCTGATTTGCATCGGCTTTGTATTTTTCTTTAATCCTTATTTTGCCGCGATTGACGTTTTGCCCGATTTTATCGGTGCGATTTTCGTGATACTCGGTCTTATCCCATTTTCTCGCATTGATCGCCATATGCAAGAGGCAAGTAAAGCATTTTTTTACTTCTTGCTTGCAGATCTTGTCAAAAACTTACTTCTTTTGTTTGTTTTCGGCATGGGAGCAAAGGGAGAGCAGGAGCTGCTCTTACTTATCATTTCGTTTTTAAGCGCTACTGTGCGCACGTATTTTGCCGTAGTTGCCATAAATGCTTTTTTTGACGGTATGGATATGCTGGCGGGCACGTATGACTGCGAAGCGCTTTATCTGCGTTGGGATAAGAAATATTCGATCTGCGAGAGAATGCGCCGCTTCTCGGTCATCTTCTTTATCGTGCGCGAGATCGTTTTGCTCCTACCCGAATTTGCGGCACTGATGAACAGCAGCTCTGCCGAAACGGGAATGATCAATCTATACCAATATATCGGCGTGATGCGCATTTTGGCATTTTTGCCCGCGCTCGTGCTCGGTATTGTGTGGTTGGTAAGCATACTCTATTATTTCGCCAAGGTAAAAGGGGAGGAACGTTTCCTGACGTCGCTCGGAGAAGCGTATAGCTCCTTTATGGAGCGCCACCCCGGCATCAGAGTAAAGGCCTTTTACCGCGCAGTATTTATTCTCATGCTTATCGGTGCGCTTTTTCTTGTCGATTTTTACATCGATTTTCAAAACATCATTTCAGACACCGTCGCGGGAATTATTTTACTGCTTGCTATTTTGCTTGCCGCCAAGGATTCGCTCCTTAAAAAATGGGGGCTTTGGCTTTCGGCTATTATCTTTACCGTGATTGCAACCGTATCAAGTTATTTTTCCTATCAATTTTCAAGCGAGCATTATGCGGAAAACATTGGCAAGGATCAAGTTGTTTTTAAGGCATATACCACGATGTGGATCTTTTCCTTGCTTGAATTTTTGGCGTTTCTTGCGTTTCTCATTCTCTTGCTTTTCTTCTTGCGAGAGATCATCAAAAACAAAACAGGCTATGTTTTTGAGCACGAGCCTGCGGAATTTGAGCTGCGTAACAGAAAGCGTGTCCTTGAGGAATTTGATTGGCAGCTTATCAAGTGCTTCATCCTTGGCTTTATCAGCGGGCTTTTCTCGTTCCTTTATGATTATATTAAGGAATGGCCCAACACCAAGGCATTCCGCATTCTTGAATTTTTCTGGTGTGCAGATTTTCTTTGCGCCTTGCTTTTCGCCGTTTATTTCGGTTACACCCTATTCCTTATTTTTGGCAAGATCAAGGAAAGATATCGCTTTGAATGAATACTTTATTTTGCTTGACGCATACTAACATCAGCCTTGCACAGCAAAAGGCAGGGCAATGCTAAAAGGGAGTGTGTATCATGCAGAACCAAAATCAGAACCAAAACTACAACAAGAACCAGAACAACAATCAGAACAATAATCAGAATAACAACCAAAACAACCAGAACAACCAGAACAACCAAAATCAGAACAATAATCAAAACAACAATCAGAACAAAAATCAGAACCAGCAAAAGAAGGATTATTAATCCAATCGGCGGCGGGGGACTGATTTTGTCCCCCGTTTTTTCTTTTGGAGGCCAGCATGTTAGATCTGCAAACACGTTATCTTACCGTTAAGCGCGCGCTGTTTGACCGATATTATCGGTCCCTTAACAGCATGCAAAGAGCAGCGGTTTATCATATCAATTCACCCTTGCTTGTTTTAGCGGGGGCGGGAAGCGGAAAAACCACCGTTTTGGTGCGCCGCATTGCGTACATGATCCGTTTTGGAAACGCTTACCATAGCGATTACGTACCGTTTGACCTTGACGAAAGACACGTTGAGGCATTGGAAAGAGCACTGAACGAGCCGCTTACCGACGAGGAGCTTGAAGGGCTGCTTTCTGAATTTACCAATAATCCTTGCCCGCCGTGGCGTGTGCTTGCCATTACCTTTACCAATAAAGCGGCAGGGGAGATCAAGGCGCGCCTTGCCTCGGCATTCCCCGAGGATCCCGATCTTGCCTCGAATATTTGGGCGGGCACCTTCCACTCGATCTGTATGCGTATTCTGCGCCGCTTCAGCGATGCGGCAGGGCTTCGTGAGGGCTTTACCATTTACGATACCGACGATACCAAAAAAGCCATCGGGGCAGTCATGAAGGAGCAAAATATTGACGAAAAGACGCTGAACATAAAATCCGTCATTCGTCACATCAGTGACGCCAAGGAAAAGCTGATCACGCCCGATGAATTTTTATTGGAGTTTGGAAACGACTATAAAATGAAGCAGATCGCAAAGATCTATGAGGCGTATCAAAAGCGCATGGAGGGCTCAAACGCGCTTGATTTTGACGATATTATCTTTTATACCGTCAAGCTCCTTGAAAACAACGAGGAGGTGCGCAACACCTACCAAAGTCAGTTTCGTTACGTATCGGTTGACGAGTATCAGGACACAAACGAAGCGCAGTTTCGCCTAACAGCGCTTCTTGCGGGAGGCTATCGCAATTTGATGGTAGTGGGTGATGATGACCAAAGCATTTACCGCTTCCGCGGCGCGACGATCGCCAATATTTTGCAGTTTGACCGTCGATTTAACGATGCCAAGGTGATTCGCCTTGAGCAAAATTACCGTTCCACACAGCCGATTCTTGATGCCGCCAATGCCGTGATCTCCCACAACGAAAACAGAAAGGGAAAAACGCTTTGGACCAACCGCGAGGGGGGGGAAAAGATTCAGGTGCTGAATCCCGAGCACCAAAATGCCGAGGCGCGCAAGATCATTGATATTATCGGTAAAAAGGTGGCGGCAGGGGAATGCGCTTACCGTGATTTTGCCGTGCTTTATCGTACCAACGCGCAATCCAACGCCCTTGAAACCACTTTTACGAGAAGCGGTATCCCTTACCGTATGCTCGGCGGCGTTCGCTTTGCGGACCGCAAGGAAATTCGCGATATCGTGGCATATTTACAGCTCATTAACAATCACAGCGACAAGGAACGCCTTTTGCGCATTATCAATGAGCCAAGGCGCAAGATCGGTGATCGCACGCTTGCCGCTATTGAGGAAATTGCGGCAATGGAGGGCGTTTCCATGTTTGACGTCATCAGTCACGCCGACCGTTATATGGCGCTTTCGCGCTCTGCCGCGTCGCTCCTTGATTTTGCGGGATTGATCTCCTCCTTAACCGAGCTTGCCGATGTGATGTCGCTTGACGATTTCGTCAACGAGGTGCTTGAGAGAAGCGGTTACCGTCAAATGATCATTGATATGGGTCCTGAGGAAGCCGACCGTCTTGACAACTTAAACGAATTTATTTCCAACGTCAAGGAGTATCAGGATAGCACCGACACACCGACACTGACCGAATTTTTGGAGGTTACAGCGCTCGTTGCCGACGTTGACCGCTATGACGATACAGCCGACGCCGTTGTAATGATGACGATACACAGTGCCAAGGGGCTTGAATTCCCCCGCGTCTTTCTCCCGGGCTTTGAGGAAGGGCTTTTCCCAAGTTCCCAAACGATCATGGAGGGTCCCGAAGCACTTGAGGAGGAACGCCGTCTTGCTTACGTTGCGATCACGCGCGCCAAGGATGAGCTTTACATTCTCCATGCCGCCTCGCGCCTGCTTTACGGACGCACGGGCGCAAATCCACCCTCGCGCTTTCTTGATGAAATTCCCGCCAATCTGATTGAGCGCGAAAAACGTGCCGTTCCAACGCAAAGATTTGGCGTTGCGCAATATAATTTTGAGAAGAGTAAATATGCGGCTGCAAAGGAGCACGTGAACGTTGGCGGTATCGAAAAAAAGGTACCGAAGACCACACCCTGTGTACTTTCACCAGGCGATCGAGTGCGGCATATGCTCTTTGGCGAGGGACTCATCATCAGTGTGCAAAAAATGGGCGCCGATTATCTTTACGAAATTGCATTCGACACCAAGGGCACGAAAAGATTGATGTCAACATACGCTAAATTAACAAAAATATAAAGAAAGGTTGCATTATGAAAGAAAAGAAGTTTGATTTTTACAACCCTAAATTTATAGCATTTTTTCTGTCCTTGCTGGCTTTGGTGCTTTTCATTTTCTCGTCGAGCATAAAAGACCAGAAAATGCTCTCCATTGTTTTAACAATTTTAGGAGCGCTGTCGCTTGTTTTGGGCATCGTGCTGCTTTACCTTTCTTATCGCAAAAACGCACCGAGAGCAAATTTCTTTTTGTACGATCGTCGCCGCAAAATTTCGATAACCGCCGAGGCGCTCACCTATGATTTTGCCGATGACAACTTAAGCTTTTATCTTTCTTCATTTGCGCCAAAATCCATCGAGCTTTGGAGTGGGATCCCGCGCGAGCTGGTGATCCAATTACAAGCGAATTCTGCCTTTGTCCCGCTGATTTCTTTGAAGATGCTGCACGATGTATCGATCATGGACGAAAACGATATTTTACCCTTGTTCTTAAGTGCAGACGAGCGTACGGTTGCATTTGTCTGCCGCTCACTTAAAATGGGCGGTGAAAAGGAAATGGCGGATTTTCTCTTTGATCTGAAGCAAAACGTCGAAGGACAAGAGGGACGAGTGGTCCCATTCTTCCAAAAAAACAAACGCTATTTTGAAGCCAAAACGATACAGTACATAAAGAAAAATTTAGCTGATTTCGATTTTGAAGATTAATAAAAAGTAAAACGGTGCTCCTGCTTCATGCAGGAGCACCATTTTTTATATCGTGTAGAAATTGAGATTCAGATAACAATATATATCAGTAAAACATTGGGGAGGATCGCAAATGAAAAAAATATGCAGTTGTTTTTTGGCGGGAATGCTTATATTTTCTTTATTTTCCTTTTCTGTAACCGCCATTAAGGAAAAAGAATACCACTGGTATACCACAAAAACAAAAAACGGCAGGCAAGCCCTTGCCGCCGAGGAGCTTTTGTTTGTTGAGGAATTAGGGGGCTATTATATCGACCACCGTCACGGCGATACGACTGAAGAAAAGGTGGTATATCTGACCTTTGACGCAGGCTACGAAAACGGCAACACCGAGAAAATACTGAACACGCTTCGTGATACAAAAACACCTGCCGCGTTTTTTCTGTTAAAGCATTTTGTGACAGAATGCCCGAGCCTTGTTGTGCGTATGCAAGCGGAAGGGCATCTTGTTTGCAACCATACAGCGCGCCATACCAATTTATCAATGGTCGATGACACTGTTATTGAAAAAGAAATAAGAGATTTAGAGGATGCGGTGATGAGCGCGACGGGAAAATCGGTTGCATCCTATTTCAGACCTCCCGAGGGGAGCTTTTCGCGCACGTTACTGCAAAAGGTAGATTCCATGGGCTATCGCACCGTGTTTTGGAGCCTTGCGTATGCCGATTGGGATAACAATAAGCAACCAAGCGAGGAAAAAGCACTCTCCTTGTTACTTGAACGTATGCACAACGGCGCAGTGATCCTTTTGCACCCGACTTCTGCAACAAACGCGGCAATTTTACCGAAGCTTATCCAAGCATTAAAGGAAAAAGGCTATCGCTTCGGTACGTTAGATGAATTATGTATCGAGCGATGAGGAAAAAGGCGATTTTTCGCCTGATAACGCTTCTTTTGGCGGTTGTTTTATTCATGAGCGCAACGATCTCGGTTAACGCAACACCCGAAATTGTATTTCACCACACGAAAAGCGACGGCAAAAAAAGAATTGCCCTTACCTTTGATGACGGACCGCATCCGCGTTACACGCCGCAGATCTTAGATATTTTAAAAAAATACGGTGTGCACGCGACCTTTTTTACAATTGGCATAAATGCAGACACCTACGAAGATCTCATCAAACGGGAAATAGAGGATGGGCACGAAATCGGCAATCACACCTACCATCACTATCACACAAAGGATATACAGGCAAATATTTTAATTGCGGATATTTTAGCTTGCAGTAAAGCATTAGAGGGAAAAACAGGGCATGCACCACGGCTTTTTCGTCCTCCTGAGGGAATTTGTACAGACGAGATCAAGGCGCTTTGCGAGGAAATGGGCTATACGATCGTGATGTGGAGCATTGACACGCGGGATTGGGCAAAAACACCCGTGGCAAAAATCGTTTCAAACATTCAAAAAAACATCTGCGACGGTTCGATCATTTTAATGCACGATTTCACGGGTAAAAACAGTCCGACCCCTGCGGTGCTTCGGCAAATCATACCGATGCTGCAGAGGTCGGGATATGAGTTTGTAACGGTCAGCGAGCTTTTGCGCGGCTGATCAAACGGATGCGTCGGCATCGGTATCGTTCGCGGTATCGGTGCCGTTTTTCTCGGTATAAGGATCGATCATATAGCGCTTGATATTGGGGTAAACGGCAAACATACCGATAAATCCAAGCAAAGCGGGCACATAGAAGATGGGGAGAATGATCGGTGCGGAAAAGCCGATCGAAAGTCCGCCAACGATCAGAACAACGTTCAAAATAACCACAGCGAGGATACCGAGCAGGGCAACAATATTTCGCTTAATACCAAGCATGGTAAATATGAGGGCGTTTTTGAGGAGCTTTCGAATGGAGAGATCAAAGGTAATCATCATGGGGAAAATATAAGCTCTCATGATGATATAAAGAATACCGATCACCAGCACGACGATATACATAAAGCCGTACGCAAAATCAGCGGAAAGCGGATAAAAGAAGAAAATATCAAACAGGATCAACGCAATAAAGGCGAAGTCAATGATACCAAAAATGAAGCTCTGCCAAAAATTGCGACGAATGGCGTAAAAATAATCGGAAAGCAGGAAGCAGGAATCTCCACGAACAAGGCTACGCAGATTATAGCCAGCCCCCACGTTTTGCCAGCCCCACGTCAGTGCCGTGATCGACAGCATTACGATTATTACAACCAATCTACCCGTAGAAAGCACGGGCACGTCAAGCTGCTGCCCGAAAATGGCGAGCATTAGGTTTGCGGTAGGAGCTCCGCCCGCCATAGAGGCGCCAAGCAGGGGAGCATAAAGCGGATGCTCCACGGTCGGGGTGGTGGGACCGAGTAAGAATACCAGAAGTGCCACGAGCAGCGGAATGAATTGCAAAGCCATTAACAGATTCAGTGACAAAAGCTTACCCGCCTTGCGCCACAAAAGCTTAAAAAAATACGATAGCGTAGGGGTGGTATCCTCCACCTCGGCATCGGGACGGTCCTTGTTACCAAAGAACCATTTCTTTTTTTGTTCCATGAATTTTATGTATCCTTTCTCGCCGTTAGAGCTGTTGCAGTAACGGCAGTAACGTCAATAATTTTTGCCACAAATAATATAAAAAAGCGGCAATCGTCACAAACACGGCTGCTTGTGTGAGATATCGAAAGAAGGGTTTTGAAAGCACCAAGGAAAGATCGCGAGAGGTGTTTTCAAAAGCAAACAAACGCGCATTTGCGGCGGCGAGAATATAAATGATAATACCCGCGCCAATTAAAAACAATACGATATTAAAATGTAATAAGCTAATTTCGGCATTTCCCGCAAGGGAAATGAGATCAATCAAAAATAAAAAATCAACGCATCCCTTAAGAAAGGTCAAAAGAACCATAAGAGGCCCTGTTAACGTAAAGAATGCAAGCAAGGTAGCGAACACTACGGGCAAAAGCGCGGCAAACGGCAAGGGAATCGTAACAGCAGCGAAAAATTGCTGCTTTGATAGCCAAAAACCAAAGGGTAACGCAGATACGTAAAGCAAAAAATAACGAAAAAACAACCGCGACAGTGCATTTTGCTCATTAGTCGGTAAAAAGAAATGCATAACAACACCCCCTCTTTGCACTATATGGAGGCAGGGGCTTTGCTTATGCCAAAATAACAATATATATTATATCATACAATGAAAGAAAAATCAAGAAAAAAGAAGAACACCGTCGGCTTTTTTAAAAAACGACGGTGTTCTTTTGCATTTTATGCTTCCTTTTGTTCAGACAGCGCGTCACGCAACAAAATATATTGCGGCGCTTCCTTGCCTTTGACCGATTTCGCGGTAATACGAACCTCCGCAACGTCCTTGCGTGCGGGAATTTCGTACATAGAGGAGAGCATCAGATTTTCCATAATGGCGCGAAGACCGCGGGCGCCCGTATTGCGCTCAAGCGCAAGCTCGGCGATCGCTTCCATAGCGCCCTTGGCAAAGGTCAGCTTCACGCCGTCAAGATCAAAGAGCTTTTGATACTGACGGACAAGCGAATTTTTGGGCTCGCTGATAATGCGCACAAGCGCGCTCTTGTCAAGCTCATCAAGCGAAACGATAACGGGTACACGACCGACAAGCTCGGGAATCAAGCCGTATTTTACGATATCCTGCGGTAAAACGTCGTGGAAAAGCCCCGCCTTTTTCTTTTCTTCTTTTTTGAGGATCACGCCGCCAAAGCCAACGGTTTGGTTGCCCTTGCGCTTTTCGATCAGCTTATCAAGACCCTCAAACGCACCGCCGCAAATAAAGAGAATATTCTTGGTGTTGATGCGAATGAATTCTTGATTCGGGTGCTTTCTGCCGCCCTGCGGAGGCACATTGGCAACGGTACCCTCCAAAATTTTAAGGAGCGCTTGCTGCACACCCTCGCCCGACACATCGCGGGTGATAGAGCGGTTTTCGCTCTTGCGCGCGATCTTGTCAATCTCGTCAATATAAATAATGCCGCGCTCCGCGAGCGAAATATCGTAATCTGCCGCTTGAATGAGGCGCAAAAGGATATTTTCAACGTCCTCACCAACGTAACCGGCTTCTGTCAGAGTCGTAGCATCGGCAATGGCAAAGGGCACGTGCAATGTTTTGGCAAGCGTTTGCGCGAGATAGGTTTTTCCAACACCCGTGGGTCCAAGCAAAAGCACGTTGCTTTTTTGAAGCTCGACCTCGTCAATTTCGTCAACAGCATCTTGCGTTTTGCGCTTTCTCTTTTTCTGTTGCTCGAATTTTTCGGCATACAAAACGCGCTTATAATGGTTGTAAACCGCCACGGAAAGCGCGATCTTTGCCTCGTTTTGACCGATGACGTATTCATCAAGCGCCGCCTTGATCTGCGTGGGGCGGGGAAGATTGTCAGCGGTAAAGGCAGTAGCGTCAAGCGCTTCCTCCTCACTCTTGGCGATCATATCCATGCAAGCATCTACGCAATAATTACAAATATAAAGTCCTGTATTGGAGGAGATGAGCATTGCTTGCGATTCGTTTCTGCCACAAAAGGAGCAGTGGGGAATGCTGTGCCCGTTATTACCCTTACCGGAGCTTGAATTTGCCATGAATTACCTCACAAATTGTATTTTAAGCGCGCTTTGCAAGTACCTTGTCTACCAAGCCGTATGCAAGCGCTTGATCAGCGGTCATGAAATTGTCGCGGTCGGTATCGCGTGCGATCTCCTCGATGCTCTTACCGGTATTTTCGGCAAGAATGCGGTTGAGGGTATCGCGCGTTCTCAAAATCAGATCTGCTTGAATCTTAATATCGGACGCTTGACCGCGTGCACCGCCAAGGGGCTGGTGGATCATGATCTCGCTGTTGGGAAGTGCAAAGCGCTTACCCTTAGTGCCGGAGGAGAGAAGAAACGCACCCATAGATGCCGCCATACCAATACAAATGGTAGATACGTCACATTTAATATAATTCATCGTGTCGTAAATTGCCATGCCAGCGGTAACAGAGCCGCCGGGGCTATTGATATAAAAGCTGATATCCTTATCGGGATCCTGTGCCTCAAGGAAAAGCATTTGCGCAACCACAAGAGAAGCGGTGGTGTCGTTTACTTCATCGGAAAGAAAAACAATGCGGTCGTTAAGTAAACGGGAGAAAATATCGTAGGAACGCTCACCGCGACCGGTCTGCTCCACAACCATGGGAACAAGTGCATCTTTACGGAAAAAATCCATCATAATTTAACTCTAACCTCCGTTTTTCGATTTTTTATGTTAAGATTGCTGTAGCCGCGACGATGCCGCGGCTACAATGAACAGTATTAATTATGCGTTTTCCTCTTCAGCCTTTTCAGCCGTCTTTTTTGCGGTGGTTTTCTTTGCGGCAGGCTTCTTAGCGGTAGAGGTGGTTTTCTTTGCAGCGGGCTTCTTTGCGGGAGCCTCGCTCGTTACAACTGCCTTTTCGCGTACAAGGTCCATCGTCTTCTTCACCTTGATATCTTCAGCGATCACATCGGTGGGAAGGCTTTCCTTGACCTGGTCAACGGGCATATTGTAAGCAGCGGCAATGCGCTCGATCTCGGCGGTAATGTCAGCCTCCTCGGCAACAACGTTCTCAAGCTCAGCGATCTTTTCAAGAGCAAGACGAGCCTTTACCTGACGCTCTGCCTGGGGACGGAACTCCTCGCGCATCTTCTCAAGGGTCATGCCGGTGTACTTGATATAGGTGTTGAGGTCAAGACCGGACATACGCAGACGGTTGTCGTAATCGCGCAGGAAGTTTTCTACCTCTGCATCAAACATGGGAGCGGGGATCTCTGCCTCCATCTTCTCGATAAGGGCGTCAACAAGCTGCTCGCTGACAGCCGCATCAGCGGTGTCCTCATGTCTCTTTGCAATCTTTGCCGCCAAGTCAGCCTTGTATTCAGCAAAGGTGTCAAATTCGGAAATATCTTTTGCGAAATCGTCATCAAGCTCGGGCAGCTCAACGTGAGTGAGAGCATGGATCTTGCACTTAAAGACAGCTTCCTTGCCTGCAAGCTCTGCCGAGTGATACTCGGTGGGGAAGGTGACGTTAACGTCAAACTCATCGTCAACCTTGTGACCGACGATCTGATCCTCAAAGCCGGGAATAAAGGTGCCGGAGCCAAGCTTCAGCGCGTAATCCTCGCCCTTGCCGCCGTCGAATGCCTTACCGTCGCAAAAGCCCTCGTAATCAATAACAGCAGTGTCGCCAAGCTCTGCGGCGCGACCCATTACCTCGGTTTCGCGGGAGTTGCGCTCACGCACGGTGTTGATCTCGCTCTCAACCTCTGCATCCTCAACGGGTGCTACGTTTTTGGTAGCGGCAAGACCAAAGTAATCGGCGATCTTCACCTCGGGCTTAACAAATACCTTAGCAGAGAGCACAAGACCGTTGTCGTCAAGAGAAACAACGTCAATGTCAGGCTGTGCAACAGGAGAAATGCCCGCTTCTTTTACAGCGTCGTTATAAGCATCGGGAATGAGATCGTTAATAGCGGTTTCGTAGAACACGCCGGTGCCGTACATTTTCTCAATAATAGAACGGGGAGCCTTGCCCTTACGGAAGCCGGGAACACTGATCTTACCCTTTTCCTTCTGATAAGCCTTGCTGACTGCCTCGTCAAAGGTTGCCTTGTCAATCGAGATGTGAAGCTCAAATTTGCTACCCTCAATTTTTTCAGCTTTTACCAATTTCATTTTTTGTCCTCCAAGAGTTGAAAAATTCACAAAGTATATTTTAACTTTTTTTTATTTCTTTGTCAAGAGCTTTTAGCAAAATATCTACAAAATTTGAATGTTAAAATCTATTTTAGAAAGTCAAAGGAGCGAATGAGAGGCGAAAAATGCCCGCTCGAAGCCGCGCGAAGCGCGGCGGAGGGCGGGCGGTGCCCCCCCGCTAACAGGGGGGTACAGATCTTCAAAACACTGTCGTAGGGGGTACCGCGAAAAATGGAGTATAAGAACGGTATTCTTATTGACTGGCTTTCGATTACGAGCAAGACCATGACCCCCGAGGATATGATGGAATTGATCGGGATTACTTCAGGGTGGCAATTGATCGACCGAGGAGTGCGCGGATATGGTGCTCGTTTCTATAATGGGTCTATCTCCATACATTATGGAGGCACACAAGACAACGTTTGGTGTGAGTTTTCGGGTCAAGGCTGCCGCACATTTGAAAGTGAATCCAGCCATAAGAGCTACGACGTGATTTTCGCGGCTTTAATGAAGCCCGAAAATGCTATGAAGTTGACACGTCTTGATATTGCTTACGATGATTTTACCGGCGTTTTGGATATTGAGCGCATTTGCGATGATACGCGCCCGCGCAACCACAAATATAAAGCCAAAACCGATTATGCCCAGGTGATAGAATCCACAAACGGCTTGTCGTGTGATATAGGATCACCCAAGTCGTTGCTGTTGGTGCGTATCTACGATAAGCTGCAGGAGCGCATTTCCAAAATGCGCGGCCGTGAGGACCGTGAAAAGGTGAAGGAGAGCATTCCCCACTGGGTACGTTGCGAGCTGCAGCTGCGCGACGATCGCGCGCTTGAGTTTGTTAAGTACCTCATAGGCAAGGACCCTGTGACACAGATCGAGGCGCCGCTGACGCTCGGACAAGCGTTCCGTGGGGTGATGGAAAACTATCTTGATTACGGTTACGAGGTCGCCGCGCGCGGCAACCCCAAGAAAATGGTTTGGCACCGTTTTCCGTATTGGCAAGCGTTTTTGCAGGATGCCGAAAAGCTTTCCTTGTACCGTAAGCCCGGCAAGGGCTATAACCTGGAGCGTATGGTCAATTTTGTGCAAAATAATGCCGGTAACGCCATTGATGCGGCAATTACCATATTAGGCCCGACAAAATTTTTCGAGCTGATACAAGCAAGACAGATCGAGCAGACGTCAAAATACATAGATCTGATACACCAGCATGGCAAGTATGAGGACAAGCTTGATGCGGATATGATCCGCGAGTATTGCGAGAGCAACGAAACGGACATTGCGCTTGAATGGCTGAATGATCAGAAGCAAAACGAGGAGCGCTCCCCGTGGTTTACGGTGTTCTCTCGTCCGGGCCCTCAAATATGGAACGGTGTGCAGCAAATTTTGTGCGCAAAGTGCCAGGAAGTAAAGCCGATACATGCTTTCGATCATGTAGAATCGGATAGTAATTTTGGAATTTGTTACAAGTGCAAAGGAAAAAACAAAAAATGAGTGCAAAGCGAAAAAAAATTGTTGTTTTGTTAGTAACGGCTGTTTTACTTGTTTTTTTGATTATTTTAGCCGTTAATTTGATTCAAAGTCTTAAAGAATATATGATGCATCGGGAGAATTCTGTTGTGGATTTGCAGGGCTCGGTAAGCATTAATTCGAAGCTTGTCATTCAAACTACGGAAAAGCAATTGACTTTGGGAGAGAGCTGGTTGATAGACGTTCAACTGACGCATAAGGACGTTACATTACCTTGGGAATATGAATCTTCTGCCTCTGATATAGTTTTTGTTGAACAAAATATAACGATTGGTGAATCCGGTCCTGTTGCAAACGGTTTTATCGTAAAAGGTGTGGGAGTCGGAGAGGCTATTGTTACACTTCGTTATGATGGTATGGAAGCCAACTGTAAAATAAAGGTTAATCCTATTTCTTCGCCTACAGCGGATAAGGATGTTGTGCCATATACAAGTAATGACTTTTATTTGATGCCGTCTGAATTTGCTTATAACGAAGCTTCTATGGGAGAATACGGCGGCATTAAATTTCTGGCGCATGTAGATACTACTTTTTATCAAAACGTAGTATCTGCAGGTGGTGTGTTTAAGATGTTATTGGCTCCTATTGATGAGGTGCAAAAAATAAGTTCGATGACTGCCGTGGTCGATTGGGTTGTGGAGTTTTCTAAAAATGAAGAGTTAACATTAGGTCGTAATTACGAGATCTTAAATTGCAGTGAAGAACAAGGCTTAAATGAAATGTTGCTTCGCACTTATTTGATACGAATTAAAATGTTAAATACGAATCGTGTGATAGTTGCAATTCCTTATGCGGAATTTGGGGAAAAATCCGTTCGTCAATATGCTTTTGTTCCGTATGGAGAAAGCTTTTTGACATACGCTTCCTCTTATGCGTATGTTTGTTCTAAGGCATTATATACAGGTAGTACAATAAGTGGCAATTCCTATAGTGAAATTGCTTTGGATGAATGCAATAGGGCTTTAATGGTCAGTGCAAATATTACTGCAGGCATTTTTAACGGTTATGAAAATGCAGATGAAAGTGTCTTGGAATCGTTACTTAACAAGCGATTAATATACAAGCATCAAATTGTAGATATAGTATCTAATCAAGAGCTTCTTGATCGTCCGTTTACTGTGATGATACCTGGGCAGCGTTTAAATGTTGCGGTACGGTTTGTCGTAATGAATACGCTTACTGATGAAATTTATGATAATGGCGGAAATCGTTTTGATGTTTTGCTTTACTATAAAGTTCTTCTGGAAAATGGTACAACATTTCGTTACGAGAATGGTGAATTAATTGCGCCTGACGCTGTAATAAACGGCACGGAAATTTTTGTGATTAGAGCTTACTTTCGTGATGGTTCGAAAATTGCTTGTTTTGAGTGTGTCGATAATTCATTTTAGTATTCCCTAAAAAAATACATAAAGAAAAGAGGTAAAGAAAATGAGAAAAGGGATTATTGTAGGCAAGCAGGAGCGTTCTTACGAAAAGGACGGCGAGCAAAAGATGTCACGCACGTTGCACGTGCTTTGGGACAAGCCCGCGCAGCAGGCAGACGGCGAGCAGGGTCAGAAGGTGGAAGCGGTTTTCGTCCGTTTTGATATTTCCAATATCATGATCGGCGATTACTGTGATTTCGAGTATCTGATCGAGCAGTTCGGCACCCGTACGGTTGCCACGCTTTGCGAGGTTCGTGTGATCGGCAAGGCAAAGATGGATATCAAGATCGAGCCCGTAAAGTCGGCGTGATATCCGAAAAGCACAATTGCAGTGGGGGCGGTTGTGTATCTGATCTGTCAATAGCGCTGCCCCACAGCGCATTGAACTTGGGTGGGGATACGTCCCCACCCATTTTTCATTGAAGGAAGGTGAACATGATGCACCGCCCGCAAGCAGGGCGAAAAATTCAAGTATTTTCCCGGCGTTTCAAGTAGCCCGATGGGCGTATAAAAAATCAAATTTTAACAAAAAAGGAGAAAACAAAAAATGAGAGCAAAAAGAAAAATGATCGCAACGATGGTGGCAATCGTCCTGGTTGCCTGTACCGGTCTGATCCTGATCGGTAATCTTTCCAAGGGTTTCCAAAACATGGATCCTACCGAGTGGCAGCTGCGCGAGGTAAACGAGGACAACCTGTATCAGGCAATGAATTTTGCAGATGATGACGGCGTGCTTTCCGGTGGAGAGAACGGTGTGACCGTATCGATTGATGATGATAATATCATCAAGGTAAGCGGCACGGCTGAGGAAGCAACGAGCATTCCGATTGGTACGTATACGCTGAAAAAGGGTACTTCATACGTTTTTAATTCCGGCATGAACGGTTCTAAGGGCACCGCGTATTTGAAGCTGACGAACGTCAACAATGACGCTGAGGTAAAGAGCTGTTACAATTCTACGGTTGTGATTCCCGGCGACGAGCTGGTCGAGGATATCACCGTGAAGCTTGAGCTTGTTCTTGCTGAGGATTGCAGCCTGAATAACGTCAAAATTAAGCCCATTCTCTGCGTAGGTACTTCCGTTGAGGACTTGGTAGAGTTCTGGAAGTAAATTATGTGGAAGCGCATAGTCTTGTGTGTTCTTGTGCTTCTGTTGTCGTTTGGCGGCACGTTAGTGGCAGGTAAAATGCTGCAGCAGCAAAACGTACAAAAGGATGAGGGCACAATCATCAACGTGTCGGCCAATCCTCGCACACGTTCAATTTATACCAGTAAGGATGTGTATAAAGAGGGAGAGCCAATTTTGGTTACCGTAACAACGTTCAATCCGCTTGATCGTGTAATGGTTTACCGTGATGGAGAGTTCACCGACCGTATGGCTTATTGGCGTGTTGGCGCTTTGCGCGATGGCGAGAGTGAAACGTTGCTTGGGGCAGGTTCCGGCAATGCAACCAATGTGTTTGATCATATGGAAAGCAATTATGAAGGTAGTGGCGATCCGACGTTTACGCCCGGTAGATATGCGATTGTGCTGATGGAATATACGGGTAGCTTCAATAGCGCGGCGTTAAAATTTATTTACTTTACGGTAATTGAATAAGAACAGGGGAAGGCGTGCGACGATAGGTCGCAGGCCTTCTTGTGGAAAGGAGAAGGGATGGAAAAAATATTGGCGCTTATGTTGGCGCTTTTATCGTTGCTGAGTGTGTTTTGTATGAGCGCATCAGCCGCCGTCGATGCGGCAACGGATGATAGCGTGGTAATGAAAGAGCTTGCGCAACTAAAAATAAACGGAGAACCGTTTGATCAAAGTAAATATCCCGTGGATCAATCGCGTACGGACGTGGAGGTGCTTTTTGTAGCCGAAGTAGGCTTTAAAAGCATTACCAATTCTTCAAATTACGGCTTTTACATTTACTTGTATAATCCCGGTTGCATTAAATTTGAAAATTCTCCGGATGATCACGTAGAGTTTGGTTTGAATATGGTGGTAGCGGCATATAACTTTTACGGTCTGGAGTTGGCTTCAAAAAGCAATGATAACCGTTTTTTGAAATATAAGGTAACGTCGTATGGTAGCAACGTGGTAAAGCAGCTTTGGAGCCTGCATGAAAATCCCGGCGAGCGTGTGTATAATATTCCCGGCATTTTTCTTTCAAAAGAGGGCGAGATTCAGGAGTTTGTGATATCCCGTATGTATATCTTTACGGGATATGATTTCGATAAAAGCTTGAATTGCGAGGTGCGCGACGGCGAGGTTTTGCCAATTAAGCTGTACGATACTACGTGGGTGAGCCCGAACGCCGGCAAAACCGTTGACGGTAATCTTTCCGATGAATATGACCATTATGAAATCCATTCGGTTTATTTTAAGGTAAAAAAAAGTGTTTTGGAGCGATACGGATATATTTCTTCCATTCGCGCGAGCTATGATTCTGTAAAACTGACACCGATTATCGTGACACGTGAAGGCGTTTTTGATGATGTTACACGTAATATGATTCAAAACGGTCAAAAAATTACAGAGGATACTGACGTAATGGATTTGGTGGCGGGTGATAAATTTATAAAAGAAGAAATTCCTCTTAGTGGAGGATATCATTATGCCGATTGGATTTATACGGATAAGGAAAACATTTTTGATGATTATAGAAACGCTCTTATTTATGAACGTTTGGCTTACTTAATCGAAAGCAACGCCATACCCGAGGATTTTGATTTGGGCGATTTGAGTCAAATGACAGCTTTTACTTCAGAGAAGTTGGAGAAGCTTTATAAGGATCAGGTTGCAAAGGGTATTGACGCATCCGCACTCTATACAGAGTATAGGAGAAACTTAGATATTGATTATACCGATAAGGATTTGTTCAATTTGGAAACCTATGAAATGTCGCACGGAAAATATGAACCGAATTTTTGGCAAAGACTTTTTGGCGATAAAGACGTTTATTTAACGGAGGATTTCTTAAAAGAGTGCAAAAAAATAGAGGTCATTGAGAACCCGGTTAGTTACAGTGTAATTTTACAAAGTGAATATGCAGAATATAGCAAAAACCTTTTTATCAATGCTTGTGATCTTGATGCCTTTTCTAAAGTTTGTGCAGAAGCTGCAATGAATGATGAGGTGGTTGTAATTTTGCGTTATGCAATTGCGGATTACCGCTGTACACTGCTTCAGGATGTATGGGAAATGGATCAGGTTTATATAGGACCTATCGTTGGTTACAGCATCGAAAAAAGCGCGATGCTGAACGTATCTATTGCTCATATCGCTTTTACAAGTAAAAGAGGCACTGTGGTCATTCCTACCGTCAGTAATACCGTAAATAGCTTTGGTGATGGTATTGTATATGATATAGTTGGTGATTTGGGGGTAGGAAAAACACCTAGTTCCTTATGGCAGGATATTTTGGATGCATTAAAAGGAGCAATTAAGAAAATCGTTTTTTTAATGTTGATTATTGCTTTGATTATCTTGGCAATTTTCTTTTTACCTCCTGTGATTCGTTTGTGCAGTGCAACAAATTCAGCAGTACGCCAGCGACGACGAGATAGACGAGCGGACAAAGAGAGCCGAAAACATAATGAAAATAAGAATGAATAATTCTTAAAACAAAGAGTGCCGCAGCTCGGCGCGATCGCGCTGCAGCTACGGCACTCTGATAGAGCAAGTTGAACAAAAGGAGTGATATTTACGGCAAACAAAAAATCAAATTATCCGGGAAAACCTAAACGTAATGTTTCGAGAAATATTCCTAATGGCACTATTATACATACTCGTGATGAATATTTTAAAGGGCAAAAAAACTATCGTAAGCCTGGATATGAAGGAAAAGGTAACTATCGCAAAACGGTTGTAGTTGACAGCAATCGTTTTGATGAATTGGCACTTGTTAAACTTGGAACGTCTTCTGGGAAAGCATTGCCTAATTATCAATCGGGAAAATCAAAATATAGACCGGTTGTTCTTACTTTAGATGATTCTGATGCACCTATTAAATTAGGGCATAAATTTGTAAGAAAGGGTGTTTCAAGCGAAATGTCCATCAAGGACGTTAATAACATAAAAAAAGATTTGATTTCCGGAAAAAACGGGAAATCAAACCGAAAAAGATTAAGAACTATGAAAGGGCGAAAATAAAAAAGGGGGATTTTCTCCCCCATCTATCCGACACAAGTCGGCGCTTGAAGAATCAAGCTCATTAATAGTATATCCGAAAGTCGGGTATTTGTCAACCCTATTTTAAAAAATAAAAGGAGAAAAATTATGGCAAAAGCAAGAAAAAATTACAAAAGTAAAAAAAGGTATTCTGCGGATCAACGTCGTGCATATTGGATTGGCGTTGGTATTGCTGCTCATCAATATGGAGAATCGGAAGCTATGCTAAGAAGTCACTTTGGAACACATATTAAGGCAGGACAAGCGGATTATCTCGGCATTAAAAATGCCGGAAGAAAATTCCGATGAACAAAAGGAGCTCGCCCAGTTGGGCGAGCTCCTTGGTCTTATTTAAGAAAATTGATTCGATAGGGTTTGATATTTTTCTTGTTCCAAACTTTCCAATCAAGAGCTGCACTTATATCTCGTTTGTCTTGTTCGGCGTTGATGTTTATTAGCGTTAATCCTTCTTGTTGGTAAATAGGAAGTTTATAATTCTTTATATTTTCATATTTTGCACTGCCTTCGATTCCCCAATATTCAACATAAACATCAACAGGGCGTCCATCTTCATCTTTGATGTAACCCGGTAAGCACCAGTCAGGACGCAATTTCACGGTTTCGTTTACTTGATAAGTTCTCTCATAAATATGTTTAATATCGTGATTGAAAAGCCAATTGTCAATGTTTCGTTCGGGTTCACTTTTTACAATGTGACCATCTTCGCATACTAAATCACTTTCATATTCATAACCGAGTGGTTCATATTCTACGCAATCTTTTATCTTTAGATAAATGATTTTGTTTTTGTATTTGTGATAACATTTCACACAAAAATGCTTCCCATTACTCGGCTCGCCGCAGATAATGCACGTCAGATCAGAAGCAGCTGCCGGTTCTGCCGCAGCTCTCTCCTTCAGCTCCGGCTTTGGTGCATCCTTGAGGGTGAATTTTCCGTCCTCGCCGAGGATCAGATCACCTGCCTTAAGCATGTCGGCATGTTTGCCGCAAAGACGGTCCTTGCGTGCGTTTCCCATGTAGATTCGTGTTGGTTCGCCACAGATCGGGCAAATAAGTTTGTCAGCCATAATAAACCTCCAAGCATTTATAAAAATATTTTAGCGAAAAGCAGGCGCACGTGCAAGTGAAAAATGTCGAAAATAAAAAAGTGTGCCTCCAACGAGAGGCACACCGAAAAAGTGGTCCACTCATTGTTGTCACACAATTCCACAACCACAAGGGTATGAGAAAAAGAGAGGAACACTTTTTACCAAAGATAGTTTCCCCTGTGATTGTGATGAAATTGTGTGACAATAAAAGGATATCACAAAAGGGGAAAATTGTCAATAGATCGAAAGCTCTCTCCCCGGTGAGGACTTGACAGGATTGGGCTTGTATGATATAATAACCACACAAGCCCGTTGGGGGTTATAAGTGTGCGAGTAGCATTACAATTAGGTCAAGGATCGTGTGGTAATGAGCGTTGACCCAATTGTATATACGTACGTATAGCATCTTATCACCTCCCTTCGGGTTTGTTTCCTTTTTCGGGGATTATGCAAGCCCGTGAGTGTCAAGTGGGTGAATACGAGGTTAGGGTGAGCCCGGGGAGAGTTGTGCAAGATACACAGAAAACTTGCGCTGCAGCGTGGCGATCGGAGCGCAAAATAGATCTTCTGAATATACAAAATGCACAAAAGTGTGAAAAGCCCCCGGGCAATGCCCGAGGGCTGTTTTTGTTTGCTTAAGTATGTAATACATTGCAGTGAGATCTCACAGCAATGTATTACATATGGCGATCGCACAAAGTAATACAAAAACCCTGGTTAAATGTGATACGTTGTCAGACGTTGAATGATGTATTACATTTCCGGCGCCGTGTATTACATTTCCGGCGCCGTGTATTACTTTTGCGCTGAAGGTGTTTGTTCCTCGAGGTATTTTTCCATGGCTTCTTCGAGAAGATCTGCAATGGTGAATTTATCATATTCATAGGGACGTTTTTCGTCGCGGTAGTAATAAATTTTACGAGCACCCCAACCTTCTCTGACCTCGGTTTTGGCATCGATGATCTTTTTCACTTGCTCCAACAGCTTGCTATTGACGCGTATACTGATTAGCTTATCTCTTTGTTTATACATAATCGCTCCTCACAAGGATGTAATACAATTTAAACGTTTGAATTGTATTACTTTATATGACGTCTGATAATCTCAAGCACGTCTTTGGAGATCTCGGTGAGATCGAGCTCGTCGGGATCCCGATCGACCTGCAGCTTGAAATAGTCCTTTATGTCACGCTCGAGGGTGTGCTGTGCTGTGCTGTGCTGTGCTGTGCTGTGCTGTGTCATTTGCTTTCTCCTTTCTCCTCTGCCGGTACGATATCAAAGTATTGAATGAGTTCCCGGCAGAAGTGCGAATTTTGGATGATCATTTCGTCAAACGTGGGATAGATTGAGTTGTAAGCGGGCAGATCACCGAGGCCCACGTGACACTCGGCGGTCTGGATTTGTGAGTAGGACTTGAAATGGTCGGAGGCAAAGCGCTCGGCGTAGTCCTTTTTGCGTGCGATCGTGTAGCTGTATTCTTCGAGGTTTTCTTTCTCAAGGGTTCCGCTCTCGCTCTGGATCTTCTGCCGCCAATAGCCGTAGTCGTTGTTGCGCCGCAGGAGGTAGCTATAAAGGAAGGAGCCGAGCCCCTCGCCCAGCCACGTGATCAGACGGTTATTGCCCCATTTGAAGCGACTGTTCACGTATACACTATCCCACCAGGAGAGGTATTTGCCGACAAGTCCGTTCTCCACCCAGAAGAGCGGCAAGGCGTTGGCAGCGTCGCCCTTCTTGTCAATGTGCAAGACGATCGAAAGCTCGCGCGCATCCGCGCCCCAGGAGGATGGCCGTTGTGCATCCGAAAGAATACGCAAAAAGCAGAAATTCTCCACCATGGCAGATTGCCCCGCCATCTTCATCCATTCGTTAAATAGGTCGTTCTTTTGGGTGCAGACGTCGTCCTTTAGCTTCAGCTCGCGCAAACGCAGATCGTTCTTGCGCTCCTTGTCTACCTCCGGGATCAGCACGACGCCGAATTCGAGGGCGCCTATATTGGGGTTGTCCTCCAGCATTTTTTTGCCAAGACGCAGCATGTCGTAGTCGATGACGTGCGCGTAGCTGCTGTCCTCCTCGATGGCAGCGGGATCACGCGCAAAGAAGTTGGTGTCAACGATCGGGAAGTTCCCCTCGTCAATAAAGATAAAGTCCTCGCGGATCGAGTAGGCAGACACCAGGATAGAGGTTTGCATGAAGTAGATAAAAAACTCCTGGGCGTAGTTCTCGAGTGCTCTCCAGATCGGCGTGACGGTAAGGTGATCGTTGTATTCCGTCGGATAGAGGTCTATGTTGTAATCCCACAGCCGTTGCCGGCAAGGATCCTCAAGGAAGCCGGCACACCACGTGCGGACCCATTCCCTTGCGGTATAGAGGTTGTAAACGAAGTGCGCTCTGATCGCGTCCTTGAGATCGAGCTCAAAGTTGATCCAGGGGAAGCGCGGATATTTGTGCATGTTCCCGGTCATGAGCTCGAGGGCATTGTGGCGAAACATGGCGGCGTAGGAGATCGCCATGGAGGTGATCAGCGTGGTCTTGCCGGTACGCGGCGGAGCCGTTACGAAGGCACACATGGGCATCTCGCTCAGCATCCCTTTGTTTTGTGCTTCCATGTGCTGCATCTTATCGTCGGCAATGCGGTGGCGCCACAGATCCCACAAGAGTGCGAAGATCACCGCCCAGGCGTACCATGGCAACGTGTTCAGCATAAGCAAGAGATCCGCCGCCAGCTTGACGAGCTGCACGCCGAAGGTGGAGAGATCAAAGGCGGTCAGCGCCCAAAAGTAATAGGCAAGGAACGAGATCGCCACCGAGAACACGCCGAAGTTCAGGAGCCACACGAACACGAACCAGCTCCAATATCGTGAGCTACGGAAGAACACCAGGAGATCCCGAAGCCACGTGAACACGCGCCTGCAGGGTGCTGCCACAAAGCGCTTGAATAGCACAAGGGGCACGGTATCCTGGTTGTAGTCGTTGTTGATATCGTCCCACGTAAGCACGACGGGAATGATGGCAACGACGCCGATCAAGAGGATAATGCAGCTGTAATACATGAAGCGCGTGAAGTGCCACAAGAGGAAGATCAGATAGTATTGAAAATGCTCCCACACAAAGATCTCGGACCATACCCCGGAGAGCCGCCGCCAGAGCTCGTCAACGTCAATGCCGATCGCACCGGTGAGGTCTACCCGAGAAAAGTCGTTGACGGTCTGGGTGATCTCGGGCGCCTCGGGGAGCTCGAGGAGATCCATGAAGGAATACGCGATCGCGCGGATGAAGGCAATGATGCTTTCCCACAAACGCACCAAAGGGTACTTGTAAACGAACACACATAGCGCCGCCGAGCCGAGCACCAGCCCGGCGGCAATGAAATGACGGTAGTTGATTTGCTTGAGCTTCTTGAGCATGGCAGCACCTCACACGATGTAGACCATCAGAAAGAGCAGATAGCCCACAAAAAGCGAGAAGGAGAGGATCCCGAGGATCTCAAGCGCACGGAGGAAGTATTTCATTGGTCATGCTCCTTTAGCTTAATCTCATAGAGTTCAATTCTGTTGTAAGTCATAGTGTGCTCTATGTAATTTAGATCTGTGAAAGTAACGGTTTTGCTCCACCGGCTTATATCTAAATTAAATACTACTTGAAATGTTTCACCATCTATGGTGAGTTGGTAATATTTTCGACTTTGAATAAAGCAGTTAATGCCATGTAAAATGGCAAAAGCAGATACACAAACAAGTATGATGGTGTAGTAAGTAGCTTCTGTCATAAAAATCCTTTCCGGGTGCAGAGCACCCTATGTGGTAGTGGTAGGGAGTAGGGCTTGAGGTGGCGGGGACGGTTAAACCGCCCCCTATTATGTTTTGTTTTAGCGCAAAAATGGAGTAGCGTATGGGAAACCAAATTTTTCACCTCTATAATCTCTAAAACGTTCCTTGTGATCTTCAAAATATTTTTGAGCTGATGTAATATCTGGAAAATGTCCTACGAAAAAATCTCCGCTCCAATAATTTACCCATAATTCGATCATTTCAAACCTCCCCAATGTCTTTCACCCCAATTACCTTCTGTGCCCGGCATAGGCACAAGTGCGTGGGGATCGTTGAGATAGACGGTTACCATCTCGCTGTTCGGCGACACGGCGATTATGCGCCAATGCTTGTAGTAATAGCGAACGTTGGCAATGAGCAGATAGGGCTTGCCGTTCAGATCATAGCAAAAGCTTGCGCTCGGGTGCTGCTGCGCATAGGTGTGCATCAAGCTGCTCGGCGTGTAGTTTTGCGATTTCTTCATCAATACGCTGAAATTGAATTCGTTCATAGCTCCACCTCCACTTCGATGTAAAGCACGTCGTCCTCCACGTACATGTATCTGATCTCTTTGCCGGCTGCATCTGCAGGCGAAAGCAGCACGCGCTTATCCCGGTTATAGTCGTAGTAGTAAAGTACGGTTTGGCATTGGATCTCAATGCCGGCGCTGATCAGGTCTTGATAGGTCATTTTTCTTCCTTTCCGCCCGGGAAAACCCGGGGCTTGACAAATAGATTTGTTTGTGGTATACTGTGCATACAGGGTTGGCAGACAGGATGCGGGCAGGCTCGCACCCCATCTGCAATATGTGGAATACTCGAGGAGTTAGGGCTCCTCGGGTATTTTTTATTTCGTTACGTAATTGATCAGATCAAGGATCTGTGCGTCGGTCCACCCGGCACGTGAGAGAAACTCGATCAGCCGTTGTATTGCCTTGTCGCTTAAGCTCACGTTCTCCATCCTTTCCACCTGCCTTCGTTGCTGTTCGGCTTTGCAACCCCGGGGGTATTCAGCCGCCCCCGGTCGCTGTTGATGAACGTACGCGGCAACCAACTCCGCGCCGCCGTCCGCAGACGGCGCCTCCCCAAAAATGGAAATGGGAAGTGAAAGTAAGGCGCTTGCGCCTTGCCTTCACTTCCTTGATAGCGGAGCTACATAACGAGTGAGTAAAATCAAAACGAGGTCGTTTAGACCTCGGGAAGATGTAACGGCTTTTTTAAGTTTTCTCCCCGCGTGTCAGAGAAAAGTTAGAAAAACCGTTATATACCCCACTTTTGAGTTTGCGAGAGCGTTATGAAACACCTCGCAGGGAAAGGGGCACCGACACCACGGTGTGGTGTTGGGGAAAACCGCGGATAAGGTTTTCCACCCCAAGGCTTGACAAGAAGGGGCTTGTGTGATATAATAATCCCACAAGCCCGTAAGGGTTTATAAGATGACGAGCATCTTTGCAATTAGATCAACAATCATTTGGCTGTGAGTGCAGATCCAGTTGCATATACGTAAGTATCCCATCTTATCACCTCCTTTCGGGCTTATTTTCATCTGTGGGAGAGATCGCAAAAGCACCCGATTGTCAAGGGTCTGGCTACAGGGACAAAAGGAATTTCAAACAAAAGAGTGGGCGGAATGGCGAGTGTGGGGCGCGCGCCAAGGCGGGTTAGCCGGCGCCGCCCCACCGCCTTCCGCCTTTTTGGTGAAAGGAGCACTTGACAATGGGTTACAAACGAATGACGTATGAGGTAAGAAAGACGATCGAGCGCATGTATAATGTGCTTCATTTGAATGCCGTAAAAATCTCACAGATCCTCGGCTATTCTAATCCGGCAATCTATTACGAGCTGAAACGCGGTTATTACATGCATCGTAATCATGATTGGACCGAAACAAAGAAATATAGTGCAGATCTGGCACAAAGAAACGCAGATTTCAATAAAGAGGCCCGGGGAGCGCAGCCAAAGATCAGCAATGATCACGATACCCTCCGCACGATCGAGGAGCTGATCCTTAAGCGCAAGCTCTCCCCGGCAGTCGCTCTCGCAACGATCAGACGTGAACAGATCCCGGTGAAAACACAGATCTGTGTCACAACGCTTTATCACTATATCGACAAGGGATATTTCCGCCGCCTCACCAATAAGGATCTCGTTTGCCGCGGCATGAGAAAAAGAAAATACCGCAAGGTGGAAAAGGTAAAAAATCCACCTCGCGGTACTTGTATTGATCTGCGTCCGCCGCACGTGCTGCAGCGTGAGGAATTTGGTCATTGGGAGCTTGATAGCGTCATAGGCACAAAACGGCACGGTAATACGTTGTTGGTCTTAACGGAGCGAAAAACGCGATTTGAGCTTGTTTTTCGTGCGACGGATAAAAGTGCCGCCTCCACCGTCGCCGTCCTGGATAAGCTCGAAAAACAGCTCGGTATCACTAAATTTCGTAAGATCTTCAAGACGATCACTTGTGACAATGGCAGCGAGTTTGCAGACTGGCGCAGGATGGAATTATCGAGGAGAGGTAATTCCGTCCGCACGTCGGTCTTTTATTGCCATCCGTATTGCAGTTCTGAACGAGGGAGCAACGAGAACCAAAATAGGATCCTCCGCCGCTTCATTAAAAAGGGCGTTCCCATAGCCAATTATAGCGATAATGAGATAGCCGAGGCATGCGATTATCTTAACGATATGCCCCGCCAGCTCTTTAATTGGGACACCGCAAGAGAACGCTTCCACGCCGAGCTCTCCACCCTCGGCATAAAAAAATTTGCTTAATTTCTAAAATAGGGGGTTGACATTTGCGAAATATCTACAAAATATATTAATTATAAGGCGTTTTCGGCAGAAAATATTCTGTGGGGAATGAAATTTAAAAAATCGGACGAGATAAGACGGCCCGAAAGCGCGCCATACCGCACAATCGGCTCCGCTCCGTAAAGACCGTGAATATGCCCGAAATAGCAGCGCTTCACATGATAAGATAAAAGAAGCTCCAGCATAGCGGTAAATTCAAAATCCTTCCATTTAGGAGGGAAATGCAAAAAAACAAGTATTTCCTTGTCCTCGTGCTCGCCCGTTTGCAATTTTTTTGCGGCATCAAGCGAAAGCTTTAATCTCCCAAGCTCACGCGCCGAAATTTTTTCAAAATCAACCTCACCGACCGTGACCTGCTGCTCCTTGTCAAGAAACCATCCACGTGTGCCGCAAACGATAAAATCTTCTACAATATATGCGTTGTTGTAAAGAAGCGACAACGTATCAAAGCCATTTTCTTCAAAAAAGCCATTGCACTTTTTGGCGGTATCCCACCAAAAATCATGGTTACCCTTGCCGATCAGCTTTTTGCCGGGAAGAGAATGGAGCAGGGCAAAATCATCCTTTGCCTCGCTAAGCGTCATGCCCCAAGAAATGTCACCGGGGATCACCACGGTATCATTCTCACCGACAACCGCGCGCCACGTGTCACATATTTTTTTCGTGTAGTTTTGCCAACGAGAGCCAAAAACGTCCATTTTATGATCGCCGCAGGCTGAAAAATGCAGGTCGGCTATGGTAAAAAGTGCCATACAAAATCCCCTCCTTTCTTGAAGAATGAAGCACGAGAAAACGAGCATAATAATACTATCCTTTGAAAGGAGAGAACTATCATGATGGAAAGAAACGATAACTGTTGTCACGACGTCAACAGAGGTATTACCTGCGACGTCAAAAATTGCCAATACCATGAGGGCGAGTGCTACTGCACCGCTCAAAAGATCAGTGTTGGCCCCAGCTACGCCGATTGCAGCACCGATACGGTATGCGCGACATTTAAGCCGAAGAACAACTGATCTTAACTAATTTCAGAAGGTTGCTTGCGAAATAACCGCAAGCAACCTTTTTCGTTGCTTTTTATTTGGCAACGTAATCAAGCATTGCCTGTTCCATATCCGCCGCATCAACAACGTCGGTAAAGCGCACCTTGCGCTCGCCAATACCGCAAAGAGGATAGGGAATTTCCGTGCCGGTTTTTGCCGCCAGCTCATCAAGTGCCGCAAGCGACGAGGTGGGGGCACTATCGTAAAGCGAGGTATAAACGTCAAAGGCGAACTTGTAAGGACTTGCGGTCGAGGCAACCACCATCGGCTTTTGATCGCCGCTTTCCTTCATATACTGCTCGGCGGCGCTGACAGCAACGGCAGTGTGCGTGTCAATGAGATAGCCGTACTTTTCCATCGTGCTTTTGATGGTAGCGGCGGTCGCTTGCTCATCGGCAAAGCAACCGACAAAGGACTCGTCGATCGCGTTTTTGATCTCCTCGTCCACCGTATAAACGCCCTTTTCGTTCAAATCCTTCATATATGCCGCAGTGCGCGCGGGACCTGCAGTGAAGTAAAGCAGTCTTTCAAGATTGCTCGAAATGAGAATATCCATCGAGGGCGACATGGTGAGATAAAAATCGCGGTTGCGGTCGTACGTGCCGGTTTTCAGGAAATCGGTGAGAATATTGTTTTTGTTGGAAGCGCAAACGAGCTTGTCGATGGGCAGACCCATGAGCTTTGCAAGATAAGCGGCGAAAATATTGCCGAAATTGCCCGTGGGAACCGTTACGTTGATCTTGTCACCGTACTTGATCGTGCCCTTATTCAGAAGGTCGCAGTATGCCGATACGTAATACACGATCTGCGGCGCAAGGCGTCCCCAGTTGATCGAGTTAGCGGAGGAGAGGAAATAGCCCTTTTCGTTGAGCTTGCGGGCAACCTCTTCGCTGGAGAAAATGCGCTTGACACCGGTTTGTGCATCGTCAAAATTGCCCTTGATGGCGGTTACGTTGACATTGTCGCCGGTTTGCGTTTGCATTTGCAGCTTTTGCACGGCACTGACACCGTCAACGGGGTAGAAGACCATCATCTGAATGCGGTCAATGTCCTTGTAGCCCTCAAGAGCCGCCTTGCCCGTGTCACCCGAGGTGGCAACCAGAATCAGCGCCGTGCGCTCCTCGCCCGTTTTGATGAGCGCGCGGGAGAGTAGGCGAGGCATGATCTGCAACGCCATATCCTTAAAAGCGGCGGTAGGACCGTGCCAAAGCTCCATTACTTGAAGATGATCCTGCAAGGCGTGAAGGGGGGCGGCACCACCGACAAAGGATGCGGGGGCATACGCCGCGCGGCAGTCTGCAAGAAGCTCCTCTTTGCTATAATCGGTAAGAAATTTACCAAGGATCTCTGCCGCGCGTGCGGGATAATCCATGGTGCAAAGTGCTTTGATCTCGGTTTCGGTAAGCGCGGGGATCTCTTCGGGCACGAAAAGACCGCCGTCTGCGGCAAGACCCTGCTTGATGACCTGTGCCGCACTGAATTTGGCAGCGCTTTGATCGCGTGTGCTTTGGAATTTCATAATTGGCTCCTTTATGTTAGCTGAAATTTTATCATAAATTATCTGCGGAATTTTCCGCTTGCGGTAAATGCGTCCTCAATATGATTGATCTTGAAGGCACGATAACGCCTTGATTGATCAAGATAGATTTCGATCACGTCAAAGCGAGGGCAAAGCTCTGTGTGATGTGCGGCAAGATGCGCCATTGCCGCTTCTACCGTTCGCTTGCGCTTTTCGGCATCGACCGCAGTGGCAGGGCGCACCGTATCGGCACCGGTAGATGATAAAAACGTGCGTGTTTTTACCTCAACGAAAACAAGATATTGACGGTCAGCCGCAATAATATCAAGCTCGTTTTTGCGGTAATGCAGGTTTTTACCAACAATTTTATAGCCCTGACGCTTCAAATGACGGGCGGCAATTCGCTCACCGCGCCGACCGATCGCTCTGATTGATAATTCCTTCATTTTTCGTCAAGAAAACGAATGAATTTCGTGCGGTAAATGGGAGCGGGACCGTATTGACGCAGAGCGTCCATATGCGCCTTGGTGCCATAGCCCTTGTGCTTGGCAATGCCATATTGCGGATATGCCGCATCAAGCTCGGCGCAAATGCGGTCACGCGTGACCTTGGCAAGAATAGAGGCGGCGGCAATACTGGGCGAAGTGGCATCGCCGTGCACAACGGCGCGGCAGGGAAGCGTAAAGCCGCGTGTGATATTGCCGTCAATCAGGGCGTAATCCGCCTTTATCTGCAAGCCCTCGATCGCGCGGCGCATGGTATGTAGGGTAGTGGAGAGAATGTCGGTTTCGTTGATCTCCTCGACACTACCAAGTGCCACGCACCAGGCTACCGCGTTTTTCGTGATCTCGTCGTAAAGCTTTTCTCGCTTGGCTTCGGTTAACTTTTTGGAGTCGTTCAGCCCCTCGATCACAAGCCCCGTGGGCAGGATACAAGCGGCAGCGGCAACAGGTCCGCACAACGGGCCTCGCCCCGCCTCGTCAACGCCGCAAATCGCTTGGAAGCCTTCGCTTTCAAGGGCGGATTCAAGCTCATATGTCAGCATTTTGCCACCTCCTCAAAGCGGTCAAGCGTAATGCGACCGATCTTTGCCGCGCGAAATTCATCAAGCAGCATATTGGCGGTGCGCTCGGTATTCACCTCGCCGCCGCTGACAAGGAAGCCGCGTTTTTTACCGATATATTCAAATAATTCATAGTCGGTCATGTCACCGGACAAGACGGAATCCTCAATTTTATACCGTGCCGCAAGCAGAGCAGGGTATTGCTCGCGCAGGCGACGGCAAAGCACGAAGGCAAGTGTTTCGATCTCCACCACATCGTCCTTAATGGCGCCCGTGATAGCAAGATTCTCGCCCGTGGCGCGATCGTCAAAGCGCGGCCACAAAACGCCGGGCATGTCCATAAGGTCAATACCCTCGCGCGTGGTGATCCATTGCGGGGCAAGGGTCACGCCGGGACGGTTTTCAACCTTTGCCTTTTTGCTGCCACCGAGCAAATTGATCAGTGAGGATTTTCCAACGTTCGGGATACCCACCACCATAGCACGCAAGCGTCTGCCGCTCATGCCCTTTTGCTCATAGCGCTCGATCTTTTCGGCAAGCACCTCTCGCACCGTAGGCATTAAGCGGTCAAGTCCTTTTTTGGAAACGCAGTCAAAGGCAAGACAGCGCTGTCCCTTACCCGTGTAAAAGGCGATCCATTTATCGGTTTCCTTGGGGTCAGCAAGCGCGGATTTATTTAAAAGCGTGACGATCGGCTTTCCCTCAGTCAGCTTCGCGATCTCGGGATTGCGAGAGCTTTTCGGAATGCGTGCGTCAAGCAGCTCAATAATAATATCCACCTGCTTTAATTTTTCCGAGATCAGGCGCCTTGTTTTCGCCATGTGGCCCGGAAACCACTGTATAATATCGGTTGGCATAATTCACCTCATTAAAGTGTGCGGAACGAGGAAAAGGGCATCACACAGCAAAGCGCTCTGCCAAGCACGCAGTCCTCGTCAACAAAGCCAATATCCTTATTGCGGCTATCCGCGGAATTGTTGCGATTATCACCCATCACAAAAAGCTTACCTTCCGGAACGGCAAATACCTCCGGCGGTTCATTTTGTACGGCTTCGCGCCACGTGCCGCCGTAATTGGCACTAAAATACGCGTAGCCACTCTCGTCTATGATCTCATCCTCGGTAAAGACATCGTCATTTGATACGAACACTTGATTTTGCATATAGTCTATCTTCACAAACTGTCCACCCGTGGCGATCACGCGCTTGACGATCGGCTTGTTATAATGCGGATTGGGGGAATCGGTCAAGTGAAAGACGATAATATCATTTTGCTTTGGTGTGTAAAAAAGATCGGAAATGAGAAGTCGCTCGCCCTCTGTGAGCGTATTGTTCATGGAGGGGCCGTCCACCTCACAAAGGCGAAGCGCAAAGGTGAGTAAAAGAATGACAAACACCACGGCAAACACAAACATTTCCATATATTCAAGAATAGCAACGGCAGGGGTAACTTTTTCCTGCTCGGCTTGCGTTTTCTTTTTTCTGGCTGCTTCTCCCATCAGAAAAACTCCCTTTGATTATTTTTCGGTCAGTATCCCCATCAGTTTATAGCCGTTTGCAAGATAATTATTCTTGGCGGTAGCGGTTTTCTCATTGAATCTCTCAACGCCCTCAAGCACCGCGTCGGATGCGTAAATGAAGAAGGGAACAGGGTCGATCGTGTGCGTGCGCGCACGGATCGGCGTGGGGTGATCGGGCAGGAGCATCACCTTGAAATCCTCGCCCGTGCTTTTCAGGTATTCAACCACGGGACCGAGTATATCACGGTCGATGAGCTCGATCGACAATACCTTGTTTTCAAGCTCGGCACGGTGTCCGCACTCGTCGGGTGCCTCCACGTGCACGTAAACGAGCTCATAGCCCTCGGCAAAAGCGGAGATCGCGGCGTCTGCCTTACCCTTGTAATTTGTGTGCACATTACCGGTAGCGCCCTCAACGTCGATCGAGCGCATGCCGGCGCAAAGACCGATGCCCTTGATGAGGTCAACGGCAGAAATCACGGCGCCCTTCACCCCCCATTTTTCGCTAAAGGAGGGAAGCTGCGGCTTTTTGCCGGGGCTCCAGAACCAAATCGAGTTGGCGGGCTTAAGTCCTCTTGCGCGTCTTGCCTCGTTGACGGGGTGGTGATTGAGAAGATCAAAGCTCTCACGCATCAGATCGTAAAATTCCTTGCCGTCGCCTGTCTTTTCGGGCAGATACTCGCCAATGCGCTTGCCGAGAATATCGTGGGGGCGCATGAAGGGATAGCGGTCGTTGCCGTTCTTTTTAATGAGACAATGACGGTAGCTGATACCCGTATAAAAGTGACGGAGATCGTTGCCGAATTTTTCCTGCACGGCGCGAATTAAAACGTCCGCCTCTGCCGTTGTGATCTCATCGGCACTGTGGTCAAGAATGATCTTGTCCTCGTAATCCTCGCCGTTGTCGGAAAGGGTCACGACGTTGCAGCGGTACGCCGTTTCATCGGGCTGCATTTCAATGCCCATGCTGACCGCCTCAAGGGGAGAGCGCCCCTTGGAAAAGATCTTGGGATCGTAAGAAAGAATAGCAAGATTGGCAGTATCGCTCTCGGGCACCATATCGGCGGGCACGTTTGACACCGTGCCGACCAATGCCGTTTTTGCAAGCGCGTCCATGTTGGGCTTTTTTGCCACCTCCATGGGGGTTTTGTCTTGCAGGGAAGCGATAGGCTCATCAGCCATGCCATCGGGTATTAAAACTAAATATTTCATATTACACCTCGTATATGCGCGTGTGCGTGGGAATTTATGATTAAATTATTATAACATAAATCTTAAACAAGAGCAACACCAAAAGAATGAAATTTTTCATTATTTTAACAAAAACAAGCCGATTTCAAGGAAAAATCCCTAAAATCGGCTTGAATTTTTATTGCAGGCTGTCTACAATGCGGTGGGTGAAAGCAAGCAGAGCTTCCTTTTCCTCGGGCTTGATCTTGTCAAGGAAGGGAAGGAAAGCGCACTTGACGTAAAATACCTCGTCAGCGACGTTGGTGCCCGCAGCCTTCAAAATGTCCTTCATTTTGTTGGCAGCAGCCTCATTGCCGTCCATCACCAAAGCGACGTTTTGCGCGCGAGCCTTGGTCAGCTCCTGGCAGAACAGACGAACCTGGTCATCGGGGTCGCCCTTCATGGAAAACATCAGCACCACAAGGCGCTCGTTGTTGCAGGAATATGCAGGGGGGATCTTGTCTACGGCGTTGATCGCAAGATCGTACTCGTCCTTGATGATGTCAGCCATCTGAGCGATCTTTGCCTTGCCGGATGCGTAAAGCACACGCATTTTAATTGCCATTTGAATGGTCCTCCAAAAATTTATTTGTCTTATTATAACATATATTTTCAAAAAGTGCAAATGTTTTTCTGAAATTTAATTTTTTATTTCCCTCTTTCTTTTTTTGTTGATTAGTCAACAATTGCGAAAACAGGTGGTTTTAAAAGCAGCATTTAAAATTTTATTTTCAAATGACTTTTCGGCACGCGCGTAAAAATAAAGCAATCAAAAAAACGTTGTAAAGACGGCGTATTATTTTTGCAATCTGATCGATCGGTTTTAAAAACCGCATTGAAAATTTTGAAAGACAACGATAAACGGTACTGTTAAAAGAAAAATTTTAAACGCAAAAATAACACTCGAAAAGAGCATTTAAAATTTTGGGTAAAAACGATGGAGTTGTCCGCCACAATCAAAAATTTTAAATGCCGATTTTAGGGACGCCACGTTATTTTTCACGCAAAAGGAAAATAAGGATAAAAACAAACAGTAAAAGGGCTGGATAGAAGACGATAATAAAAAAGCGCAATTAAAATAATGATCGCAAACGGAGGAAACACCGTTGCACATCAAAATTTTAATTGATAAATAAATCACGCTAACTCACACAGAGCCATGGAACCGATATAAAAATACAAATTTATAAAAGCACATCCCGCAAGACAAATACCAATCAAGGATCAGCCAATCCTTAATAGCCCTGACACGATAATTATACGTAAACGCCCCAAACATAAGACACCAACACCAAAAAAAGCAAAAACCCTCAAAAAACCGCCTTTCCCATTCCCTGTTTTATATAAAACTTGTATTTTGTATAAAAGTGTGTGTGAATAAATAGGCGCGGGGGGATAAATTCCCTTGCCCGCGCTGATGGGTTGTTTGAGTTGGATTGTGATGATTTGACAGCTTTCGCAGGAAGGCTTTGCAAAGCATCAATGGTCTTGATCGCCGCGGCGACCTCCTTCTTGGTAAAGACCTTGTCGCCCTCGTAATTGGCACGCAATGCCGCGATCTGCCCTTTGGAAAGTGTCACTGTTTCACTCGCGTTGTGGGAGTATTTGGGCTTTCCAAAATTTTTCTTATCGTTAACATTTTGTCGCCCTATGGTACCGTCCGAATAAGTAACCTCTACCCAGCCATCGTCGGTCATATTAGCCAGATCATACCGTACGGGTTTTATTGGACCACGATTCTGTTTGCTTCCTCGAGAAGGTCCGACTCTGTTGCCTCCGGATTGGCTTTGATGTATTCCACCATTTTGTCCGTGAAGCCCCGTTTTTCCCACATTGCTTCCGCTATGTAGTGAACCCCCTCCCGTGATAGCTTCGTATGCGCTAATACTGCTATGAAGGCTTCCATATAATCCTTCATTGTTCCCTCTCACTTTCTCATAGATTTGATCAATGCTGTTCTTGTTTTGGTTGGGATAATCCCCAATTACCTCATATTCATCCTTCGTCTTTATGATAACAACATCACCATTGATGAGCGCTTTTTTCTCACCAATCAGTGTACCATCAGATCTCGCCCAAATCATTGCTTTGGTTGCAAAATCGTTACCGCTGGGTACCCTTTTATTATACCTCACCTTGCCGCTTTCGTCAACGGCTTCGGCAACATTTTTGCCCTCGTCCTCCTCCCGATTAGCGAGATGGATTGTTCCTTTGCTTTGCCATCCCTGCGGTACAAAAAAAGAACCGATTTATCATCGGTTCTTTTTTACTTTCACGCGCCGAAATAGCGCTTTTCCCGTTCTTTATATTTTTGCTTGGTAGCGGCGCCACCGCGCAGATGGCGCTCGGATTTGTTCTTTTCAAGCACCTCGCGCACCTCCTCGTAAAGCGCTTGGTCAATTCCCTTTAAATGGACTGTCACGTCCTTATGTACCGTGCTTTTGCTGATAAGAAAATGCCCTGCCGTGCTACGCACGGTGGCACAGTGATCAACGATATATCTGCCAAGTCGCTCGCATCTGGTTAATTCTAAAAATTGCTTCATAATTCTACTCTTCTCTGTTGAAATTTTGCCAAATATCTGTTATACTTGGTAGTGGGCACGCCCTTTATTTTTAAGGTATGTCTATTTTCTTCAAAAAAGAACCAAGGAGCGCGTTTTTTATGGGTCGAGAAAACCTTGATTTTGACAATATCTGCATTTTGGAGGGTATGACCTCCATTTCTGCCCTGATTGGTGCCAAGGAGATTGGTACCAATGACCGCAGCATTGTTGAAATCCTATTTGATAAAGAAAAAATCAAGAAAAAGCAACGTGAATTTCGTTTTCTTGAGCATAAGGCAAAGGAGCTTGGCTTTTTGCTGACCGTCACCGATGCCGCTACCATCGACGCGCTTGGCGTTGGCAACACGCACGGCGGCGTGGTCGCTCGCTGTACGGCGCGCACTCTCCCCTTGCCCACTGCCGAAAATTTACCGAAAAACGCCTTTCTTTGCCTGCTTGACGGCATTGAGGACCCCTACAATTTCGGCTATTCTCTGCGCTCGCTTTACGCCGCGGGGTGCGACGCGATCCTTACGGGCACGCGCAATTGGTTTTCAGCCGCGGGGGTTGTCGCCAAGGCATCGGCAGGCGCCTCCGAGGCGCTTCCCGCCTTTTGCGGAGATTCACTTGAAACCATCAAGCTCGCCAAATCTCTTGGCTACACCGTGATCGCCGCCTCGATCCGCGATTCCGTTTCCCACACCGAGGCAAACCTCAAAAAACCGATCCTTTTGGTCGTTGGTGGCGAAAAGCGCGGTATTTGTGCCGCCGTTGCCGAAACGATCGACCAAAACGTCAGAATCGATTACGGAAGAAGCTTTCGCGGCTCACTTTCCACCGCCGCCGCAACGACGGTTCTTGCCTTCGAGATACTGCGTCAAAACAAGGAAGCTTAAAAAAACACCCGATTTTAAGACACCCTATATCAAAAAATATCATTTTTTTACCTAAAATTTTATTTTTACAGTTGCAAATCGGTAAAATATTTGTTATAATATAAAATGTTGAAAAAATGAGGAGGTAGCATTTATGCTCACATCTATTGTTGGTATTAACTGGGGAGATGAAGGTAAGGGCCGCATGGTCGACCTTCTTTCCGAACAGCAGGACATCGTTGTACGCTATCAGGGCGGCAACAACGCGGGTCACACCGTTATTAACGAGCGCGGCAAGTTCGTGCTCAATCTGTTGCCCTCGGGCATTCTGCGCCCCGACGTTGTGTGCGTCATGGGTAACGGTATGGCAATTGACCTCGCACACCTTGACAAGGAGGCTGCAAGCCTTCGCGAGGGCGGCATTGAGATCTCGCCCAAGAACCTCAAGATCAGCGACCGCGCCATTCTCACGCTTCCCTACCACGTGCAGCTCGACTGCCTTGAGGAAGAGCGTCTTGCAGGCGAAAAATACGGCTCCACCCGCCGCGGTATCGGTCCCGTTTACGGCGACAAGTACCTTAAGAAATGCATTCGCATGGGTGATCTGCTTGATCTTGATTACCTTGCAAAGCGCCTCAAGGGCGTGGTTGCCTACAAGTCCCTGATGGTTGAGGGCATGTACGGCGCAGAGCCCCTCGTTTACGACGAGCTCTTTGCTTGGCTGAAGAAATATGCTGATATCTTCCGTGACTACATCGTTGACACGGGTGTTTATCTTACCGACGCCGTTAAGGCTGGCAAGCGCATCATGTTTGAGGCACAGCTCGGTGCTCTGCGTGATATTGATTTCGGTATTTACCCCTACACCTCCTCGTCCTCCACGATCGCCGCTTACGGTCCGATCGGTGCGGGCATTCCCGGTGTGAAGCTTGATAACGTTATCGGTATCATGAAGGCTTACTCCACCTGCGTTGGTGAGGGTCCCTTCACCTGCGAGTGGTTTGGTGAGGAGGCTGAGGAGCTTCGTGCCGCCGGTGGCGAGTACGGTGCCGCTACGGGTCGTCCCCGTCGCGTTGGTCCCTTTGACGTCGTTGCTTCCCGCTACGGTTGCCGTGTACAGGGTGCTGACGAGATCGCGCTCACCAAGACCGACATTCTTTCCTATATGAAGAAGATCCCGATCTGTGTTGCTTACGACGTAAACGGCAAGCGCACGACCGAGTTCCCCACGGGCAACGACCTCATCATTGCAAAGCCCATCATCGAGTACGTTGACGGTTGGAACTGCGACATCTCGAAGTGCCGCACCATTGAGGATATGCCCGCCGAGCTGCTCGCTTACGTCAAGAAGCTTGAGGAGCTTGTGGATTGCAAGATCAAATACGTTTCGGTTGGTGCCGAGCGTGAGGCATATATCCAGATGTTCTAAAATCAAAAACACCGCCGAATCATTCGGCGGTGTTTTTTTGCATTTGGAACGATAATTTTACAAAAATAGACCTATTTTTAATTAACCTATTGCAAATAATTATTTTTTATGGTAGAATAAAGATAATGACGGTGTATTTTGCCAAATCCCGCCGTTTGCTTGGCAAAATCGGAAAGGACGCATTGTGAAAGCTGAAATTTTATCAAGACTTTCTCTCATCAACGATGAGGAGCAACGCATTATCGAGGGCGAAAATAGAATCAACAAAAAGCTCTATTCTGCCTTTGCCAAGGAGTTTATTATCAACAACCACCGCCTGATGGAGGACGATCAGCAAATCTCCCTGCGCCGTCACACAAGATTTGCAAGCTTCCCCGCGCACGGTCACAACTACGTGGAAATGACCTACGTTTGCTCAGGCGAGATCACGCACGTTATCAAGCACCGCGAGGTAAAAATGAAAGCGGGCGACGTGCTGCTTCTGAACCGTCACACGCAGCACAGTGTGCGCAAGACGGGTGAGGAGGATATTGCCATCAATATCATGCTCTCCACCGAATGCTTCCATTCCTTTGCCGCGGTCATTCCCTCCTCCTCGCCGATCTCCTCGTTTATGGCGGAAAATATTCGCTCCAACGGCGAAGCGGAATATATGCTCTTTTCTACCGACGGTGTACCGCCCCTTGAAAATTTGTTTGAGAATCTTTGCTACGCAATGGTGGGACAGGATATTTTAAGCGCCGATATTTTAAAGTCCACTGTGGCACTGATCCTGCGACATTTCGCGGAGCTGCCCGAGTGCATGATCACGGCGGCACGCCACCGCTCCGATTCCGAGCTTTTGCAAGCACGCATTGAGGAATACTTGCGCACCGATTTCCGCACGGCAACCCTTAGTGAGCTTGCCGAAAAGCTGGGGCTCAGCGTTCCCTATCTTTCCAAGCGCGTGCGTGACCTTTGCGGCACGACCTTCAGCCGCCTTTTACAGGAGGAGCGCTTTGCCGAGGCACTGCGTCTTTTAAAAACCACCGATCTGCCCGTTGGCGATATCATTATTGCCGTAGGTTACGAGAACACAAGCTTTTTCCACAATCAGTTCCGCGAGCGCTATCAGTGCTCTCCGTTTAAGTGGAGAAAAGAAAACCGCACAGCGGAATAACGAAAGGCAATAGATCAAACCGTGAAAAAATTCAAGATCATCGATTCACACTGCCACGTATACCCCGACAAGATCGCGGAAAAAGCCGCCGCCGGCACAGGCAACTTTTATCATCTCCCGCCTTCATTGGACGGAAAGGTATCTACGCTTATTCAGCACGGCATCGCGGCGGGGATCGACCATTTTATCATTCAATCCGTAGCGACAACACCGAAGCAGGTTTCCAGCATCAACCACTTTATTGCGGAAGCCGTTGCCAACGGTGACGGACGGTTTACGGGACTTGGAACACTCCATCCTGACAGCGATAACATGAAAGAAAACGTTGATGAAATACTACAGCTTGGCTTAAAGGGCGTGAAGCTGCACCCCGATATTCAAGGAATTGGCATCAACGACCCGCGCATGCACAAAATCTACGAGCTTTGCGAGGGACGACTCCCGATACTGATGCACACGGGAGATCATCGTTATGATTTCTCCAACCCCAATCAAATGAAGCCCGTGCTTGAAAAATACCCGAATTTAACAGTTATAGGCGCGCATTTCGGCGGTTGGTCTATTTGGAGCGAGGCGACCGAGCAGCTAAAGGACTACCCAAATTTTTACGTGGATTGCTCTTCCTCCCTTTATGCCATCTCCCCGCAAACGGCAAAGGAGCTGATCGCGGCTTACGGTACACATCGCGTACTGTTTGGAACAGACTATCCCCTGTGGGAGCCCAAAACCGAGCTTGAGAGATTTATGCAAATAGATCTTACCGACAAAGAGCGCGAGGACATACTTTACAATAACGCCGTGAGGTTGTTTTCAAAATAAAAAGGTGTTGCAATGCAACACCTTTTTATTTTATATTAAGAATTATTGCAGCATCTGTTATTGCGTCCCCCGTTTGCGGTGGGCGCAACGTTGTTGGGGCAAAATTCCGCTGCGGGAAACGGCATCTTGCGGAAGGTACCGCAAGGATCCTCGTCATCGTGCGAGCAGCATTCCTTATCGGGGATACAGTATTCGCTTGCCGTCACAAGAAGCTGACCGTTACGAACAAGGCGAATGACAGAAAAGAGCCCGAGCGAAAGAGTAAGGAAAAGCTCACCGTCGCCGTCGCTGACAACACCGTTTAAGCTATTGCAAACACTCGTGGGCAGGTCGCACGCGCGGCAGCAACAGCAACAACCGTTGCTCTCATGCATGATCTCTACGCCAAGCACGACGGGGTCAACGGTTTCCACCACTGCCTCGGGGGCATTTTGCGCATAGCAGATCGGCTCGGGAATCGCGCAAAAGCTGCCGCAGGGCTCACTGCGAAATACCTTGACGTTGCTTTCGCCGCCGAAAAGCACAACGCGCTTGTCAAGAACGGCAATGCCGTCAAGCTCCTGCGAGCCACTACCCGCAACGCACGCTTCGAACTTGCAATGCACGTAAAATCTGATGAGCACGGTATAAAATCCGCAGTTAAACTGTACGGGATCTACCGTAATGTTTGCCGCAGAGATCTTTGCACTTTTCACGCGAATATTTCCGGTCGCCGAAAGCATTGCCTCGCCCGCGGTGGTTAAAAACACACGCACGTTTTCGTAGCAATCTCTGTCACGACACGCATCAAGAATCCTGGCAGTTTCAACGCCAAAGCTATCACGGCTGTTGCCGCCCACACCGCCCAAGCAGGAAAATTTATTTTCTCCCATATAAAATGGACCCTCCTCCAATATTAACAGAGCAAGATAAAATACGCTCTTCCTTAATATTCTATGCGAGGACACTGATTTTGACAAAAAAGCCCATTTATTTCATTATAAACGAAAAAGCAATTGGAATAATTGCACTTGGCGCATCAGGCTCCTTGGCGGTAGGCGTTAAATGATACTGTACGTTATCTTTGTTTTCAAATAATAACCATATCGTGTGTTCGGGAACAACGACAAGACAACGCTCCCCAAAGAAAAGCTCGATCTTCTCGTGCGGTATCGGTCCGTGCGCGCCGATAAAATAATAATCGGCATCGATCACGCGCTCCTCAAGATTTTGATGGCGGCGGTACTCGGAAATCACGGCACTTTCATATCGCAACGTATTTTCCTCACACTCAAGCGAAAATGAAACCGTTGGCTGCACCGATCTTTTCTCGTAAAGCGGTGTATTGATCACGAGGATATCTTCATGAAAAACGGTCAATTCGTCCTCGTATTCATAAAAGATAACAGAGGTGTCGGCATCCTCCATCGTATTTAAAATGCGCGCAAGCGCTTCCCTATCCTTGTCAGTGATTGGATTTGGAAGCCAAACGGCACGCACCTTTACCCGATCGGTAAAGCGCCGCAGGGACACCGCGTAATCGTTGTGATAATGTGTTAGCAAAAGAACGTCAAGCTCTGTGGCACCAAGCCTTTGCGCCGCCTGCCACCCAAGGCTGACCGCGCTGTGACTGCCGTTTGAGATATCGATCATCATACTGCTATCGGCGCCAACCATCACAAAGGATTCGTTTTTGTTCTTTTGCAAATAATAGGTATCTATCGTATCTCCCTGCATATTTTTATAAGTGAAAAAGCATATCGCAAAGGCAACAAGACAAAGCACCATGGGAGTAAATGCCAAAAGCTTTAATTTTTTGAGATCTATAAATAAAATGATGATGAATAATGCAATACAAGGTAAAATAACGTACGGAACGAACTCGTACCTAAGAGAAATAACGCAGTCGATATCCGATAATAAGGACGTTATACGCAAAACAAGCTTGGCAAGCACCTCGGCAGCAAACGCAAAGATCGGTATGGGCAATGCAAAAAGCAATAACAGTCCACACACCAGCAGCGGCATGATAAAAGGAATCACAAGAAGATTGGCAAGCGGCGTGATGAGAGATACTTCGCCAAAATTCAGCCATTGTATAGGCAATATCGCAAACGAGGCACAAAGCGTAATCAAAAGCGAGAAGCTAAGATATAAAATAGGCTTCGCGAAGCGTTTTTTGCAGAATTTTTCCTGCAATTTTTCCCTTATCCTCTCAAAAGCAAGAATGCCGAAGGTCGCAAGCATCGTCATTTGATACGAAAGGCTGAATATGGCATACGGTGTCAGAAGCACAATGACAGATGCAGCCATCAAAAGCGAGGTGATGCCGTCTGATTCCTGCCCTGTAAAATACGCAAGATACACAATGGCAATCATTAAGACCGAGCGGATCGTTGAAAAGGAAAAGCCCGTAAGACAAATATAAAAGAACAATATAAGCAAAATCCCGATACCGCGCCAATACTTTTTCAATCGAAATCCAAGCAAAAGCCGATCAAAAAGAGCGGTAAGCATGCCGACGTGCAATCCGCTGAGCGCAAGCACGTGCGAAACACCCGCACGGCGGAAGTCGCGCACTGTACGTTCGGAAAGATCGCTATCGTCACCAAGCAATAAGGCACAAAGTAAATTCCCCTCTTCGCCGCTCATTATTCGCTTGATACGTTGACAAAGTGATACCCTTAATTCTTCAAAAAAGCTGATAAAATCAGAGCTCCCGCTTTCCACGAGAACCATGCTGCTCGCATCCTCAACGACCAAAACCGCACAGTTACCTGTACCGCGGTAGGTATACGCCTGATTTTCATAATAATTCTCGTATTCAAGCGACTCTACGCGCACCTTTGCCTGAAAGCGATCTCCGCGATAAAACGGCACCGCGCCCGAAAAAGTAAGAATCGCCCGAAGATCGACCTCCTCGCCGTCAATTTCGGTAACGGTAACCTCCAGCGAGGAAGCGTAAGAACGAGAGCCTTTGACCTCCTCGACTTTAGCAAGGACTGTGATCACATCACCTTGGCGCGAGGTCAAAGCCGTTTCTTTCTTTAACGTAAAAAATGTTCTTGCTCCTCCTATCAACATACCGATCAACAACAATATCGCGAAAAAGATCACATAATTTCTTTTGAAAATAAAATAAGCAACGAAAATTAAAATAACAAGCGCCGCACACACACATAAAATGACAAACGAAGGATAGGCGGGAATAAAATTAAAAGCAAGCAACGCTAAAATCAGCGCAAGGCAAGCAGACGCAAGCGGTCGTCTTGTAAAAATTGCCATATGATCCCCCCCTCGTTTTTTGCTGATAAACATATTATAATTCAGTGTGTCGAGAATTGTCAATTCATTTCCCCTATTTTTGTCACAAATCCATGACAAATCTAAAAAAACGACTTGACAAGCAGGTTTGTTTTAGATATAATTGAAATAACAATAACCATTACGGAGGTTACATATGTTTGATAAAGTAAAACAGCTTTTGGTAGACGAACTGCAGATCGATCCTGATAGCATTACGCCCGACGCGGAGCTTTCCAAGGATCTGAACATCAATTCTATCGAGCTTGCCGATCTTATCATGATGTGTGAGGAAAAATTTGACATTGAGGTCACCGAGGAGGATGCCAACCGCTTTGTTACCGTTGGTGATGTGGTTGCTTATCTCGAAACCCTTTGATCTCGTGAACCGATAAAAAAGCCGTTGAAAAACGGCTTTTTTATTTTCATAATTTTTTCTTTTGTCGCTTATATTTTGATGAGGTGACAAAATGAGAAAAAGTATATTTTTTTATATATTTACCGTCATATTTTTAGTGGTTTGTCTACTCTTTTCTGCGCTTGCAAGCTTGTTAAGGACACTTCCCATGGCACTCGAAGCATATCACGCAGAAGAAAAGCCGACGATCATTATTGATGCGGGGCACGGCGGCATTGACGGTGGCACGTCGGGCAAAAACGGCATTACCGAAAAAGAGATCAATCTTTCAATCAGTAAAACGCTTGCCTCGCTTTTCAGAGCCGCCGGGTACCGCGTCATTGAAACGCGCACGGAGGATATTCTCCTTTCGGGAAATGCGCAAACCCACAAAAAGCAAGCCGATCTTGACGCGCGACTTTCGGTCGCAAACGTCAATCCCGATGCGGTATTTATCAGCATTCATCAAAATGCCTTCCCGCTTCCCTCCTGTCGCGGCACACAGGTCTGGTATTCGCCAAACGATCCGTTTTCAATGGAGCTTGCGAGTGCCGTGCAAGCAAGCGTGAAGGAGATCCTGCAACCGCAAAACAACCGCAAGATCAAGGTCGCGACGTCGAGTATTTATTTACTGCGAAATATGAAAAATCCCTCTATTTTAATAGAATGCGGTTTTTTGTCAAGCGACGAGGAATGCCTGTTATTATCAACCGAGGATTATCAAAAAAGACTTTCCTTGGTAATCTATCACGCCATTGCCGAAAAAATACCGCTTTGATACTTGCAAGAAGGCAACTGTAATGATATAATAAGGATAAGAAAAAGAACGGAGGATGACATGAAAGGTCTTAAAACTATCTTCGTTTGCTCGGAATGTCAATATCGCTCACCGAAATGGATGGGAAAATGCCCCTCATGCAACGCATGGAACAGCTTTGTAGAGGACGTGGTGCAGGAGGAAAGCAAGGCGGCACCCGCGGCGCGCCATACGCTGATCGCGCGCACGGGCGAAAGCCACGCGACCCCCTACAAGGAGCTTGAAATGCCCTCTTATATCCGCACGGCAACGGGTCTTGCGGAGCTTGACCGTGTGCTTGGCGGCGGTCTTGTGCTTGGCTCGGTGGTATTGCTGTCGGGTGAGCCCGGCATTGGCAAATCCACGCTTCTCATGCAGATCTCGGATATTCTCGGCTCGCACCGTCGCGTGCTCTATATTTCGGGCGAGGAATCGGGCGGTCAGCTGAAGCTGCGCGCCGAGCGCCTTGGCGTTAGCGGCAATAATCTCTCGATCCTCACCGAAACCAATATTGAAAAGATCTTAAGCGAGGTCGATCGCACCAAGCCTGACGTGATCATCGTAGACTCGATACAAACCATTTACAGCGAAAGCATTGCCTCCACAGCAGGCGCCGTCACGCAGGTGAGAGAAAGCGCGCTTGCCTTTATCGGCAAGGCAAAAACCGATAATATTTCGGTTATTTTGGTCGGTCACGTCAACAAGGAAGGCAGCATTGCGGGTCCGAAGGTGCTTGAGCATATGGTAGACGCCGTCCTTTATTTTGAGGGCGAGCGCCAGCAGACCTACCGCATTATCCGCGCCATCAAAAACCGTTACGGCTCGACCAACGAGATCGGCGTGTTTGAAATGACAAACGAGGGTCTGGTGGAGGTTGCCAACCCTTCTGAAATGCTGCTTGCGGGAAGACCACAAAACACCTCGGGCAACTGTGCCGTTTGTACAATGGAGGGCACGCGCCCCTTGATTGCTGAAATTCAAGCACTCGTCAGCGCTACCGCATTCCCCGCCCCTCGCCGAACCTCCAACGGCATTGATTATAACCGACTTTGCCTGATTCTTGCCGTGCTTGAAAAGCGGCTTGGACTTCGTTTTTCGGCAAACGACGTGTACTTAAACGTCATTGGCGGTCTTAGACTTGACGAGCCCGCCTCCGACCTTGCCGTCGCGCTCGCGCTCATTTCCTCGCTGACCGACCGCGCCGTCCCCGATGATCTCATCGCCATTGGCGAGCTTGGTCTTTCGGGTGAATGCCGCGCCGTTTCGGGTCTTGAATATCGCGTTAAGGAGGCGGCAAGGCTTGGCTTCAAGCGCGCGGTCGTACCCTTCCGCAATCTTGAAAAACGAGAGATTAAGGCGGATATTGAGCTTTTATCCGTCAAAAGCATCTTCGATATTTTAAAGCTACTATCCCCACCACAAAATAATCAATAAGAAATACGCGCGAGATAACTCGCGCGTATTTCTTATTTTATCTTCAATTACTTCAAAACAGGAGATACCACCACATTCCCCTCGCGATCAAGCAGCGGAGTCATGCCGCCTGCATAGCCGCTTTGGTGAAAAACGTAATTAACGCCCGTTAAAGTATCTACCCAAATTTCAAATGAACCAAGTCCTTGCGAATACACGCGCTCAAAGCGCTTTTCCTTTGCCATAACGATCTCCTTTTACTGTAATAAAACAAGCACGCCAAATGTCGCTATCGCGTTAATGGCTATCATACCAATTTTCCCCTACCGCAACGCCAACCTTAAGAGCAACAGAAAGGCTCACGGCATTTTCCATCTCGCGAACAAGGATCTCCTGTGCCTCCTTGGCGCAATCGCGGTGTGCCTCAACGATCAGCTCGTCGTGCACCTGCAACACAAGCCGTGCGTCGATCCCCGCTTCCTTCAGCGAGCGATCTACGCGGATCATCGCAAGCTTGATAATATCGGCGGCAGTGCCCTGTATCGGGCTATTCATTGCCACGCGCTCGCCGAATGCTTGCATATTTTTGTTTTTCATTTTGAGCTCGGGAATATAGCGGCGACGACCGAAGAGCGTGGTGACAAAGCCCTGCTCATATGCCTCGGCAATGGTATTTTTGAGATAGGCATCAATATCACGGTAAGAAGCAAAATAGCTGTCGATATACTCCTGCGCTTCCTTTCGCGTGATATGGAGATCTCCCGAAAGGCTGTGTGCGCCCATACCGTACATAATACCAAAATTGATCGCCTTTGCACGCTTGCGAAGGTCTGTGGTCACGGCATCAGGCGCTACGCCAAACACACGCGAGGCGGTCGATGCGTGAATATCCGCGCCCGTCGCAAACGCCTCGATCATCGCGCTATCATTCGCCATTGCCGCAAGCAATCTTAGCTCAATTTGTGAGTAGTCCGCATCAATTAGTAAATAATTGTTGTTTTTTGACACAAAATAGCGCCGTAGTTCTTTGCCAAGCTCGGTGCGGATCGGAATGTTTTGCAGATTCGGCTCTGCCGAGGAAAGTCTGCCTGTGACGGTTCCCGTTTGCTTAAACGTGGTCCTGATGCGCCCGTCCTCCTCGATCTGCTTTAGTAACCCTTCGGCATAGGTGCTATTCAATTTGGTAACTTGGCGATAATCCAAAATATCTTCTACGATCGGGTGAATGTGGGCAAGTCCCTCCAGCACCTCCGCGTTGGTGGAATAACCTGTCTTTGTCTTTTTGCCGTGCGGTAAGCCAAGACGCTCAAACAGCACCTCGCCAAGCTGCTTCGGCGAATTGATATTAAACTCCCCACCCGCGGCATAGTAAATGCGCTCCGCGAGTTGTGCCGCAATCTCCGTGAGATTTTCCCCGTAGCGAGTAAGTCCCTCGCGTGATACGCAAAAGCCGACCAGCTCCATATCCGCAAGCACGGCGGCAAGCGGCAGCTCGATCTCGTTCATCAGCGAGTCAAGTCCCTGCTCGGTCATTTTTGCTTGCATTGCGTTGGCAAGCTCGATCAAGCGTGTAAGAGAATAGGGTGCCTCAAGCGCTTGCTCGCCAAGATAGGACAAAATCAAGCGCGACAGATCAAATCCGTTCTCACCGGGATTTAACACGTATGCGCCAAGCATAGTATCAAAGGCGGCGTTTCGCCAGTGAATTCCCTGTTTTTCTAAAGATTGATAAAGGCTTTTAGCATCGTGACAAATCATGCGAAGATCGTTTCGCCCAAAGAGCTGTGACAGCAAGGAAATATCACTCACAGCTAACAAACGATCATTGGCAAAGAGGAAGAAGTCACCCTCGTGCACACCGAGTGCCGCTGTACCCGTCAGCTGTAACAGTGCCGCCTCGGTAAGGGGGAAAATTTCCGATTGCTTGGCGTCATTTTGTTGCTCGCAAGAAGCATCGGCAAGCCCCATGCGCTTGATCAGGGCGTTAAACTCAAATTTGGTAAACAGTTTCAGGAGAGCCGCTTTATCAGGACCGTCATAGGAAAGCCCAGAAAGACTAATATCAAGCGGCACCTCACGGAAGATGGTAGCAAGCTTTTGTGAGAGGTAGGCGTTATCGCGCCCAACCTCCAATTTGCTTTTAACCGAGGGTGTGAGGGGTGCGGTCGGCAATGCCGCATAGATGCCGTCAAGCGAGCCGTGCTCGGAAATCAGCTTCAGTGCGGTTTTCTCGCCAATTCCCGCAACACCGGGGATATTGTCAGAGCTATCGCCCATCAATGCCTTCACGTCAACGAACTGCGTGGGATCAACGCCGTATTTCTCAAAAAAGCGCGCTCTTGACATATCGATCGTTTCGGTATTGGTGGCAAGCAAGACGTGTACGCGGTCGGAAATGAGCTGCAAGGCGTCGCGGTCACCTGTTAAAATATAGGTTTCCACGTCCTCACCGCAATCGGCACATTCTGCACACGCGGCAAGCGTACCGAGAATGTCGTCTGCCTCGTACCCCGCAAGCTCAAGCACGGTAAAGCCAAGCGCCGCGGCAAGCTCCTTTGCGGCAGGCATTTGCCGGAGCAGATCCTCCGGTGTCGGATGGCGCCCTGCTTTATACGCATCGTACATTTTATGTCTGAAGGTCGGCGCCTTCACATCAAACGCAATTGCCATGAAATCGGGTTTGACCGCCTCTATATTTTTCTCAAGAATGGTAACCATACCAAAAAGAGCATTGGTTGGAAATCCTTCCTTATTTGAAAGCGGACGCACGCCGTAAAAGGCGCGATTGACAATACTGTTACCGTCAACAGCCAATAATTTTTTCATAAACACCTCCACGTGGGTCAGGTCGCTATATTTATTATACAACTTTCTCCCATTTGTGTCAACGAACGAAACAGACAATCGTTGATTTTCTTTAAATCTCTTGCCTTTTTTTCATTTATATGATACAATATGATACGAAAACAAATGAAACGAGGCTTTTTATGCAAGATAAAAATTATACCAAGCTGATCGCCACGCGCGCTTGTATTTATTATACCGCAACGACCTTTGCGCTGATCTTTATTTCCTGGTTGATTTCGAACAACGCTTCTCTTATCATGCGCCCCTTATCACTGATACTGATTCTCCCCTTCTCCGCCTTCTTTGCCGCGGCAAATATGCTCTTTAGATTTTCCTCTATGGGAACGGGAACAAGGCTTCTTTGCCACTTTTTACTGACCTTCTCCGGTATCATCTTCTTTCTTTATCTACCCAATATGCCCGAAAATCAAAAGGCATCGGGCGCGTTCTTATTTTTCCTTTTTCTATTTATTCTTTATGCCATCGTAATGGGCATTATCGTTTATTTGAAGGCACGCGCCGCACGCCTGAAGCGCGACAGCAACACCTACACGGGCGTATATAAAAACAAATAATCACACATAATACGGTTGAACAGGAGGTTTTCTCTCATGCGCTTCAACCGTATTTTTTTATTTATCTTAATATTATCTTTGTTGCTTGTTTCATGCGATAAAGCAAGTGCGCTCACAAACGGCACACCGACCGAAGAAAATGAGGATTTTATTGCCACGCTCACCTTTCTCGGTGACTCGACCACGGCGCACATGCTCTCCCGCGCGCCTATTACAAGTAAATCTCAGGTTTGGGCAACAAAAAGTCGCTATCTTAACCTCGATCCGCGTATTACCTACGCCAAAATTATGGCGGGTGAGGAGGGTGAGGAGCTGACGATCGGTGAAATGGCAAAAAAATGCCGTCCCGCGCGGCTTGTCATTACGCTTGGTGTGGATTACGGCGTTTATTATTATCAAAATGATCAAAAGACCTTTGCTTTCTATTACGAAAAGCTGATCGACACCGTAAAAAACGCCTCTCCCGATACAACCGTTATTTTGCAATCGATCTTTCCCGTGGGAAAATCAAGCGCGGCTATTACAAACCAAATGATCGACCGCGCCAATCAAACGATCAGTGAGATCGCCACAAGGCGCGCCCTTGTTTATATTGATTCCAATGCGCGTTTAAAGGATGCCGAAGGTTATCTTGCCACCGAATACTGTTCAAGTGCCGATGGTATTCACCTCACAAGCGAGGCGTATACTGTGATTTTTGCTATCCTTCGCGAAAACGAAAGCAAAATCAAGGAGGCAAAACAATGAAGCGGCTCCTTTCTCTTTTATTATTGCTCCTATTATTTGTCGGTTGCCAAAAAGTATATGCAACCGACGTTACCTTTGAAGACCTTGAACGCGTGATTTGTGAAAACGCAAACACCTCGTCAGAATTTACGAAGGCAGACGAGGATTTTATTACCACGAATTTTCCCTTTACCGCCGATACAGAAAACAGCGCAGTGTATTTAAAAAACGAGGCGGGTATTCTTGCGGAATACGGTATTTTTCGCCTAAAGGAGCACGCGGACAAGAGCGCAGTTGTTGAAAGCATTCGCGCGTATTTGCTGGCAGAATGCGATGCCATGCGCGCACTTGCCGCCCTTTATCCCGGCAACACCCTTTCGGAAAATTTAAAGCGCTACGAAAACGCCATGATCTCGGCAAGCGGAAATTACGTTTGGTATTTTGCCACCGACCAAAAAATCGCATCAGCGGCAAACGATGCCATCAAAGATAGCTTAACAATGAAAAAGAAGGGTTGAACCTTGGTTCAACCCTTCTTTTTTAAGCAACGGAAAAGCTTGCTTTTGATGCGACGCGCAAAAAAATAACAGCGCCGCCACGGCATAATTGCGTGAAAAAAGCTATAAAGACGGAAGGATACCGCCGTAACGTTTACCCTTTTCTCGCCGCGATAAACGGCGCTGACAACGGCGATCACATTGTCCTTGGTGATGCCATATTCCTTTTTCGTTTGATTGTCGCCGCAAAACACGGGATTTTTCTGCTTGTCAAAGGCAAGAATGCGGTGCAGAACAAACGCCCCGTTTGGGCGGCGATAAAGGCATATCTGCCTTTTTTTCAGATTTTGCGGCTTGACAAGCAAAACCGAATCTCTCCCCTCTCGAAGCAACGGCAGCATACTCGTACCGCGCGGCGAAAGGCGAAATTCTCCACCCGAATCAACGACCTCAAGGAGCAAGGGATATATTTCCTGCATGCCGAATTGATCACTTAACAATGGCGCCGACCTCCATCAGCTTTTGAACAAAGGCGGTAGCATCTGCCAGCGCGGTTTCGCGATCGATCTCATATTCGGCAACAATGGCATCAACCAAGGCGTCAATTGTAACTTCGCGCTCTAATTGATCCCAAATAAAGCTGCCTGTTGCGTTCACAGAGATCATACCGTTAAATTGCTTGGTTGCCACGCCCGTTGCAACGATCACGAATTGCGTGCCGATCTTTCTTTTAATAAAATCAGAATTGCGGATCATTTTATTCTCCTTCTGTCATGCCACGATGGGCAACGATCGCTGCCTCGGGCAGCATATTGCAGTGTAACAAATAAGTAGACGTTGTGGTAACAAGCTGATCAAGCAATGAAAGATGCTTATCGGCAAGCTCGGCATTCTCGGGCATGAGGACCTGCGAAAACAGTCTGCCCACCATCTCTCCGCCCTCAATGGCTTTGATATGATTTTCCTTATCCCTCTCGATAAAGCAAATAGCGGCGAGTGGCGAGGAGGCGTTGACACCAAGCGCCTCCTTTCCACACCACGGTGTGCCAAAGGCATACCATTTTCCCTTGATCAAGCGAAGGATCGGCTTATCACCGTTGATAATGCGAGCGCGCTTGCCAAACACCTTCAACCAAAGATTGGCATGCGTTGATTTTCCCGTTCCGCTATGCGCGGCAAAGGCAAACGCCACACCGTCACATTCGACGACCGAGGCGTGAAAGACCATAGCACCAAAGCGCGGCAGCTGCATGGCGATCTTGCGATAGACACACACGCTTTCAAGATAACCGTAATTGGTGGGATACGGACTTTGCTCACGTTCCTTTTCAAGCTCCTCGTGCGTGACGCTCACGGTAATATCCGCTTTGTCAAAGTCACAAAGATACAAACGGCAAAATTTTTCGCAAAACGCATAGTGATTGTGGATCTCAACGTTTAATTCGGCAATACGAATCTTGATCAAAATTGGCTCCTTTCAGAGTCTTAAGGGAAAAGCTTAAAATGCAATGCGACTCTCAATATAAGATTTTAACTCGGAAATCGGAATACGGACCTGCTCCATCGTATCACGGTCACGAACCGTTACACAGTTATCAGCAGGCTTTTCAGCATCGCCAACCGTTTCAAAGTCAACGGTGACGCAGAAGGGCGTACCGATCTCATCCTCGCGGCGATAGCGCTTACCGATCGAGCCGGTTTCATCAAAATCAACGGGGAAATATTTTGCCAGCTCGTCGTAGATCTCAAGCGCCTTGGGCGAGAGCTTCTTCGACAAGGGCAGAACTGCTACCTTGTAGGGAGCGAGTGCGGGGTGCAGGTGAAGCACTACGCGCACGTCGTTCTTTTCTGCATCGATCACTTCCTCGTCGTACGCGTCAATAAGGAAGGCAAGCGCCACACGGTCAGCACCAAGCGAGGGCTCAACCACGTAAGGCACGTAGTGCTCGTTGGTTTCGGGATCGAAATAGGTCATATCCTTGCCGCTGTGGTCTGCGTGCTGGGAAAGGTCGTAGTTGGTACGGTCGGCAATGCCCCAAAGCTCACCCCAACCGAACGGGAACAAAAACTCAAAGTCGGTCGTGCCCTTGGAGTAGAATGCAAGCTCTGCGGGATCGTGATCGCGCAGGCGGAGATTCTCCTCTCTCATGCCGAGGTCAAGCAGCCACTTCTTGCAGAAATCCTTCCAATATGCAAACCACTCAAGGTCAGTGCCGGGCTTGCAGAAGAACTCAAGCTCCATCTGCTCAAACTCGCGCGTACGGAACACGAAGTTACCGGGCGTGATCTCGTTACGGAAGGACTTACCGATCTGGCATACACCAAAGGGCAGCTTTTTACGGGTTGCGCGCTGAATTGCGGGGAAATTGACGAAAATACCCTGCGCGGTTTCGGGACGAAGATAAACGGTATTGGTAGAATCCTCCGTTACGCCGATAAAGGTCTTGAACATCAGATTAAACTTCTTGATGGAGGTAAAGTCGTTGCTGCCGCAGTTGGGGCAAACGATCCCCTTCTCTGCAATATATGCAGCCATTTCCTCAAACGACCAGCCTGCGGGATTGTCGTCAAGACCGTTGGCAAAAGCATACTCCTCGATCAGCTTGTCCGCGCGATGACGGGACTTGCAGGATTTGCAATCCATCAAGGGATCGGAGAAGCCACCGACGTGGCCGGATGCCACCCATGCCTCGGGGTTCATAATGATCGCGCTGTCAAGTCCGACGTTATAACGGCTCTCCTGCACGAACTTTTTCCACCACGCGCGCTTGACGTTGTTTTTAAACTCTACGCCAAGAGGTCCGTAGTCCCAAGAATTGGCAAGTCCGCCGTAGATCTCAGAGCCGGGGAAAATAAAGCCGCGATTTTTGCAAAGCGCTACGATCTTGTCCATTGTTTTGTTCTGATTGTTCATAGTTAAACTCCTGTTTATGCAAATTTAATATTATTTTACTATTATATTGGTAGAATGTCAAGTGAGAAAGTTAATAAAGCTCTGCTGTTTTTGCCTCAACAAAGGGTAACAAACGCACAACGTCAAGCAAAAGCTGTGCGCCGCGCACACCTGCACTGACGGTGATTTTTTCATGCTCAAGAACGGTCACGGAAAAATAGGTAGGAAATTTCTTCTTCATACCAATGGGAGAGCAACCGCCCCTGATATAACCGGTCAGCGCCAGCAGGTCCTTCACGTGTATCATTTCGATTTTCTTATTCCCTGTTTCCTTTGCCGCCTTCTTAAGGTCGATCTCCCTATGCGCGGGAATACAAAAGACAACAGGACCCGTGCGATCTCCCTTGGCAACCAAGGTCTTAAAGACCATTTCGTAGTCAAGACCTAACTGATCCGCGATGTGCGTGCCCGAAAGGTCGCTCTCGTCAACGGTATATTCAAGCACCTCGTATGGAATCTTGGCACTGTCAAGCATACGCATGACATTGGTTTTATTTTTCATCGGTAGTTTTCTCCCTCCGTGAGCATTTCGGCGGCGGCACGGCGTTGCGTTTCGGTCACTGAAAGACCGCCAAGGATTCTTGCCAGCTCCGCCACGCGCGCTTCACGGTCAAGAACGGTAAGCGAGGATGTCGTTCTCCCCTCACTCTCGCCCTTTGCGATCTTGAAATGCGTGGTGGCAAGCGATGCCACCTGTGCCGAGTGTGTGATCGTCACGACCTGCACGTGCCCCCCCATATCGGCAAGGCGCATACCGATCTTACGCGCGGTCTTACCGGAAATACCTGTATCGACCTCATCAAACACGACAGTACCGACGCCCGCCTCGTCCTGCAGCACACTCTTCAGCGCGAGCATTACGCGAGCAAGCTCGCCACCCGATGCGACGCGAGTAAGGGGCAACGGCACCTCGCCCTTGTTTGCGCAAAGATAAAATACCACCTCATCCATGCCGTCAGCAAAAAACTCGTCCGAGCGGGATACGCGTATTTCAAAGCGCACGTTTGGCATATCAAGGAAGGAAAGCTCCTCGGCTATGCGTTTTTCAAGCGCACGCGCCGCATTCGATCGCGCCTCGTGCAAATGATCAGCCAAGCCGCGCATATCGCCTTCCAGCTTTTTAATTGTAAGTCGCAGCTGCTCTGCGGTTTCATCGGCGTTTTCAAGCAGCGAAAGGCGCTGCTTTGCATCACTCAAAAATGTAAGCACGGCAGGAATATCGGGGCCGTATTTACGGCAAAGCTTGCTGATCGTATCAAGACGTGCCTCTACGCGATTGAGCGCCTTGGTGGGATCACCCTCGACGTCAGCGCCGAAATCACGCGCGGTGTTGGCAATGTCCTCCACCTCATAACGCATTTCGGTTAGCTTCTTGGCAAGTCCGTCTGCCTCGGGCACAGCGCCCGCGATCTGCGAGAGTGCCATGGCGGCACGCTCAAGAATGAGAGAAGCAGATGCCTTTTCACTGCCGTGGAGCACGTGATAAGCAAACGCCGTTTGCTTTGAGATGCGCTCGGCATTTTGCAGCTTGGTGCGGTGCGAAAGGAGCAGCTCCTCCTCGCCCTCCTTCAGCTCTGCCGATTTGATCTCGGCGATCTGAAAAGCGAGTATATCGCGAAGGCGGCTTTGCTCGGCATCGTTTTTCTCCACCGCCGAGAGGCTTGCTAGCGCCTCGGCGCGCGCTGCGTGTGCTTCACGGTACCGTTTCATCACGTCACCGAAATCACACGTGCCGTCAAGCATCCTTTTTTGTGCCGAGGCACTCAAAATGCTTTGATTATCGTTTTGCCCGTGAATACTGACAAGATGCGCGGCAAGCTCCTTTAAGATCGTCTGTGTGATCACACGACCGTTGAGGCGGGCAACGCTTTTCCCTTGCTCATCAAGCGAACGCTGTAGCAGCACCTCGTCGGTATCCTCCACGCCGATCTCGGCAAGATAGGCAAGAGCCGCCTCGCCAACCTCGGTAAAGAGTGCGCTCACCGCCCCCTTCGCAGCGCCGCGGCGCAACAGCTCACGCCGAGGTCTTGCGCCAAGCAAAAAATCAAGACAGTCGACCAGCACGGATTTACCCGCACCGCTCTCACCCGTGATCGCAGAAAAGCCCGCCTCAAAATCAGCATCAAGCACGGCGACGATCGCCATGTTTTCTATATGAAGCGAACGAAGCATGCTTATTGCCCGTCTTTCATCATTTCTTTGATGCTTTCACTGATCGTTTTTGCCGCGTGCTCGTTTTTGGTCACCATGATAATGGTGTCATCACCCGCAACGCATCCAAGAAGATCCTTGATAGAGAAGGAGTCCACGCTTGCCGCAACCGCCTGCGCAAGACCGGGATAGGTCTTCATAACAACGGTATGCATTGCGTACTCTACCTTCAAAACCGAGTCGGCAAGGACGGCGTGGAACTTGGGCGTTGCCACCATATCCTCTGCCTTGGGTGCCACGTAACGGTAAGTACCGCGATTGGTCATTACCTTGGTCAGCTGCAGCTGACGGATATCGCGCGAGATCGTTGCCTGCGTAATATGGAAGCCCTGCTCATTGAGGTAGGAAATAAGCTCGTCCTGCGTTTCAATGTGATGGCGGTCGATCAGCTCAAGAATCGCCTTTTGTCTGTTGCTTTTCATGATACTTCTCCTTGATTTTGGTTTATTTTTGATATGTGTTAAAATTTAACTTCTTTTTTAATCTTACGTAAAAATCATTGCTTTCGAAGCGAATGAGGGAAATTTCGGTATTCGACTTCGTGATCTCTACCACGTCGCCGCGATAAAGCTCAAAATTATTGCGTCCGTCAACCGTCAAATAGAGCATTTTTTCGCGCTGGCAAACATTTTTGATCTCAAGCACGGTACTGTCACGGAACAAAACAGGGCGCTCGCTTAAGGAGTGGGAGCAGATGGGTGTGACGCAAAAGCACTCAAGATGCGGATCCACGATAGGACCGCCCGCGGACATCGAATACGCGGTCGAGCCCGTCGGCGTTGACACGATCACACCGTCAGCACGGTAGGTCGTCACGTGTCTTTGGTTTTCGTAAAGCTCAAGATCAACGATTCGCGCAACAGAGCCGTTTGAGATCACAGCCTCGTTAAGCGCGAAGGTCTTTTCTCTCACACCGCGATTCTCGGATTTTACGGCGATCTGAAGCATGGCGCGCTTATCCAGCTGATACTCGCCCGAAAAAAGATTTTTCAGCTTATCAAGCTCACCGATCTCAAGCTCGGTCATGTAACCAAGGCGTCCCATGTTAATGCCGAGGATCGGCTTGCCATAAGAAGCCACGCGGCGCGCGGTGTCAAGGATCGACCCATCACCGCCAAGCACGATCACCGCCTCTGCTTGCTCATACATTTCCTCAAAGGAAAGATAAACGAACTCCTTGCGGTTTTTGTGCATACGGAATATGCGATCCTTGTTGATCGAGGAAAGGAGCACCGTTGCGCCATACCCGATCAACTCATCCGCCACCTTTAACGCGGCGTTTGCCTTATCGTAAATATTAAAATTGGTAACAATCGCTATCTTTTTCAAAATGTTACCTCCTTTTTCACTACAGTTTTTTCTACTGGAATATGACAGTTGTCAAGAGTGCCCTCTCGCACCTCGAAAAATGCGAGAAATTCCTCGTTACCGTCACCGCCAAGGATCGGTGAGGGTGCAAGACCAAGACAGTAAAGTCCCGCGCTTGCCGCCGCCTCAAGCACACGTGCCACAGCACTAACGCGATGTCGCACCTCGGTGACGATCCCTTTTTTATTGAGCGCTCCCCTGCCTGCCTCAAATTGCGGCTTAATGAGCGAAATAAGCTTACCGCCCATTGTTAAAACCTCGGGAATCCTTGGCAGAATCAAGGTTTGCGAAATAAAGGAAACGTCCATCACGGCAAGGTCGTGCACGCCGACATCACCTTGTGCGAGATTGCGCGCGTTGTATTTTTCAATATTGGTAACCCGTCGGTCTGACACAAGAGAGGGGTGAAGCTGCCCGACACCAGCATCGATCGCAACGACGTGCCGCGCGCCGTGCTGTAAAAGGCAATCGGTAAAGCCGCCCGTGGAAGCACCGATATCAAGCGCCGAAAGCCCTTCGGGAGAAACCGAAAAGAGCCTCAGTGCCGCCTCAAGCTTCTCGCCGCCCCGCCCCACGTATTTCGGGGACTCCGCTGTTATTTCAAGAGAGGGCTCTCCCACAACGTCAAAGGAGGGCTTGGTGATCGCCGTGCCGCCGATCAAAACGGCGCCCGCTTCAATTAAGCGCTTTGCCGCCTCGCGACCCGACGCAAATCCCTTCTCAACAAGATAACGGTCAAGACGCATATCACACCGCCGGCAGTATCAAGCGGAACAAAAATGCCTGACAGAAAAACGCCATAGCAAAGCCGAGCAAGGCGCCGAACAACACCTGAAGAGGCGTGTGGCCAAGAAGCTCGGAGAGCATTTCCGCATCGATCAGTTTTTTCTTTTTGTTCATTTCACGCGACATTTGATTAATAACTGCCGCCTGCTTGCCCGACTCACGTCGAACACCCGCGGCATCGCGCATCACCACCATTGCAAGCACAGCGGCGATCGCAAAAAGCGCACTGTCAAAGCCATAGAGGATACCGCAGGAAAACGCCGTCGCCGAAACGACTGCGGCGTGGGAGCTTGGCATACCGCCGCTGCCCACGATAAAGCGGAAAAAGGACATATCCTCTCGATACCTTGGCGTGGTAAATATTTTTAAGATCTGCGCCACCATCCAGGAAAGCGCCGCGCAAAGCAGCACACGGTTGGTGATAAGATCGATCCAAAAGTTTTTGATTTGAAAAACATCCGTATACATCATTAATACCTTCTGTCAATCAAATGATCGGCAAGTGCCAATAAAAATTCGGATTTCGGATAGGCGGCGATCGCCGCCTTTGCCTCGTCGCTTACGCGCTTTGCGTACGCAAGCGCATCGCTTGGCGAATAATAGCTGATAAAGGTTGTTTTTTGCTTTTTCTCATCGGAGCCGACAGACTTGCCCGTTGTATCGGCACTTTCGGTCACGTCGAGCACGTCGTCAACGATCTGAAATGCAAGTCCGATGCCCTCGGCATATTTGGCGGCATCCCGTGCCTCGCGGCTATCGGTCGAATAGCCCGCGGCAATTGCACCAAGCAACGCACAAGCGCGGATGAGCGCGCCCGTTTTGCCACGGTGAAGCTTCAGAAGCGTCGGCTCGGGAAGCGAGCTTCCCTCCCCCTGAAGATCGATCACCTGACCCCCGATCATACCGCGATCACCTGCGGCTGCTGAGAGGACACGCACAGCGTCACACACAGCAGAGGGCGAGAGTCGCGGCGCGGTTGCAATTTTTTCAAACGCGCCCGTTAAAAGCGCATCCCCCGCAAGAAGCGCAAAGGCTTCTCCATACGCCTTATGGCAGGTAGGTCTGCCCCGGCGCAGATCATCATCGTCCATGCAAGGAAGATCGTCGTGAATGAGCGAATAGGTATGCACCATCTCAACCGCAACGGCAAGCGGCATCGCCGCTTCATCCTCACCGCCAAGCATACGGCAAAATTCAAGCACAAGAGCGGGACGGATGCGCTTGGCGCGCGGAGCAAGCAGGCTGTACACCTCCGCCTCCAGCACGGGCAAAAAATCGGGATCATCTGCCACGACCGCCCGATTAAGGGCTTCGCCGATCAGCGCGGCGTTATCCTCAAGACGTTTTGCTACGTTCATGCGTCCACTCCGTCAAATTTCTCGGTCGTAAAACCGTTTTCGGTAAAGGTGACCGCTTCAATACGACGCTCGGCATCGGCAAGGCGCTCGTTACAAAAGCGAACAAGTCCCATTCCCTTTTCATAGGCGGCAAGTGCCTCGTCAAGCGTGATCTTTCCCGCCTCTAATTTTGCAACGACCTCCTCGAGTGACTCGAGTGCCTCTTCAAAGCTTAATTTTTTCTGTGCCATTTTTACTCTCTTTCCCGAATACCGCTGACAGTGGCATTCGCTTCACCGTTTGCAAAGCGCACGGTAATTTCATCACCCACCGCAAGCTCGCTCGCGGCAGTCTTTACACAGCCG